>DASUCO010000222.1:0-3782 GCA_036275955.1 Acidimicrobiales bacterium
GGCCGGCGGACCGAGTCGGCTCACCTCCCGCAGCAGCCCGAGGAGCTCGGGGCGCCGCGCCGCAAGGCGGAACGTCGTCTTCACCAGTGCTTCGACGCGCTGGAAGCCGGGACCGGCCTTGGCCAGGGCTCGCTCCAGCGCATCGGCCAGGTCGGCGGCGGACGCATCGATCACCGCCTCGAGCAGTGCGTCCTTGGTGCCGAAGTGGTACAGGATCGTCTGCTTGCGCACGCCGAGACCGGCGGCGAGCGCGTCGAGCGAGGTCGCCTCGTAGCCCCGGTCGGCGAAGGAGACCAGCGCGGCGTCGAGGATCCGCTCTCGTGTCTCCACGGCTTGAAACGTACGCTTCGCGTGTGGATCTGGACGCGCTCTTCGCCGACCTGCTCGAGGCTGCCCGCGAGGACGCACCCCAGCTCGCCGTGCGCGACGTGCTGCAGCGAGCCGTCACCGACCGCGCCGGCCTGGCTGAGGCACTCCCCTGCACCCGGGCCGAGTTCGTGCCTCTCGTGGTCACACCGGAGCTCACGATCATCAAGACGGTCTGGGCGCCGCGCATGCAAGTCCCACCGCACGACCACCGCATGTGGGGCGCCATCGGCGTGTTCGCCGGCAAGGAGGACAACGCGTACTACCGGCGCGCCGGCGACGGTCTGGAGGCGGCGGGGGGCAAGGAGCTGGTGGAGGGTGACGTCAGCCTGATGGGGACCGACATCATCCATGCGGTCACCGCGCCGTTGACGCACGGGTGGACCGGCGCCGTGCACGTCTACGGCGGCGACTTCATGGCGCAGCAGCGCAGCACGTGGATCGACGGCGTCGAGGGGCCGAGCGACTCGGCCAAGACGGCGGCCATCTTCGAAGCGGCCAACGCCACCCTGGACTGATCAGACGGCGGCGCGGAACGCGGGTGCCCGCTCCTTCGCGCGGGCTGACTCCACCGCCAGCGACGCGAGCACGTCGGGCGTCACCGACCGGCGCAGCAGCGGGAACACGAGCTGCTCCTCGGCGTCCAGGTGGGCGGTCAGCGCCAGCACCAGCGCCACCGCCCGCTTGGTGAAGGCGTGCCCGGAGGGGGTCAGCCGCTGCATCTCGTCGAGCAGCTGGTCCAGCTCCTGGTGCTCGCCGATGCGGGCCAGCGCTGCGTTCGCCGCACCCGGCGCCGCCCGGCGCAGCGCGGGGAACACGACGTGCTCCTCGGCCGCCTCGTGGCCGCAGTGCAGCTCGGCGATGCGCAGGTACAGACGCCGCTGCTCGTCGGGGGTGTCCGCCGCGTCGAGCTCGGCGAGCAGGCCACGGACGGTGCGGTGGTCCTCCAGGAGGAGGTCGATGACATCAGGTGCGTCGGTCACCCCTCCATTGGGCCCCATCGCCGCCCGGCGACGTCAGGGCCGAAGGGCCCTGACGTGTCCTTACCAAGTGGTAGACAGTTCGGCGTGATCGCCGAGGCGCTGGCGGGGCGCCGCCTCTTCGTGACCGGTTCCACCGGGTTCCTCGGCACCGCCCTCGTCGAGCGGCTGCTGCGCAGCGTGCCGGAGTGCGAGCTGGTGCTCCTGGTGCGTCCCGGCCGCAGGTCGACCTCGCAGCGCCGGGTCGAGCGGGAGATCCTGAGGAACGACGCGTTCGACCGGCTGCGGGGTGAGGTCGACGACTTCGACGCCATGTGCGCCCGTCGCATCACCGTCGTCGACGGCGACGTCGGCCGTGACGGTCTCGGTCTCGACGACGACGGCCGCGCCGCGCTCCTCTCGTGCCACACCGTGATCCACTCCGCGGCCACGGTCGCGTTCGACTCGCCGCTCGACAGCGCGGTCGAGGTCAACCTGCTGGGGCCGATCCGCATCGCCGAGACGCTGCAGTCGATCGGCTCGACGGCCCACCTCGTCGCCGTGTCGACGTGCTACGTGGCCGGCAACCGGCGCGGCACCGCCATCGAGGCGCCGCTGCGCGACCAGCCCTTCTCCATGCACCTCGACTGGCGGGTCGAGGTCGAGCAGGCACGGCGACGCCGCGCCGACGTCGAGGCCGAGAGCCGCACGCCCGATCTGCTCACGAAGTTCGCCAAGGGGGCGCGCAGCGAGCTGGGCGCCGCCGGCACGCCGCTGCTGGCCGACAAGGCCGAGCGGCTGCGCGAGGAGTGGGTGGCCGATCGCATGGTCGAGGCTGGCCGCTCGCGCGCCCGCAGCCTGGGCTGGCCCGACGCCTACGCGTACACCAAGGCACTCGGCGAGCAGGCACTGCTCGAGGGACGCGGCGACGTGCCGGTCACCATCGTCCGGCCGTCGATCATCGAGTCGGCCCACCTCGAGCCGCGGCCGGGCTGGATCCGCGGGTTCCGCATGGCCGAGCCGGTGATCATCTCCTACGCCCGCGGCCTGCTGAAGGAGTTCCCCGGCATCCCCGAGGGCACCGTCGACGTGATCCCCGTCGACCACGTGGTCGCCGCCGTCATCGACGCGGCCGCCCGCGGCCCGGAGCCGGAGCCGACGGTCGTGCAGGTCGCGTCGGGCGCCGCCAACCCGCTCAAGTACCGGCGCCTGGTCGGGCTGGTGCAGGACTGGTTCGGCGAGCACCCGCTGTACGACCCCAAGGGCCAGCCGATCCTGGTGCCGGAGTGGACGTTCCCCGGCCGCGGTCGCGTCCAGTCGCAGCTGGAGCGCGCCGTGAAGCTGATGGATCGCGCCGAGAAGGTGCTCGGCTCGCTCCCCCTCCGCGGCACCCAGGCCCGCTGGTCGGAGACGCTCGAGACCAAGCGCACCGACGTCGATCGCGCCCTCACCTACGTCGAGCTCTACGGCGCGTACGCCGAGACCGAGGCCGAGTTCCAGGTCGACCGCCTGCTCTCGCGCTTCGAGTCGCTCGACGAGGACGACAAGCGCACGTTCTGCTTCGACCCCCGCGTGATCGACTGGGATCGCTACGTGCACGACGTGCACCTGCCGTCGGTCGTCGAGCACGCCCGGGTGCGCACCACCGCCGGCGGCTCGACGAGCGAGAAGCGCGAGGACCGCCTGCGCCGGCAGGTCCTCGATCCGGCGCGCCACCTGGCGGTGTTCGACCTGGAGAACACGCTCATCGCGTCGAACGTCGTCGAGTCGTACGCGTTCCTGGCCACGCGTCGCCTGCCGCCGACCGAGCGGGCCCGGTTCGTGCTGCAGACCCTGGCCGAGGCGCCGTCGCTGCTCAAGCTCGACCGCAAGGACCGCGGCGACTTCCTGCGCCACTTCTACCGGCGCTACGACGGCGCACCGATCGCCCAGCTCGACGAGGACGCGCAGGAGCTGCTGTCCCGCCTCATCATCACCAAGTCGTTCCCGGCGGGGTTCCGGCGCGTGCGCGAGCACAAGCGGCTGGGCCATCGCACGCTCCTGATCACAGGGGCGCTCGACGTCGTCGTGCAGGAGACGCTGGCGCCGCTCTTCGACGACATCGTGTGCGCCCGCATGAGCATCCGCCCGGACGGCACGTACACCGGCGAGCTCATCGAGGGCCCGCCGACCGGCGAGGCGAGAGCGATGATCATGCAGGACTACGCCGACGCCGAGGGTCTGCTGCTCGAAGAGGCCGTCGCCTACGCCGACTCCGCGTCCGACCTGCCGATGCTCGAGGCCGCCGGCTTCCCGGTGGCGGTGAACCCCGAGACGCGCCTGGCCGCCATCGCCCGCAAGCGGGGCTGGCTGGTCGAGCACTGGGCCAAGGCACCGGGCGGTCCTCGCCCGCTGCTGCCCATCGGGCCGCAGACGCGGCGCACGTCGTTCAAGCGACGGGTGCCGGCCCGATGAAGG
>DASUCO010000223.1:0-15470 GCA_036275955.1 Acidimicrobiales bacterium
GCTGCGCAAGTTCGTAGCCGCCATCCCCAGCCGCCAGCTGCCGGCCATCGTGTACCTGGAGGACACCACGCTCCGCCAGATCGTCGACAGCGGCGTGATCCTCCCGGCCGAGGCGTGCGAGGAGGCCGACGACTTCACCACGGGCCAGCTGCCGGCGGTGCGCAGCTACTACACCGCCGACGGCGTGTACTGGCCGGGCTACACCAACGTGAGCGAGCCGATCCTCTACTTCAACGAGAACCACTTCCGGCGAGCCGGCCTCGACCCGGCGAGGCCGCCGCAGACGCTGGAGGAGCTCCGCGAGGCGGCACGCGCGCTGAAGGCGGCCGGCATCCGGGCCCCGCTGTCGTTGGTCCTCAACTCGTGGTTCGTCGAGTCGTGGATCAACGGCGCCGGCGCGTCGGTCGTCAACGAGGGCAACGGGCGCGACGGCCTGGCCGACGAGTCGACGTTCGACAACGAGGTGACCCGAGAGCTCTACACGTGGATCAAGGAGATGGCCGATGAGGGCCTGCTCGAGGGCCACTCCGCCACCGACGGCCAGATCAACCAGTACCTGGCCGTCGCCCAGCAGAACTCGTCGATGCTGATCGAGACGAGCACGGCGGCCACGACCATCAAGGCCGTGCTCGGCGGTGGCGGTGACGTCGACACCGGCGGCGCCGACCTCTCGGTGATCTCACCCGCTGCCGGCCCGTTCCCCGGCGTCGAGGAGTCGGGGAAGGTCAGGGTGTCCGGCGGGTCGTTCTTCCTCACCAACACGGTCGAGCCCGAGGAGCAGGCGGCGGCGTGGGCGTTCATGCGCTTCATGTGGGAGACCGACAGCCAGGTGGCGTGGCACCTGGTCGGCTCGTACCTGCCGACCACCCAGACCGCGGCCAACGCGCCGCCGGTGGCGTCGTACTGGACCGACGACCTGGCCGGCCGGATGCTGAAGGTGGCGTACGACCAGCTGCTGCAGGTCGACCCCGAGCGACCCGGACCCCAGATCGGGCCGTACCGCGCCTACAACGAGGCGATCAAGAACTCGCTCGATCGCCTCGTCCTGCGCGGCGACTCGGTCGACTCCGTGGTGACCCGCGCCGACCGCGAGATCCAGGACGCGCTCACCCGCTACATCGAGGACAACGGCTGATCCGAGCTTTGTCGCGTGGACCGGCCTGAGACCGGTCAGCGCGACAGAGTTCGAGTGGTGCTAGCGGAAGACGGGCTTGCGCTTCTCCATGAACGCGGCGACGGCTTCCTTGTGCTCGGCTGATGCGTACGCCTCCTGCAGGAGCGCCACCTCGCGCTGCTGCACGACGCGGGTGTCGGTCTCGTTGGCGTTCTGCGAGATGAGCTGCTTGATCCAGCGCAGCTGCGGCGTCGGGTTCTCGGCGTAGGAGCGGGCCCGCTCGATGGCGATGTCGAGCACGGCGTCATCAGCCGCCACCTCGTCGGCGAGCCCGAGCTCGACCGCCTCGGGGCCGAGCACGGTGCGACCGCTGAGCATGAGATCGGACGCCGCGCCGAGCCCGCATCGCTGCGGCAGGAACGACGAGCTCGCCAGCTCGGGCACCAGACCCATCTTCACGAAGCGCACGCTGAGCTTGGCGCTCTCGGCGACGACGATGCGGTCGAACGGCAGGATCATCGTCAGCCCGACCCCGATGGACGGACCGTTCACCGCGGCCACGATCGGCTTGGTCGAGCGGATGAGCTCGATCCAGTCGCGCGCTCGCGTCGGCGTGGCCGACGCGGCGCGCTCCTCGCCCTGGATCTGGGCGTCGAACACGGCGCTGATGTCGGCGCCGGCGCAGAACCCGCGCCCGGCACCCGTGACGACGACAGCGCCGACCGACGGGTCGGCATCGGCCGCCTCGATCGCGTCGGTGAGCTCGACGCTCATGCGCGGCGTCCACGCGTTCAGCTTCTCGGGCCGGTTCAGGGTGAGCACGACGATCTCGTCGCGCTGCTCCCGCAGGATCTGCTCGTAGTCCACGGCGCCACCTTAACGATCGCTCAGTTATGGTGCCGGCGTGGTCGCGGACGCACTGGCGAAGCTCCTCGGTGGGGCCCGGATCGAGCACCTGACCCGCCTGTCGGGCGGGGCCTCCCGCGAGACGTGGGCCTTCGAGGCCGATGGCCGCCCGTTGATCCTCCGGCGCGACCCGGAGGGCAGGCCCGGTCTCCCCGGCTCGATGCGCCTGGAGGCCGACGCCATGCGCGCCTGCGGACGACACGGCCTGCGCGTCCCCGAGGTGCTGGCCGACGACGGCGGCGGCGTGCTCGGCACTGCCGGGCTGATCATGTCGCGCGTCCCGGGCGAGACGCTGGCCCGACGCATCCTGCGCGACGACGAGTACGCCAAGGCACGCGAGGTGCTCGCTGCCCAGCTGGGCGAGTTCCTGGGTGGCCTGCACGCCATCGACCCGGCCGAGCTGCCCAACGCGATGGAGACCGACACGCTCGCCACGTACTGGGAGCGGTACCTGGCGATGGACGACGCCTCCCCCACCTTCGAGCAGGCCTACGCGTGGCTCGACGCGAACCGGCCCTCGTCGACCGAGCGGGTGATCGTCCACGGCGACCTGCGCATGGGCAACGTGATCGTCGACGAGCACGGCCTCGCCGCGGCGATCGACTGGGAGCTCGTGCACCTCGGCGATCCGCTCGAGGATCTCGGGTGGCTGTGCGTGAAGGCGTGGCGCTTCGGCGCGCCGCTGCCCGTCGGCGGCGTCGGCACCATCGACCAGCTGGTCGACGCGTACGAGGCGGCGTCGGGCCGCACGGTCGACCGCGACGCGCTGCACTGGTGGCTCGTCATGAACACCCTGAAGTGGGGCATCGGCTGCATGGGCCAGGCGTCGGTGCACCTCACCGGGCAGGTGCGCAGCGTCGAGCTGGCCGCCATCGGGCGACGGGTGTGCGAGCAGGAGTGGGATCTCATCGAGCTGCTGGCCCCCGACGAGTGGGCGGCGGCTCGCGCCTCGGTCCCCGACGACGACCTGCCCGACACGCCCGGCATGCACGGGCGGCCGACGGCGCGCGAGCTGCTGGAGGCGGTGCGCGAGTTCCTCACCAACGACGTCATGCCGGCGACCGAGGGCCGCGTGCAGTTCCACGCCCGCGTCGCCGCCAACGTCGTCGCCATCGTCGAGCGCGAGCTGGCCCAGCCGCCCCGCGAGTGGGGCGGGACGGACTGGGCCTCGTTGGCGGCGACGGTGCGGGATCGGCTGGCAGTGGCCAACCCCAAGCACCTCACGCGCTAGTCGTCGCGGTCACCGTCCCAGGTGTCACGGTCGCCATCGCGGTGGCGGCGCTTGCCGTCGCCGTCACCGTCCCAGTCGTGCTCGCCGTCCCAGTCGCCGTCGCCGGCGAACGACGCGCCGTCGAAGCCGTCACGCTGGCCGTCGCCGTCCTTGTCGCACCAGCCATCGTGGTCGCCAGCGCCGAACGCCTTGACCGCCTCGACCTTGGCCGCCGCCTTGGTGACGACCGGCGGCGGGGTCACGACCGGGATCGCCTTCTCGAACGCCTCGACCCCGACCATGCCGTCGTCGCCCAGCGTCGCCATGGCGAAGACCATCGTCACCGTGTTCGAGAACACCGCCTTGACCATGGCGCCGTCGTTGTGCAGCACCTCGACCGTCCACCCCGATGCCGGCGACGCGCTGACGATCGTGAGGTGATCGCCGACGCGCTCCACGACGTACGAGCCGGCTCCGGCAGCACCCACCAGCTGCTGCTCGCCCTCCACGAGCACGGCGGCGGGCACGGCATCGAGCGCCTCCGGCTTGGCGAAGCTGTAGCTCGCCTCCGTGGCGCCCGATGGTGAGCCGAGCAGGAGGCTGCCGACCAGCGCCGTCGTCCCCGCGCCGATGGCAGCACCACTGAGAACCCGTCTCGAAGCATGCATGTGCACTGCGTTCCCGGCTCGGCCCGGTGCGACACGCCGACCGCGCTGCGTGCTCAGTCCAGCACGTCCACTTCGACCAGCTGCTTGGACGAGAACACGTCGCCGTAGCGCTCGACCAGCGCCAGCCGACGGGGATCGGCCATGTACGCGGCGAGCGCGTCGCGGTCGGGGAAGCGCAGCAGGTGCACCTCCCACGGCAGCGAGTCGTCCTGGTCGGCGCGACGTCGCACGCGCGACAGCAGCTCGCCGCCGTGGTCGGCGAACAGCGCGATCGCCTCGTCCTCGTACGCCGACGCGGCCGCCGCCGTCTCGGGTGGCGCGTGACCGACGAAGGCAAGCGTGATCGGCATCGCCACCTACTCTGCCGCCCGATGGCCAAGGAGATCCGGCAGCACCGCTTCGCCCGCCCGCCCGGCGCCACCGAGCTGCTGCTCGTGCGCCACGGCGAGTCGGCCGCCGCCGTCGAGGGAGAGCCGTTCCCGCTGGTCGACGGCCAGGGCGATCCGCCGCTGCACCCCGAGGGCGTGCGTCAGGCCGAGCTCGTCGGGAAGCGACTGCAGGACGAGGACATCAGCGCCATCTACGTGACCACGCTGCAGCGCACGCACCAGACGGCGGCGCCCCTGGCCGCCGCGCTCGGCATCACACCGGTCGTCGAGCCCGACCTGCGCGAGGTGCACCTCGGCGAGTGGGAGGGCGGCGTGTTCCGCAAGCACGTGGCCGAGAACCATCCGATCGCCCAGCGCATGCGCGTCGAGCAGCGCTGGGACGTCATCCCCGGCGCCGAGCCGGCCGACGCGTTTCGCGCTCGAGTGCAGCGCGGCATCACGTCGATCGCTGCCCGCCATCCCAACGAGACGGTGGTGGTCGTGTCCCACGGCGGGACCATGGGCGAGATCATCTCGATCGCCACCGGGGCCCGATCGTTCGCGTTCAACGGGTCCGACAACGCGTCCATCTCGCAGCTCATCGTCTTCGGTGACGCGTGGATCCTGCGCCGCTACAACGACACCGCCCACCTCGGCCTGGGGCTGACGACGGCCCCGCAGGCCCTCACCTAGGAAGCAGGCAGGGCGAAGCGCTCGTCGGTCTGGAGGAGGTCGTCGCACAGGTCGGACGCCGACGCGTCGGCCACCGAGACGGTGGCCAACATCACTCGCACGATCTCGACGTCGAACAGCTCGAGCAGCTTCGCCAGCGCGTCGAGCAGCTGCTCGCGCGTGGGGTCGTCGGCGGCCTCGCCCAGCAGGGCCCGCACCACCTCGAGCGGCTCGTCGGCCACCTGGTCGGCCACGAGCGCCACCACCTGCGGGTTGGGCACCCGGCGCAGCAGGTCGGCCGGCTTGTTCGAACGGCGCAGCTGGTTCACCAGCGGCCGGGCCTGCGCCGGCAGGGCGCGCACGACCTCCTCGCCGATGCGCCGCACGCCGGCACGGAGCGCGTCGGGCGACACCTCGAGCAGCGCGGCGCGCAGGCGCTTGTTCCTGGCCTGGTCCATCAGCCGCGGGCGAGGGCGCGGGCGAAGCCCTGGTAGAGCTCGATCACCTGGTCCATGGTGCGGCCCATCTCCCCGAACGGCTCGACCAGCGACGTCGACAGCGTGATGATCGCCCGGGCCGCCTCGCGCGGCTCTGCCGCGCCGAGCCCGTGCACGATCTCCTCGACGAGGTCGAGCAGCTCCTTGCGGCGCACCTCGATGGCGGCCCGCTCGGGCGGGTTGAGGCGGGTGTACTCGCGGAACGCGACGTTCGATGCCAGCTGCGCGAACTCGTCGTGGAGGTGCGACCAGATCAGCGTGCCGACCACCTCGTCGAGCTTGGCGCCGGGATCGTCGGGCACGGCCTGCAGCCGCCGCCCGATGCGACTGATGGTGACCTCGTACGCCTCGTCGAGGAACTCGCGCAGCAGGTCGAGCTTCGACGGGAAGTGGTAGTAGAGCGCGGCAACGCTCACGCCGGCACGGGCGGCCATGTCGCGCATCGACGCACCCTCGTAGCCGTCCTCACCCATGACCTCGACGGCGGCGCGCATGATCGCGGCCTTCCCCGGGCGTTCCTTGCGCGACTCGCCGCCTCCGTGGCGAACGGGACTTGTTGTCACCGGCGCACGATACCTGAACGAACGCTAAGTTCCGGCACATGGGGGATGCGGGGGATCCGTTCGAGATCGTCGAGGTCGACGTGCGCGGCGTGCCGACCAAGACGTGGAAGCACGCGCCGACGTCCCTGCGCCGGGTCTGGGACGCCAGCGCGGCGCACGGCGACCGCGACTACCTCATCTATCGAGACGAACGGCTGACCTTCGCCGACGCCCACCGCGCCGTGCGCGCCGTGGCCCACTGGATGGTCACCGAGAAGAACGTGCGCCAGGGCGACCGCGTCGCAGTTGCCATGCGCAACTTCCCGGAGTGGGCCATCTCGTTCTTCGCCGCCACGTCGGTCGGCGCCGTCGTGGTGCCGCTCAACGCGTGGTGGACCGGCCCCGAGCTTGCGTACGGCGTCGACGACTCCGGATCCGTGCTGATCCTGGCCGACGTGGAGCGGGCCGAGCGCCTTGCCGGCCACGCCGACGTCACCGTGGTGCGAACGCCCGAGTGGGCGGCCATCGTCGCCGGCGACGATCCCCCGCTCCCCGACCGCACGATCGACCCCGACGCCGACGCCACGATCATGTACACGTCGGGCACCACCGGGAAGCCCAAGGGCGCGACGGCGACGCATCGCAACATCTGCTCGTTCCTCTACAACGGCGTGTACCGCACGACGATGGCGCTGGCTGCTGCCGGTCTGCCCGACGACGTCGTGGCACCACCGCCGGTCACGCTGCTCACGTTCCCGCTGTTCCACGTCGGCGGCCTGCAGTCGTTCCTCCTCCCGTTCACGATGAGCGGCGGGAAGATCGTCCTCATGTTCAAGTGGGACGCCAACGAGGCAGTGGAGCTCGTCGAGCGCGAGGGCGTGACGTCGGTGGCCGGCGTGCCGCTGACCGTGTTCCAGCTGCTGGAGGCGGCTTCGGCGCAGGGACGCGAGCTCGCCACGCTGACCGGCATCTCCTCGGGCGCCACGCTGGTGCCGCCGGAGCTGGTCCGTCGCATCGACGAGCAGTTCGCGTCGCGGGCGGCCCCTGGCAACGGCTACGGCCTGACCGAGACGTCGGGTGCCGCGATCGCCAACTTCGGACCCGACTACGTGAAGAACCCCGAGAGCGTCGGCAAGCCCATCGCTCCCGTGATCGACGTGAAGACGGTGCGTCCCGACGGCACGACGGCCGACGTCGACGAGATCGGTGAGATCTGGCTCAAGGGCCCCACGGTGGTGCGCGGCTACTTCAACATGCCCGAGGCCACCGCGGCGGCGTTCACCGACGGCTGGTTCCACACCGGCGATCTCGGCCGCATCGACGCCGAGGGCAACCTCTACGTGGTCGACCGCATCAAGGACATGATCATCCGTGGCGGCGAGAACATCTACGCGGCGGAGATCGAGGCGGCGCTGTTCGAGCACCCCGACATCGTCGAGGCCGCGATCATCGGCATCCCCCACGAGCGGCTGGGCGAGGAGGTGGGTGCGGTCGTCCGCGTGCGCGACGGGTCGTCGATGACCGAGCAGGACGTCAAGGACCAGGTCGCCGACCGCCTCGCCGCGTTCAAGGTCCCGGTGCGCGTCTGGCTGCTCGAGACCGAGCTGCCCCGCAACGCGAGCGGCAAGGTGCTCAAGCGCGAGCTGCGCGAGAGCCTGCTGTCGTGAGCGACGTCGACGCGGTTGCGCTCGGTCGGTGGATGGCGGACAACGTCGACGGCCTGTCGTCGCCCGACGTCACGAACATCGAGATCATCAGCGGCGGCGCGTCGAACCTGACGATCGGCGTCGACATCGCCGGCCGCCAGCTCGTGGTGCGGCGCCCGCCGGTCGGCGCGTTCCTGCCGTCGGCCAACGACGTGTCCCGCGAGTACCGGTACCTGTCGGCGCTGCAGGACACCGATGTGCCCACGCCGCCGGTGCACGCGTTCTGCGACGACGCCGAGGTGATCGGGGCGCCGTTCTACGTCATGGAGCGGCTGCACGGGATCGTGCCCCACGAGCCGGCGGCGCTGGACGGCATCACCGCCGACGAGGGGCGGGCGCTGTCGGAGCGGTTCGTCGAGGTGCTCAAGGCGATCCACGGCGTCGACATCGACGCCGTCGGCCTGGGCGACGCGGCCAAGCGCACCGGCTTCCTCGAGCGCCAGGTGTCGCGCTGGACCGACCAGTGGCACCGGGCCAAGGAGTCGGACTCCCCCGTCATCGACGAGCTCGCCGTGCAGCTCGAGCGCCGCCTGCCCGAATCGCCGCCGACGACCGTCGTGCACGGCGACTACCGGCTCGGCAACGTCATGGTCGACGCCAACCGCACCGACATCATCGGCGTCTTCGACTGGGAGATGGCCACGCTCGGCGACCCGTACGCCGACGTCGGCTACACGCTGCTCTGGTGGGGCACCACCGACCGACCGCTCATCAACCCGAGCCAGGCGGTGGCCGACCTGCCCGGCTTCCTGTCCGCCGACGAGGTGTGTCGCGCGTACGGCGCCGACCCCGACGCGTTCGACTTCTACATCGCCCTCGCCGCCTTCAAGCTGGCGATCATCGGCGAGGGCAACCGTGCACGAGCGCGGCGGCTGGGCCAGGAGGTACCCGGTGGCGACAACCCGCTGCCGGCGTGGGCGCTGGATCTCATCACGAAGGGGGCCTGATCGATGCCGATGATGACGGGTGAGCAGTACCGCGCGTCGCTGCTGGACGGGCGGAAGTGCTACCTGGACGGGGAGCTGATCAAGGACCCCGCCGACCATCCGCTGCTGAAGACGTCGGTCGACTCGGTGGCCGGCACCTATGACCGGTTCTACGACCCGGCGCCGGACGCGTTCCACCCGATGTACACGATCCCCCGCTCGCGCGAGGACATGGACAGGCGCATCGAGGCGCTGGGCAAGAGCGACATCACCGCCGGCACCACCGCCGCGTGCATGGCGCTGGTCGAGGTGGCGCCCGAGCTGGGCAAGCTGCGGCCGGAGTACCGCGAGCGCATCTACGAGTTCTTCGAGTGGTGCAAGGAGAAGGACGTCCGCTGCTCCGAGGCGATCACGGACGCAAAGGGCCACCGCAAGAAGCGGCCGCTCCAGCAGGACGACCCTGACGCGTACGTGCGCGTCGTCGACCGCCAGCGCGACGGCATCGTGATCCGCGGCGCCAAGCTCCACATCACCGGCGCCCCGCTGGTGCACGAGCAGGTCGTGCTGCCGACCAAGAGCATGAAGCCGGGCGAGGAGGACTACGCCGTCGCCTGCTCGGTCCCCAGCAACGCCGAGGGCCTGAAGATCGTCAACACGACGAACGCCCCGCGGGGCGGCGACGACCTGCGCCACTTCCCCATCAGCTACCGAACGAACATGCCCGAGGGTCTGCTCGTGTTCGACGACGTGTTCGTGCCCAACGAGCGGGTGTTCCTGGACGGCGAGGTGTCGCACGCGGCCTCGCTGGCTCACGCCCTCGGTCTGTGGGAGCGGTCGAACGCCGTCGCCTACTCGGGGTCGTCGGCCGACCGCCTCGTCGGTCTCGCCGCGCTGCTGGCCGAGATGAACGGCGCCGCCGACCGCACCGACATCCGCGATCTCCTGAGCGACCTCGCCATCTACGCCACCATGTGCCGCGCCGGGTGGGAGGCGGCGATGGCCAACGCCACGACGAACGAGGACGGGACGCTGTCGCCGGCGTCGCTCTACATCAGCGCGTCGAAGTTCTACAACGCCGAGCTGCACGGGAAGATGATCGACATCCTCCACGACATCGCCGGCACCCTCCTGGTCGAGGCGCCGACGATGGCCGACTACGACAACGAGGAGATCGGCCCCGACATCCGTGAGCACCTCGCCGGTGACAGCGGCTGGTCGGCCCAGGATCGGCTCAAGCTCCTGCACTACGTGCGCGACCTCACCGCCGACACCTACGGCGGTTGGATCGCGGTGACCGAGTCGCTGGCCGGCGGCGGGCAGTACGCCCAGCGGCTGGTCACGCTGCGCCACTTCGACCTGAACAACGCCAAGGACCTGGCTCGCCGGGCCGTCGGACTGGAGGCACAGTGAAAGGGCTCGGGTTCCCTCACGTGGAGGCACAGTGATCACCGGCGAGGCGTACGTCGCGTCACTGCACGACGGGCGAGCGGTGTGGCTCGACGGCAAGAAGGTCCCCGACGTCACCACCGACCCGCTGCTGCGCAAGAGCATCGACTGGGTGGCCTCCACCTACGACCGATACGCGGGGGCCGAGAACCCGATGTTCGGCATCCCCCGCACGCAGGCCGAGCTGCGGGAGCAGATCGAGCTCCTGCTGGCCAGCGATCGCACCGCGGCCACCACCGCCGGCGTGATGGCGCTGACCTCGCTCGGGTACGACGCCCTCGACGCCTACGCGGCGACGGTGCGCGAGCGCGACATCCGGGTGGCGGCCGCGGTGGACGACACCGCCAAGCCGGTGCACGTCGAGGCCGAGCGCGACGGCGGCGTCGTCCTCAGCGGCGGCAAGCACCACGTGCTCGGTGCGGCCGTGGTGCACGAGCTGCTCGTCGTGGCCGGCGACGTGGCGTGCGCCGTCCCGCTCAACGCCGGCGGCGTTCGCGTGATCGCCCACACGCCGGCGCCCCGGGCCGACGACGACCGCCACTTCCCCTACAGCCGGTCGCACACGATCTCCGAGGCCATCGTCGTGTTCGACGACGTGTTCGTCCCCGCCGAGCGCGTGTTCCGTGACGCGGCCGCCTTCCCCGACACGCTCACCGTCTGGGAGCGGGCTCGGGCCGTCGCCGACCAGGCCGACCGGGCCGAGCTCATCCTGGGCCTGGCCCAGACCATCTCGGAGATGAACGGCATCGAGACGGTGTCCCACGTCCGGGACAAGCTCAGCGCCATCGCCGTGTACTCGAAGATGTGCCGAGCCGGCTGGGAGTCGGCGCTGGCCAACGCCCAGGTGAACGAGGGCGGCATGGTCCTGCCGGACGACTCCTACCTCTACGCCACGAAGGCGTACGGCGGGCACCTGTACTCGGAGATGACGCACTACCTGCACGACGTGGCCGGCGGCGCCGTCATCACCGCGCCGACGATCGCCGACCTCGACAACCCCGAGATCGGCGACTACCTGCGCAAGTACATGCGGACGATGGAGGGCGTGAGCGGCGAGGACCGCACCCGCATCTTCCACATCATCCGCGACCTGTTCGCCGACACCTACGGCGGCTGGGACAAGGTCACCAACCAGGTCGTCGGCGGCGGCATGCACCACCAGCGCATGGCCGCCCTCGACTCCTACGACCTCGGCCCGGTGAAGGCACGGGCCCGCGCCGCCGCCGGGATCGGATGATTCGTCCCGGATAGGCGGGAACCAGCCGGCCGCTCGTAGCGTCCAAGCGGCATGCACCGTCGATCCGTCGTGGCCGGGCTCGTCGCCGGCCTCCTTGCCCTCCCCGCCCTCCACACGACCGCCGCGGCCGCCGCCACCGGCGATCCGACGACGACGTCGAGGATCAACGAGGGCGACCCGACGTACGCGGCCATCGACATCTCCGTCGAACGGTTCCCGGACGGCACCGCGCCGAGGCACGTCGTGCTGTCGCGCGACGACCGGTTCGCCGACTCCCTGGCCGGCAGCGCCCTGACCGGGGAGGGCCCGCTCCTGTTCACCGAGCCCGCGGCGCTGACGGGAGCGACCTCCGTCGAGATCGACCGGCTGCTCGAGCCCGGCGGCCGCATCTACCTCCTCGGCGGCACAGCCGCGATCGCGTCGACGACCGAGCAGGCCCTGCGCGAGCGCGGCTACGACGTCCGCCGGCTGGCCGGCCAGAGCCGGGTCGAGACCGCGGTCGAGGTCGCCTTCGAGGTCCGCCGGCTCCACCCGGGCGACGAGGTCCTGCTGGCCCGGGCCGACGGCTGGGTCGACTCGATCACCGGCGGCGGCATCGCCGCCGAGCGCCACCTGCCGGTGCTGGTGACCGCCAGCGACCGGTTGAGCCCGGCGGTGGCCTGGTGGCTGGCGGCCGACTCCACCACCACGACCACCCTGCTGGGCGGCACCGCCGCCCTGTCCGACGCAGTCGCGGCCGCCGTGCCCGGCCCCCGCCGCATCGCCGGCACCGACCGCACCGGCACCGCGGCGGCGATCGCCACCAACCTCTGGGGCGAGGACGGCACCGGCGAGCGCGACTTCGTGGTGACCAACGGCGTGGACGACGACGGGTGGGCGTTCGGCGTCGCCGCCGCCGGTCTCGCCGCCGACGGAGACGCGCCGCTCCTGCTCGTGACCGACGAGGTCACCGAGCCGACCGCCGACCTCGTGAGCACGTGCGGCGAGCCCGAGGTCGACCTCACGGTCGTCGGCGACGGCGCGACCGTGCCCGGCGCGCTGCGCGAGCAGCTCGACGCCGCCGACGGCTTCGCCTGCGGACCCGACGGCGCGCTGACCCCGCCGGCCGAGCTCGAACCGTCCGTCGAGTGCGACGCGCTCGTGACGGAGTACAAGACGCTGGCGCTGGACCAGGTCGGGCCCTACGGCTTCGGCGGCTTCGAGATCATGCCCGCCATCGAGGAGGACAGCCCCTCCGCCGGTGACGACGCCAGCGGCGGCCCGACCGACGGCGACGAGAGCCTCACGAACGACACCCCCGAGGACACGTCGTCGACCAACGTGCAGGAGGAGGGCGTCGACGAGCCCGACACCGTGAAGACCGACGGCGACACCGCGTTCGTGGTCGCCCACGGGGACCTCCAGGCGGTCGACATCACCGGCACGACACCCGCGGTCGTGGACACGCTCGACCTGGGCGACGACTTCGGCCACGAGCTGCTGCTGAGCGGCGATCGCCTGCTCGTCGTGACGCCGCACTGGGACTTCGGCATCCTCGAGGGGGACGTCGCGCGGACGAGCTTCGCGCCGGGCGAGCCGACGACGACCATCCGTCTCGTCGACGTCACCGACCCGGCGAACCTGACCGTCCTCGACACCGTCGAGCTCGACGGGAGTCACCGCTCGGCTCGCATGATCGGCAGCGTCGTGCGGCTGGTGATGCAGACCGACCCGTCGTTCCCGTTCGTGTACCCGACCGACGACAGCGACGCGGCCGTGCACGCCGCCGCCGAGCGAAATCGCGAGATCATCGAGGCCAGCACCGCCGAGGACTGGCTGCCGGACTTCGTCGACTGCGCCGACGTGTCGCTGCCGCCGGTCGAGTCCGGCATGTCGACGGTCTCGGTGCTGACGTTCGACCTGGCCAGCGGCATCGAGCCGACGAGCAGCGCCGCCGTCACCGCCAACGCCGAGACCGTGTACGCCTCCACCACGCGGCTCTACGTCACCACCGGTCGCTGGGAGTGGGAGCCGGACGCGCTGGGGTCCCAGGTGACCACCGAAGTGCACGGCTTCGACATCACCGACCCGGCGGCGACGACCTACGTCGGCTCGGGTGCCGTCGAGGGCTACGCCCTCAACCAGTTCTCCCTGAGCGAGCACGAGGGCTTCCTGCGCATCGCCACGACCACCGCGCCGCCGTGGCGGGAGGACGGCGAGGAGGGCGAGCAGTCCGAGAGCATGGTCACGGTCCTCGACGAGCAGGCCGGCGAGCTGGTCCAGGTGGGCCGTGTCAGCGGGCTCGGGCTCGGCGAGCGCATCTACGCCGTGCGGTACTTCGGCGACGTGGCCGCGGTCGTGACGTTCCGCCAGGTCGACCCGCTGTACCTGCTCGACCTGTCGAACCCCGCGGCCCCGTCGGTGGCCGGCGAGCTGAAGCTGCTCGGCTACTCGGCGTACCTGCACAAGGTCGCGGATGGCCGCCTCCTCGGCGTGGGCGCTGCCGCCGATGAGGACGGCATGGTCACCGGCGCCCAGGTCACCCTGTTCGACACCAGCGACCCGTCGTCGCCACAGGTGGTCGACCAGGTGACGTTCGAGAGCGGCTACACGTCCGTCGAGTACGACCACCACGCCTTCCTCCACTGGCCGGCGACCGGTCTGGCCGTCATCCCGATCGAGCAGCACGGCGAGACGGGCACCGGCTTCGTGGGCGCCGTCGGCCTCGACGTCACCGCCGACGGGCTCACCGAGGCGGGCCGGGCGTCGCACCAGGACGACGCGAGCGGCAGCGAGTGGTGGCCCTCGATCAACCGGTCGTTCGTGGACGGCGACTCGCTCTACACGGTGTCCGAGGTGGGCATCGAGCGGGCCGACCTGGGCGACCTGACCGAGCGGGCCTTCATCCGCTTCTGACCCGGAGCCGGGCCGTCACACAACCGAACGATCGTTTAGTGTCAGGCCATGACCGATCGCGACTGGCCAGACACGGCAGCAGGGTGGAACGAGGGGTTCTCGATGGACGTCCCGCCGGCCATCCAGGCCTACCTGGAGGAGCTGGACGACTTCATCGAGACCACCATCAAGCCGCTCCAGGCCAAGGACGACAACGATCGGTTCTTCGATCACCGGCGGGAGGACGCGCGCACCGACTGGGACCGCGGCGGCCTGCCCAACGAGGAGTGGGAGCAGCTGCTCGGCCAGATGCGCAAGCTGGCCGACGACGCCGGCCACTACCGCTTCGCGTGGGCCAAGGAGCACGGCGGCCGCGAGGGCTCCAACCTGGCGATGGCGATCATCCGCGAGCACCTCGCCCGAAAGGGTCTGGGTCTCCACAACGACCTGCAGAACGAGTCGAGCATCGTCGGCAACAACGTCGGCGTGCTCCTCATGCAGCACCACGGCACCGACGAGCAGAAGGCGGAGTGGATGCCGCACCTGCTCAACGGCACCCGCGGCTTCGCGTTCGGCATCACCGAGCCGCAGCACGGCTCCGACGCCACCTGGATGGAGACCCACGCCGAGCGTGACGGCGACGAGTGGGTCATCAACGGCGAGAAGACGTGGAACACCGGCATCCACCGCGCCCAGTACGACCTGATCTTCGCCCGCACCAGCGGCAAGCCCGGCGACGGCGATGGCATCACCGCGTTCCTGACGCCGACCAACAGCCCCGGCTTCGAGATCGTCGAGTTCCTGTGGACGTTCAACATGCCGACCGACCACGCCCACGTCCGCTTCACCGACGTGCGGGTGCCGCACAGCGCCATCTTCGGCGGTGAGGGCAAGGGCCTGTCGGTCACCCAGATGTTCTTCAACGAGAACCGCATCCGCCAGGCGGCGTCGTCGCTGGGGGCGGCGCAGTACTGCATCGACGAGTCGATCAAGTACGCCAAGGAGCGCAAGCCGTTCGGCAAGGCGCTGGCCACCAACCAAGGCATCCAGTTCCCCCTCGTCGAGCTGCAGGCGCAGGCCGACATGCTGCGGGCCCTGATCCACAAGACGGCGTGGCAGATGGACACCTACGGCGCGTTCTCGGTCAGCAAGGAGGTGTCGATGTGCAACTACATCGGCAACCGCCTGTGCTGCGACGCCGCCGACCGCGCCATGCAGGTGCACGGCGGCCTCGGCTACTCGCGCCACAAGCCGTTCGAGCACATCTACCGTCACCACCGCCGCTACCGCATCACCGAGGGCGC
>DASUCO010000224.1:0-4196 GCA_036275955.1 Acidimicrobiales bacterium
CCGAAGCCGGCGCCGATGGCCTTGACCATCGCCTCGATCTCGGTGTTCTTCAGCATCTTGTCGATGCGGGCCCGCTCGACGTTGAGGATCTTGCCGCGGATGGGCAGCACCGCCTGCGTGCGCGGGTCGCGCGCCTTGATCGCCGGTCCGCCTGCTGAGTCGCCCTCGACGATGAACAGCTCGGCCTCGCGCGGGTCGCGCGAGGAGCAGTCCGTGAGCTTGCCGGGCATGCCGGCGCCCTCGAGCGGCGACTTGCGTCGCGTCGCGTCGCGCGCCTGACGGGCGGCGACGCGCGCACGCGCCGCCTGCACCGCCTTGGTGACGATCTGCTTGCCCTCGGCCGGGTGCTCCTCGAGCCAGTCGCCCAGCTTCTCGTTCGTCGCCCGCTCGACGAGCGAACGGATCGAGACGTTGCCGAGCTTGCCCTTGGTCTGGCCCTCGAACTGCGGTTCGGCCAGGCGGACGCTCACGATGGCGGTGAGGCCTTCGCGGATGTCCTCGCCCAGCAGGTTGTCGTCCTTGTCAGCCTTCAGCAGGCCGCGCGCCTTCGCGTACTTGTTGACCGCGTTGGTGAGCGCCTTCTTGAAGCCCTCCTCGTGCATGCCGCCCTCGATGGTGGCGATGCCGTTGGCGTAGGAGTGCAGGCCCTCGTGGTAGCCGGTGTTCCACTGGAACGCGACCTCGACCTCCTGACCCTCCTCCGACATCGCGTAGTACCCGACCCGCTTGAACAGGGCCTCCTTCGACGCGTTCACGTGGCGGACGTAGTCCTCGATGCCGCCGTTGTACTTGTAGGTCACCGGCTCGTTGTCGTGACCGGGGCGCTCGTCGTGGAACTTGATCTCGAGGCCCTTGTTGAGGAACGCCATGATCTGCAGGCGCTCGAGGATCGTCTGGGCGCGGAACTCGGTGCCCTCCGACGCGAACACCGTCTCATCCGGCCAGAACGTGACGGTGGTGCCGGTACGGCCGCGCGGCGCCTTGCCGGTGACCTCGAGCTTGCCGATCGGCTTGCCGCCATCCTTGAACTCGAGCGTGTGGCGGTCGCCGCGCTGGTCGACCTCGACGATCAGCCGCGACGACAGCGCGTTCACGACCGACACGCCGACGCCGTGCAGGCCGCCGGAGACCTTGTACGCGCCGCCGCCGAACTTGCCGCCGGCGTGCAGCATCGTGAGCGCGATCTCGACGCCGGACTTCTTGTACTTGGCGTTGATGTCGGTCGGGATGCCACGGCCGTTGTCGACGACGCGACAGCCGCCGTCGGCCAGCAACGTGACCTCGATCTTGTCGGCGTGGCCGGCCATGGCCTCGTCCACGCTGTTGTCGACGATCTCCCAGACGAGGTGGTGGAGGCCGTTCAGACCGGTGGACCCGATGTACATGCCGGGTCGCTTCCGGACCGCTTCGAGGCCCTCCAGGACCTGCAGATCCTTGGCGGAATACGAGTCAGATGCGAGTGCCACGAGGGCCTTTCGTTCGCGGGTGCTTCAGGAGGCGGAACGAGCCGCTGCTGACGCACAAAAGTGCTGGTCAGCGGGCTGATTCGGGATGTCAGCAGTGTACCAGCGGGGAGTGACATCCAGGCCCATCCGGGCCGTGCTCAGGGGCTGCGAACGACGAACCGCAGGGCCGTCACCGCCGACGCCCCGACGGCCTCCTGGAGCCGGGCCAGGAGGTCCTGCTCGAGCCACCGCACGGACGCGATCGCGGCACCGTCGTCGGTGGTCACGACGAGGGTCCCGTCGTACAGACCCGTCGGCGTGAAGCGCGCCGCGATGCCCTCGCCCACCAGCTCGGGCCACCGCTCGAGCAGCTGCGTGTACGCACGCGCACCCGGCACGACACGATCGACGGCGTCGCCGATCTTGCGCGGCTCGCGGTCCTCGTCGAGCGGTCGCCAGCGCGGCATCAGACCGTGAGTCTGCCGTCTCGCACGGAGATGACCTGCTCGGGCTGCAGGCCCTGGGGCAGCACGCCGGCCGTCGTCAGCAGCGACTGGCCGACCGGCAGCGCGCGCAGCAGCGCGACGCTGCGATCGGGGTCGAGCTCGGAGAACACGTCGTCCAGCAGCAGGATCGGCGCGCTCCTGGCGAACTCGGTGACGAGCTCGTGCGCGCCGAGACGGAGCGCGAGCGACAGCGACCGCTGCTCGCCCTGCGACGCGTGCGTGCGCGCCGGCATGCCGGCGATGGTCAGCACGACGTCGTCGCGGTGCGGTCCGACGGTGGTGACGCCGCGCCGCAGGTCCTCGACGCGCGCCGCCGCCAGTCGCGCCGCCAGCCCGTCGGCGCGCCACGGCGCGTCGTACGTCACCGTGACAACGACATTGCTCCGCTCGCATGCTCGCTCCGCTGCGTCCACGCAGGTGCGTTGCGCCGTGCGTGCTGCTCCGCCTGGCGGCTCCGCAGCGCGACCCGAGACGACGTCGTACGCCTTGGCGATGATCGGCTCCAACCGCTCGACCAGCGACGCCCGCGCCGCACCCAGCCGCTCCCCCGTCTGGACCAGCTTGGCGTCGAACACGTCGAGCGTCGCCTCGACCTCGGGTGTCATCCGTCCGCCGGCTTGCTTCAGCAGCACGTTGCGCTGGCGCAGGATCCGGTCGAGGTCGCTCAGCGTCTGGTCGTGCTTCGGCGCGCACGCGACCAGCGCGGCGTCGAGGAACGCGCGCCGCTCGGCCGGCCCGCCCTTCACCAGCACCAGGTCGTCGGGCGAGAACACGCTCACCCGCACCGTCCCGAGGAGGTCGCGGGCGCGCTTGAGCGCCTGCTTGTTCACCTGCACGCGATCGCGTCCGGTCGAGCGCAGCTCGGCCTCGATGAGCGCGTCGCGGTCGTCCGCGTCCACCACCTCGGCCCGCACCACCGCCGCGCTCGCACCCTGACGGATGAGCGCGTCGCCCGGCGCGCCCCGGAACGACGTCAGCGTGGCCAGGTAGCCGATGGCCTCGAGCAGGTTGGTCTTGCCCTCGCCGTTGGCGCCCACGATCACGGTGAGCCCCTCGGCCGGGGCGAGCTCGACCGAGGTGTAGGACCGGAAGTCGGTCAGCCAGAGGCGGCGGAGCCGCATGCGGTCAGCTCACCCGGACGGGCATGAGCAGGTACAGGTAGTCCTGCGACTCGACCGAGCGGACGACAGCCGGCTTGAGCGCGTCGACGGTCTCGAGGCTGACCTCGTCGCCGTCGACCGCCTCGATGCCGTCGAGCAGGAAATCGGGGTTGAAGGCGATCGTCATCTCGGTGCCCTCGTACTTGGCATCGAGGTCCTCGTGGGCCTGGCCGACGTCCTGGGTGGTGGCCGTGAGCTCCATGCCGTCGGCCTTGAGCTGCAGGCGGATGGTGGCGGCCTGCGCCTCCTTGGCCAGCAGGCGGACCCGGCGGATGGCCTCGAGGAACGGCTCCCGCCCGATCGTGAGCCGGTTGGGGTGCGAGCTGGGGATCAGCTGGCGGTAGTTCGGGAAGTCGCCCTCAAGCAGGCGAGTGATGAGCCGGCTGTCGCCGACCTCGAAGGTGACCTCCCGCTCGGCCAGGCCGACGGTGACCTCGCCACCGGACCCCAGGAGCCGCTGGAGCTCGCCGAGCGACCGCGATGGCACGAGGACCGCCTGGCCCTCTCGCAGGACGCTGGTGCCCGGCAGATCACGCACGGCGAGCCGGTAGGAGTCGGTGGCGACCAGCCGCAGGCCGTCGCCCTCGGCCGCCATCAGCACGCCGGTGAGGATCGGGCGCATGTTGTCCCCGGACGCGGCCCGAACCACCTGGCGCAGGGCGACGTTCAGCTCCTCGGCGACCAGGGTGACCTTGTCGGGCGGCGGGGGTGACAGGCGGGGGAAGTGCTCGACCGGCTGCAACCGGACGGTGAAGTGCGACCGGCCCGCGGTGATGTGGCCCTCGTCGCCGTCGCACTCGACGGTGATGGCACCGTCGGGCAGCGAGCGCACGATCTCGGTGGCCAGCTTGGCCGGGAGCACGGCGGCACCGTCGTCGATGCCCTGCACCGCCTTGGTCACCTGCACGGTCAGATCGACGTCGCCCCCGGTGAGCGTGAGCGAACCACCGGCCAGCTCCGCCTTGATGCCCGGGTGGGCGCGGGCGCCCGTGGCGCTGGTGGCGACGCGGCTGGCGGTGCCGAGGGCCTCGGCCAGCACGTCGCGCTCGCAGCGGAACTTCACCGTTGGTCGTCCTTTGTTGTTG
>DASUCO010000225.1:0-4280 GCA_036275955.1 Acidimicrobiales bacterium
GACGGAGCGGCACGTGCAGACGCTGCGGCGCTTCGCCAAGCGGATCATCCTGGGCTTCGACGCCGACGCCGCCGGCCAGGGGGCGGCCGAGAAGTTCTACGAGTGGGAGCAGAAGCACGAGCTCGACGTGCACGTGCTGGCGCTGCCGCCGGGCATGGACCCCGGGGACATGGCCAGGACCGATCCGGCCGGGTTGGCGGCTGCGGTGAAGGGCGCCGTGCCGTTCCTCGGCTTCCGGCTGAACCGGCTGCTGGCCAGCGCCAACCTGTCGACGGCCGAGGGCCGGGCGCGGGCGGCCGAGGCAGCGATGAAGGTCGTGGCCGAGCACCCCAACCAGCTCGTGCGCGACCAGTACCTGCGCGAGGTGGCCGATCGCTGTCGGCTCGACGTCGAGTCGCTGCGCACCATGCGCATCGCGCCGTCGCGACCGGCGCCGCCGGCGAGCACGACGCCCACGCGCCGACCGGCGGAGACGCCGGCGCACGTGGTGCTGCGTCTCGCCGTGCAACGGCCCGAGGACGTCGGCGATCTCCTGCACGAGTCGCTGTTCGTCGACGACATCGATGCCGCGGCGTTCCGCGCGCTGTGCGAGGCCGGCACGTTCCACGACGCGGTGGAGCAGGCGGGGCCCGAGGCGGGGGAGCTGCTGCAGCGACTGGCGACGGAGGAGATCTTCGAGGTGAACGCCGAGGAGGACGTGGCCCGACTCACCGATGACGTGCTCGGACGGGTGCTCGTCGACCTCGAAGCCGAGGTCAGGGCGTCGGACGATCCCCTGGCGCTGTACGAGACGATCCGCTGGATCAAGCTCCAGCGAGAGGACCTCTACTCCGAGCGCCGCCGCCGAGCGGCCATCGACGAGTTGGTAGCGTTCCTGTCCGGACGGGTGGAGGACGGCGAGTGACCGAGGCTTCTGCAGCGACCCCCGACGAGGGCCTGCCGATCGACAACCTGCAGCGTCTCGTCGCCATGGGCAACCTGCGTGAGGGCCGCGTCACGGTCGACGAGGTGCTCGTCACGCTGGGCACGCCGGAGCCGACGCCGGACTGGATCATCGCGATCACCGAGCTGCTCGCCAACCACAACATCACCGTCGACCCGGAGGAGCCGGCGCCGGTCGAGCTGCACGCGCCGGATGACGTGTTGCTCGCCGCACCGGCGGCGACGACGACGGCGCGGCGCGTGGTGCGCAAGCCGCGTGAGCGCATCGCCGAGCCGATCTCGAGCCGCGGCGGCGGGTCGTCGGACCCGGTCCGCATGTACCTCAAGGAGATCGGTCGCGTCCCGCTGCTGACCGCCGAGGAGGAGGTCTCCCTGGCGAAGCGAGTCGAGGCCGGGCTGCTGGCCCGCGAGCGGCTGGAGGAGCTGGCCGGGGTCGACACGCCGGAGGCGACGGCCGAGCGGGCCCGGGTCGACTGCGCCATCGCCGACGGACTCGACGCCAAGAAGGCGCTGATCCAGGCCAACCTGCGCCTCGTCGTCTCCATCGCCAAGCGCTACGTGGGTCGGGGGATGCTGTTCCTCGACCTCATCCAGGAGGGCAACCTCGGCCTGATGCGTGCGGTCGACAAGTTCGACTACACGAAGGGCTTCAAGTTCTCCACGTACGCCACGTGGTGGATCCGCCAGGCCATCACCCGGGCCATCGCCGATCAGGCCCGCACCATCCGCATCCCGGTGCACATGGTGGAGACGATCAACAAGGTGCTGCGGGTGCAGCGACAGATGCTGCAGGAGCTCGAGCGAGAGCCGACGATCGACGAGCTGGCCGAGCGCGTCGACCTCACGCCGGCGCGCGTGCGCGAGATCCACCGCATCAGCCAGGACCCCCTCTCGCTCGACTCGCCCGTGGGCGAGGAGGACGACAGCAACCTGTCGGACTTCATCGAGGACATGCAAGCCGACTCGCCGGCGGACGCGGCGGCGCGAAAGCTGCTCTACGAGGCGGTCGAGGAGGCGTTGCAGGACCTCAGCGATCGCGAGCAGCAGGTGGTGCGCCTGCGCTTCGGCCTCGACAACGGCGGGCAGCCGCGCACGCTCGAAGAGGTCGGTCGCGAGTTCGGCGTGACTCGCGAGCGCATCCGCCAGATCGAGTCGAAGACGTTGGCCAAGCTGCGCCATCCGCAGCGCAGCCAGAAGCTGCGCGACTACCTCGACGGCGAGTAGCTACACCCTCGTCGGCGTGCCGTTGGCGTTGGCCAGCGGGGAGTCCTTGTGGCCGAGCGGCGTGTGCTCCTCGACGACCTCCTTGGCCCGCTCGACACCGAGCTCGACGGCGGCCTTGGCCTTCTCCGTCGCCGTCTCGTAGGCGTCGCTCCGCTTGACCTTGTTCACCATCTGCCGGAGCTGCTCGTGCCGCTCTCGACCGGCGGCGGTGCCGAACCAGTAGCCCGCCGCGAACCCCGTGACCAACCCAATCCTGAAGCGCATGGCTGCCCCTTACCCCTCGATGGCCGCACGGACCCGTGCGGCGGCAGCCGTGCCGTCCTGGCGGCCCACCTCGAGGCCCTGCTGGCGGAAGGCGGGGTCCATGAGCTTCATGCGCAGCTCCTCGAACGCCGGCCCCGGCAGGAGCGAGGCGGTGCGGGCACCCTTGGCCGACACCGTCTCCAGCTCGGCCTCGACCTGGGGGCGGCCGGCCAGGAAGCCGCCGATGGGGCCGATGAAGACCACGGCGTCGAGGCCCTCGCCGGCCAGGATGTCGGCGTTGCTCGGCGACCACGCCCCGCCGTCGGTGTAGCGGTCCTCGCCGATCGACACCGGCGGGAACAGGCCGGGCACCGAGCACGACGAGGCCACGGCCCGGTGGAGGTCGACGCCGTCGGCCCGGGTCCACACCCGGCGCTCGCCCTTGGTCGTGCTCATGGCGACGATGCGCAGGTCGGCGTCTGGCCACTCGTCGACGCCGACCATCCGCTCGAACCAGCCGATCCAGCTCTCCTCCGGACCGGTCGGCGCCTCGAGCGCCAGCTTCCCGGTGGTGAGCGCCAGCTCGCGGGTCATCTCGGTGGCCGTCATCATCCCGCCGAAGATCTGCATGACGGCGTTCATGTCGGGCGCCGCCGCGCCGCCACCGGTGGCGCCCGCCGGCGGGGCCAGCTGCTCGGCCACCAGGTCGTCGATCGACCGGCCGCCGGCCAGCTGGGTGCTGACCACCGAGCCGGCGCTGGTGCCGACCAGCGTGGCCGCCTCGGTGGGCGACAGCGCCTGCTCCTGCATGAGCGCGTCGAGCACGCCCAGCTCCCACGCGATCCCCACCACGCCACCGCCGCCGAGCACCAGTCCGAACGTCATGGCGCGGACTGTACGAGAGAGTGGGGCGGGCAGGACTCGAACCTGCACCCCGCGGATTATGAGTCCGCTGCTCCAACCACTTGAGCTACCGCCCCGTCGAGCAGCGAACCTATCGATTGGCTCCGGGGGAGGGGCTCGAACCCTCGACAAACGGATTAACAGTCCGGCGCTCTGCCAACTGAGCTACCCCGGAAGGGGACTCGTCAGGATACCAGCGCACCACCTGGCCCATCCCCGCGCGTTCTCGGTACCGGAACGCGCCACATGTGGCACGTTCCGGTACCGAGAACGGTGCTAGCGCTCCACGCCCCAGGCGGGGGCCCGCTCCAGCAGGTAGTGGCTGACGTCCATGCAGCGGTCGAGGGTCTCGCACAGGAGCTCCTCGCCCAGCCACACCCGGGCCAGCGACACCCGCTGGTGGGCGACGACGGTGAGGGAGCGCTCGGGGGCGTCGGTGACCTCGGCGAAGGAGTCGATGGCCGACACCTCGAGCGGGAGGTCGGGGCCGCCGATGCCGGCCAGCTCGGTCGCCAGCACCAGCAGGTCGGGGCCCTGGGGGAGCGGGGGCAGCTGCCAGTTGAACGTCAGCGGGAAGTGGTAGTCGTCGTTGGGGTCGTCGCCGTCGCCCAGGGCGAGGATGTGGTCCTCGAAGGCCAGCAGCACCCGCGGGTCGACCTCCAGGGCCAGGTGCAGGTCGAGCGGCCCGGGGCACCCCTCCTCGGGGTGCAGGTCGACCTCCCACGCCTGGCGCAGCGAGTACGTCTCGACGAAGTGACGCTCGTCGTGCACGTGGAAGCCGTGGTCGACGGCGTGCTCCTTGAGCTCGGCCACGTACCCGGCCACGTCGAGTGCTGCCATGTCCCGTAGAGGCTACGTCCAGCGATACCGCGTCCAACCTTCGACCGGTCGGGCGCCGAGCGACTCGTAGAACCGGATGGACGGCTCGTTCCAGTCGAGCACCGCCCACTCGACCCGACCGTCGGTCA
>DASUCO010000226.1:0-4372 GCA_036275955.1 Acidimicrobiales bacterium
ACCGTCGTCACCCGCGTCCACCTCGACCCCGAACGCCGCTACCTGCCCAGCGGACGACCCCGCGGCGGACCCCGCCGACGACCAAGATGACGTCGGACATGTCCCGTCAGATCAATGTCGGACATGTCCCGTCAGATCACACAGCCGGAACCGGCACGCTCCGGTACCGAGAACGGTCAGAAGCCGTCGGCGATGTTGGCCCCGATCACGTGGTCCCGCGTACAGACCTCCATCCACCAGCGACGGCGACGCCGTCGTTAGCGTGATCGGGTGCTGCGACGAAGCGCGATGGGTCCCGTCGAGCAGCGGCTGCGCCGGGTCGAGCGTCGACCGAGCAGCGGCTGCGCCGGGTCGAGCGTCGACTGGAGGATGCAGAGGACGCGCTGGCATCCTCGCTGTCGCCAGATCGCATCGACGAGCTGGCCGATCGCGTCGAGGCGCTGGCGGTGACCGCGGTCAGCCACGACGACCTCCTGCAGCTGCGGCTCGACATCGCCCGAACGGCAGCCGAGCTCACGAAGGTGCGCGCCGAGCTGCAGGCCGAGCTCGATCAGGTGACGAGCGCGCTGCTCGACGTGGCCGATCCGCGCTTCCCCCGGCGGGCCGCCGGCTAGCTAGTCGGCCGGCTCGGTCGTCGTCGTGGTCGACGACGGCGTGTCGTTGCCGCCGGTGAGCTCGCGGGCCTGGTTGATGTAGCCCCGCGCCTCGTCCACCTTCTCCTGGTAGGTGCCGAGATCGCCCTCGTCGAGTGCGGCCTGTGCCTCGTCGAACGCGGCGGCCGCCTGGGCCAGCAGCTCCTCGACGGTCAGCTCGTCCGACGGCTCCTCGCCGCCGGTCGGCCCCTCCTCCTCGAGCGTCTCGGGCGCGTCGCCGAACAGCTTGGCCAGACCGGCCTGGAGCGTGCTCTCGAGCGCCACCTCGCCCTGGAACGAGACGATGACACGCTCGAGCTCCGGGATGCGGGTCGACTCCGACTCGACGTAGACGGGCCGCACGAACAGCAGCGACTGCTCGATCGGGACCAGGATGAGGTTGCCGAAGATGATGTCGGAGCCACCGCCGGCGATGCCGAGCAGCGTCTCCAGCTCCGACACCGCAGGGTCGGAGGACATGGTCGCGGCCACGATGCCGGGTCCGTCGGGCAGGTTGCCGCGCGGCATCACGAAGGTCTCGAGCTTGCCGTACTCACCGGGGTCGCTCTTGGCCACCATGAACGCCGTCATGAGCTGGCGACCCTCGTTGCCGCGCGCCACCGGCGCGAACGGCCGCAGGATCAGGAACTCCTCCTTCTCCTCGCCCGGCAGGCGCATCTGCAGGTAGTACGGCTCCATGCGCTGGGCGCGCGGGGCCGATGCACCCACCGCCGTCGTCGCTGTGCCGCCGGCGTCGCCGGTGCCCGGCTCGAGGGCGACGTCCCACTGGTCGGCGCCGTTGTAGAAGTCGTCGGGGTCTTCGATGTGGTAGCGGCCCCACATGCTGGTCTGAGCCCGGAAGAGGTCTTCGGGGTACCGGAAGTGCTCCTCCAGGGCCTCGGGGATCTCGTCGTCGTCGGTGAACATGTCCGGGAACGCCTGGCGGTAGGCGCGGATCAGCGGGTCGCTGTCGTCGACCACGTACAGCGTGACGCTGCCGTCGTAGGCGTCGACGACCGCCTTGACCGAGTTGCGGACGTAGTTGAACCGATGGTCGAGCCCGCTGCCGGCGCGCTGGTCGTCGGTGTTCACCCGCTGGGCATACGGGTAGCGGCTGGTCGTGGTGTAGGCGTCGACGACGTACTGCAGACGACCGTCGATGGCCACGACGTACGGGTCGGAGTCGAAGTGCAGGAACGGTGCGACGAGCTCCACGCGCTCGCGCACGTCGCGCACGATGAGGATCTTCGAGCTGGGTCGGATGTTCCCGGAGATGAGCGGGTTCACGTCGCCGAAGCGAAGGGCGAACGCGGCGCGCCGGAGGATCGACCCGATCCCGATGCCGTCCTCGCCTTCGTAGGAGGTGAAGACCGTCTCGTTCTCGTCCTGGTACGCGAACTCGGGACGGTTGCTGTTGACGATCACGTACCCGTCGAGGTTCTCGCCGACGTAGATGGCCGGCTGGTCGACCTCGAGCGCCGGCGCGTCGGACACCATCGGCACGTCCTGGGAGATGAAGATCGGACGGCCGTTGTTGTCCTTGGCGTTGGATGCAGCGGCGACGATGCCGTGCCCGTTGGTGTACGTGAGGTGACTGGCCTCCCACGAGCTCTGCGGCAGGTCGCCCTGGTCCAGCTCGCGCGGCGACACGAGGACCTGGGTCGTCTCGCCGTCGATCTCGTACCGGTCGACGTCGACGTCGTTGAAGCGGTAGTTGCGGCGCACCTCCTGCAGCTGCTGGTACGCCTTCTGGATCGTCGACGGGTCCCAGAGGCGGATGTTGCGCACGGTCACCGAGTTCGCCTCGAGGTCCGCCGCGCTCAGGTCGCCGTTGGCCGCGAACGGCGTCGACTCGACGTCCTCCAGACCCAGGGCCTCCCTGGTCGCCTCGATGTTGCGAACGATGTACGGGCGCTCCTTGGACGACTCCGCCGGGGTGACGCGGACGCGCTGCACGAACGCCGGGTAGATGCCGCCGACGACCAGCGCCACGAACGCCCACAGCCCGACGGCCAGCACGGGAAGCACCCAGCCCCGGCGCCAGATGTTCACGATGAACAGCACCACGGCGACGCCGGAGATGAAGATCAGCAGGTTGAGCGCCGGCAGCTGCGCCTTCACGTCGGTGTAGGTGGCGCCGTCGACCGCACCCCGCGTCGAGAAGTTCAGCTCGTAGCGCTGCAGGTAGTACGACACGGCGCGGACGGCGGCGAGCATGCCGAGCAGGACCGACAGGTGCGCCTTCACCTGCGGGGTGACGCGCTGGGCCGCGCCCTGCACGCGGATGCCGCCGTTCACGTAGTGGGCCACGGCGGTGACGAGCAGGATGATGATGAGGCTGGCGAAGAGCCACCCGACGACCGACGTCAGGAACGGCAGCTTGAAGACGTAGAAGCCGACGTCCATCTTGAACTGCTCGTCGACGGTGCCGAAGTCCTGTCCGTTGCGGAACAGGATCCAGTCGTGCCACTGGCCGGCCTGGCCGACGCCGGCGATGAAGCCGAAGACCAGCGCGATGGCGAGCCGGACGAGCCCGGTGCGATTGCCGATCAGCTCGTGGTACCGCTCGATGACCTCCTCCTCGGGACCGGCCGGGCGGAAGCGCGGCGCCAGCCGGTCGGCGATGAGCAGGTTGAGCCAGAGCAGCACGAAGAACGCCAGGCTGAAGATCACCGCCAGGGTGATCTTCGCCCCGAGCACGCCGGTGAACACGCCGCGGAAGCCCAGCGAGTCGAACCAGAGCAGGTCGGTGTAGAAGCCGGCGATGCCCCGCAGGGACGTCAGCAGGACGAACAGCGCGAACGCCAGGATGACGAGGGTGATCCGGCCCCGCGAGCCGACGTCTGGGCGCCGGCGGCGGCGCGGCAGGTCGGCCGGCATGCGCACGGCCTGGATACTACGGACGAACGGTCACGACGCGGTCACGACGACGCAGCGGCACCCGGCGTGGGCCGGCGGGTGGAGCTGCCCGGTCGGGTAGGTGGCGCCCTTGGCGGTGGCCCCGGCGAGGACGTTGTCGTCGCAATCCGGGCATCCGCCCTCGGCCGGGTCGACGACCCAGCGCAGGGTGCCGCTCGACGCCGCGTACATCCCGGCGGCGAAGCCGGCGGTGATCGCGTCACGAGCCAGGGGCTCGGCCCGGGCCGTCTTCCACTCCCGGTAGGCGGAGGAGATCGCCTCGGCCAGCGTCTCCACGTCGCCGGACGCCTCCTCGACGGCGCGCTCGACGCGGGCCCGGAGGTCGGTGGCGACGGAGCGCCCCAGCTCGGTGGCCACCTCGTCGGCGCGGCCGCCGTCGCCGCCGGCCACGTCGCCGCCGGCGGCTGCTGCCGTGGCCACGCCACCGGCCAGCACCGACTCGAACCGAGCGTCGTGCGCGGCCCGGTCGGGCAGCAGGGTGGCCACCGTCGGCGCGCCACGCAGGCGGCGCAGCGCGTCGAGCACCTCGTTCTGCTCGTCGGCCAGTGAGCGCTTGAGGGCCCGCACCAGCGCGCGCTCGTCGGCCGCCAGCCGCTCGTCGCGAGCCGCGAGCACGGCCAGATCAGGCGTGGCCTCGTCGGGCACGGGTGCCGCTTGGGGCTCGGGCGCCGCCTCGACCTCGTCAGCGACATCGGGCGCCGGGGCCGCCAGCACGGCCTCGGCGTGCGCCACCTTCTCGGCGCGATCGGCCCGCAGGCGGGCGAAGAGCCCCTCGACGGCGGCGTCGTCGTCGACCGGCTCCGGTTCCGACTCGGGCTCGG
>DASUCO010000227.1:0-19039 GCA_036275955.1 Acidimicrobiales bacterium
CGACGACCTTCCGAATCGCCACGCGACGACCATACCGACCTCGCCGCCGAGGTAGACAGCCACCATGGCTCCTCGGTTCAAGGTCGGCGTCCAGCTCCACCCGCAGCACTGCACGATCGACGAGCTCCGGGGAGCGTGGGAGGCGGCCGACGCGATGGGCGTCGACTCGATCTTCACCTGGGACCACTTCTATCCGCTGTACGGCGACAAGGACGGGCCCCACTTCGAGGGCTGGTCGCTGCTCGCGGCGATGGCGGTCACCACGACGAACGCGCAGTTCGGGATGCTCGTCACCTGCAACAGCTACCGGAACCCCGAGCTGCTGGCCGACATGGCCCGCACCGTCGACCAGCTCAGCGGCGGCCGGCTCATCCTCGGCATCGGCTCGGGCTGGTTCGAGCGCGACTACGCCGAGTACGGCTACGAGTTCGGCACCGCGCCGGGCCGGCTCAGGGCGCTGGGCGAGGCGCTGCCCCGCATCGAGTCACGGCTGGCCAAGCTGAACCCGCCGCCCCCCGGCGACCTGCCCGTGCTCATCGGCGGTGGTGGGGAGAAGGTCACGCTCAAGCTGGTCGCCAAGCACGCGCGGATGTGGAACGGCTTCGGCCCGCCCGAGCAGTTCAAGCGCAAGAACGCCATCCTCGACGAGCACTGCGCCACGATCGGTCGCGACCCGAAGGAGATCGAGCGCACCGCCGGCGTCGGTCCGGACGACATCGACAAGCTCGACGAGTGGCTCGACGCCGGCTGCGAGCACTTCATCGTGATGACCGGGACGCCGTTCGACCTCGGCCCGGTGCAGCGCTTCCTGGATGCCGCGAAGGCGTAGCGCCTAGAGGTACTGCCCGGTGGCGACGCGCTCGATGGCGCGTCCACCGGTGGCCTCGCCCTCGGTCTCCTTGGCGATGAGCGTGCGCACGTAGACGATCCGCTCGCCCTTCTTGCCCGAGATCTTCGCCCAGTCGTCCGGGTTGGTCGTGTTCGGCAGGTCCTCGTGCTCCTTGTACTCCTGCGCGATCGACTCGAGGAGATCCTGGGTGCGGATGCCGCGGTTGCCCTCGCCGCTGATGTGGCGCTTGATCGCCAGCTTCTTGGCACGGCGAACGATGTTCTCGATCATGGCGCCCGAGCTGAAGTCCTTGAAGTACATGACCTCCTTGTCGCCGTTCTGGTAGGTCACCTCCAGGAACCGGTTGGCGTCGTCGGTGCGGTACATCATCTCGACGGTCGTCTCGATCATCACCCGCACGGCCTTCTCGACGTCGCCGCCGCCGAGCGACTCGATCTCGGCCGGGTCGAGCGGCAGGTCGGTCTCGAGGTAGCGGGCGAAGATCTGCGCCGCCGCCTCCTCGTTGGGGCGCTCGATCTTGATCTTCACGTCGAGGCGACCTGGCCGCAGGATGGCGGGATCGATCAGGTCCTCACGGTTCGACGCACCGATGACGATGACGTTCTTCAGTGCCTCGACGCCGTCGATCTCCGCCAGCAGCTGCGGGACGATCGTCGACTCCATGTCGGAGCTGATGCCGGTGCCGCGCGTGCGGAACAGCGAGTCCATCTCGTCGAAGAAGACGATGACGGGCACGCCCTCCTCGCTCTTCTCGCGCGCCCGCTGGAACACCAGGCGGATCTGGCGCTCGGTCTCGCCGACGTACTTGTTCAGGAGCTCGGGGCCCTTGATGTTGAGGAAGTACGAGCGAGCGGCCGGCTTGCCCGTCACCTCGCTCACCTTCTTGCTCAGCGAGTTGGCGACCGCCTTGGCGATGAGGGTCTTGCCGCAGCCGGGCGGTCCGTACAGGAGGATGCCCTTGGGCGCAGGCAGCCGGTACTCGACGAACAGGTCGCGGTGCAGGAACGGCAGCTCGACGGCGTCGGTGATCGCCTCGATCTGCTTGTCGAGGCCGCCGACGTCGTCGTAGGAGATGTCGGGTACCTCCTCGAGGATCAGCTCCTCGACCTCGGGACGCGGGAGGCGCTCGAGCAGCAGGCCCGATCGCGGATCCATGAGCACCGAGTCACCGGCGCGCAGGCCGGCGGCGAGGATGTCCTCGGTCACCTCGCACACGCGCTCCTCGTCGGCACGCCCGACGACCAGCGCGCGCAGGCGGTCCTCCATGACCTCCTTGACCGTCACCACCTCACCGGCGATCTCACGGCCGCGCGCCAACACGACGTTGAACGACTCGTTGAGCACGACCTCGGCGCCGCGCTCGAGGTCTTCGTCCTCGAGGTCGGGATGGATGGCGACGCGCATCTTGCGACCGCCGCTGTAGATGTCGACGGTGCCGTCGTCGTTCTTGCCGATGAGCGTGCCGTACGCGGACGGCGGCTGCGTGAGCTTCTCGACCTCCTCGCGCAGCGCGGCGATGTGCTCGCGCGCCTCGCGGAGGGTGTACGTGAGCTTCTCGTTCTGCGAGATGGCCTGCGACAGCTGGCCCTTCGTCTCCAGCAGACGCTCCTCGAGCGTGCGCACGCGCTTCGGCGCGTCCTGCAGCTTGCGTCGGAGGAACGCGACCTCTTCCTCCAGCGTCATCGCCTGCTCGCGCAGCTCTTCGAGCTCGCTCTCTTCGCCTTCAGCCATGTGGGAGACCTCCCTCTGGAGCGAACATACACGGGGCCATCAGCGACGCAGTCGTGTGCGTGTTGCTTCAGTGTGACGAGACGTTGTCGATAGAAGGGGCGTGATTCGCCGAACGATCGTGGCGACGATGATCAGCATCATCGCCCTCCTCGGTCCGGTGGCCGCGGCCGACGCCGCCGACGACGCGTCCTCGCTGGGCGCGCCACGCGCAGCCGGCCTGCTGCCCGCCGCCGACGCTCCGTCCTCGTCCGACCAGTCCCCGGCCGCGCCGCTGCTGCTCGCCGCCGGGCTCGCGCTCCTGCTGGGCGGCGCCATCGTCGTGGGAAGCAGTTGGGTTTCCCCCGCAGAACCCGTGTAAATTGATCCCATGCCGATGAAGGTGTGGATCGACCAGGACCTCTGCACGGGTGACGGCCTCTGCGAGGAGATCGCGCCGGCCGTCTTCACCCTCCTCGACGACGGACTCGCCTACGTCAAGGACGGCGACAAGATCCTCTCCGATCCCGGCGGCGCCGAGGGCATCGCGCCCATCCCGGACGGTCAGCTCGACGCCGTCATCGAGTCGGCCGAGGAGTGCCCCGGCGAGTGCATCTTCATCGAGCCCGAGTGAGCGGGCGTCGATCGTGAGCTTCGAGGGCCCCGCGGGGCCCTCGTCCTCGTTTTCGGGAAGGATCTCGGCGTGAGCCTGGCCGGGAAGCTGCTGGTGGCCCTGCCGATCCTGCGCGACGGGATCTTCGACCGCAGCGTCGTGCTCCTCCTGAACCACGACGAGGACGGTGCCGTCGGGGTCGTGCTGAACCGGCCCACCACCACCCACCTGGGCGACCCCCTGCCCACCTGGGAGCCCCTGGCGGCCGAGCCCGCCGTGCTCTTCGTGGGCGGCCCGGTCCAGCCCGAGGTGGCCATCGCCATCGGGCGGGACGGCGACGTCATCGACACCGTCGACCTCGACAGCGACCCGGCGCTCGCCACCGTGGGCACCATGCGGGTCTTCGCCGGCTATGCCGGCTGGTCGGCCGGCCAGCTGGAGGATGAGCTGGCCCACCAGGCCTGGGTCGTGGTGGACAGCCACCCCGACGACGCCTTCCGGCCGGATGCCGATGACCTGTGGCACACCGTGCTGGCCCGCCAGCCCCCGCCTCTCAACCGCCTGGCCATGCTCCCCGACGACCTCTCGGTGAACTGACGGCTCCCGGTTCGGTTTTGGCCTGCATCCGACGCGCCAGGGCGCGCTCGATGCAGGCCAGAAGCGTCAGAGGCAGCGGCCGGTGTCGACCTCGTCGCCCCGTGGGGCAGCCAGGGCGGCCTGGAGCTCGACCACGTCGAGGGCGTAGGCGGTGCCGGGACGGTCGGGGGCGATGGCGAACGCCACGCCCACCACCTCGCCGTCTGGGTCCACCAGGGCGGCGCCCGAGTCGCCCGGGGCGAGGTCGGCGGCCAGGACCAGCACCTGCCGGCGGGTCTCCCGGCGGTCGTAGAGGTCCCGTCCGACCGCCTCGACCTCGTCGCTGACCAGGTAGGGCGACACCTCCAGCGGCCCGCCGCCCGGGTGGCCGAGCACGGCGCCGACGTCGTCGGGCCCGGCGTCACCGATCGGCAGGGGCGCGAGCCCGAGGTCGGGCGCCGCCAGCACGGCCAGGTCTCGGTCGGGATCGAAGTGGACGACGCGAGCCGGCACCCGCCGGCCGTCCTGGGTCAGCACCTCGGTCTCGGACTCGCCGGCCACCACGTGCGCGTTGGTGACCACGATCCCCTCTGCAGCGACGAAGCCGCTCCCCTCCTGGATGCGCCCGCACGCCGGGCCCTCGATCTGCACCGTCGACGGGATCACCCGATCCAGGGTCTCCTGGCTCAGGCCGCTCTCGGCCGGCGGCGGCCCCACGTCGGGCGACGGGTCCAGGCCGCTGAACACCTCGGGGAAGCTGGTGTCGCCCACCAGCCGGCGCAGCGCCTGCAGCGTGTCCGGCGGCGGCGGGGCGACGTCGTCGATGGTGCTCAGCACCGTCGAGCTGCGGGCCAGGCGCGCCATGGTGCCGGGCACCGCGCCCAGGGTCGGCAGCATCAGCCAGACGCCGACCAGGATCCCGAGCACGCCGGACACGGCGCCGGCCACGCGGTCGAGGGGTCGGCCGCCGGGCGGGAGGACGCCCTGGACGCGGGCGCCGACGACGAGACCGAGCGCCTGCCCGATGAAGGTGCCGCCGAGCAGCACGCCCACCGCGATCATGAGCTTCCCGGACGGTTGCCCGCTCTCGAACCGCTCGAGGACGCTCGGGAGGAAGCGCGCCGCCAGCACCAGGCCCAGGCCCATGCCCGCCCACGACAGGGCGCGGGCCAGGAAGCCAAGCCGATAGCCGCCGACGGCGGCACCCACCATGAGCAGGATGACGATCAGGTCGACGACGTTCAAGACATCCCAATGCGCGGGGGCTTGAGCCCGCCCGGGATCTCGCCCAGCAGCCGGGCCGAGGTCAGGAACCCGGTGTGGGCGACCATCCGGTGGTCGGGGCGCACCGCCTGCCCCTCGACGTGCCACGTCCGCTGCAGGACCTCGACGGTCTGGCCGAGGTGGAAGCCGCTGTCCTCGAACGCCTCGTGCAGCTGCATCACCTGTGCGATCGACGGCGAGTACGACACGAGGATCCCGCCCGGGCGCATGGCGACGGCGGCGTGCTTGACCACCTGCCACGGCTCGGGGAGATCGAGGATGACCCGATCGACGTCACGCACGTCGATCCCCGCGTAGGTGTCGCGCACCTCGACGTGGTACCGGCCGGCGGCCTCCTCGCCGAGGAACGACCGCACGTTCTCCTGCGCCCGCGCCGCGAAGTCCTCGCGCATCTCGTAGCCGGTCACGGTGGCGCCCGCCCGCAGCAGCGTCATCGACAGCGCGCCCGAGCCGACGCCGCTCTCGAAGACGTGCAGCCCGGGCGAGATGTCGGCCAGCAGCAGGATCGGTCCGAGGTCCTTCGGATAGATGACCTGCGCACCGCGCGGCATGCGCAGCACGAAGTCGGTGAGCGTCGGCCGCATGGCGGTGTAGCGGGCGTTGCTGCCCGAGCGCACCGTCGTGCCCTCGGGCTTCCCGATGAGGTCGGCGTGCGGGACCATCCCCGTGTGGGTGTGGAACTCGCCGCCCTCGACGAGGTCGACCAGGTACTGCCGACCCTTGGAGTCGACGAGGATGACCTTCTCTCCCGCCTCGAGGTTCCTGGCACTCATCGGATGTCCACGCGCGTGGCCTTCTCGACGAGGCGGCAGAACGCGCACACCTCGCCCGTCGTCGGTGCGCCGCACTCGGCGCACGCGTTGAGCCCGTCCTGCGCCTGCTCGGTTCCGGCGTTGAACCGCTCGGCGATCCGATCGAGGAACGCGAAGTAGAAGTGCGCCTTGGTGCCCGGTGAGGTCGACTCGATGAGGTTGAGCGCCTCCTTGTAGCCCAGGTGGCTGTTCCCGGCCGCCATCGGGCACTCCTCGACCTGGTAGTCGATGCCGCGCAGCACGCACCACGCGGCGGTCTCGCGCTCGGCCAGCCGCACGAGCGGCTTGATCTTCTTCGGGAAGCCGGGACGCGACGGCAGCACCGGCATCTGGCGCCCGAGGTACTCGGCGTCCCAGTGCAACACGTTGCCGAACAGCACCGCCGCCTCGTCGTCAAGGTTGTGCCCGGTCGCGACTGCGTCGAAGCCGCCTTCGAGCGCGGCGGTGTTGAACAGGTGGCGCTTCGACATGCCGCACGCCGAGCACGGCACGCGCTTGGTCGCCTTGGCCGCGCCAGGCACGTCGAAGCCGTACTCGTCGCGCAGGTCGATCTCGCGCAGCTTCAGTCCGCGGGTGGCGGCGAACTCGCGGACGTACGTGCCCGACTCGTCGCTGTACGCACCGATCCCGAGCCCGAGGTACACGCCCTCGGTGTCGTAGCCGAGGTCCAGGAGGATGTCCCACAGGGCGAGGGAGTCCTTGCCGCCCGACACGGCGACGAGCACGCGGTCGCCCGGCGTCAGCATCTTGAAGTGCGAGATCGCCTTGCGCACCTGCTCCCGGCAGTGGGCCAGGAAGTGCTCCTCACAGAAGTTGGCGTTGTGCCGGGTGACCTCGATGATCGCCGGGCCCCGACAGACCCGGCACTTCACGAGAGGCCTCCCGAGATCACGGGTCGGATCTCCACCTCGTCCGCATCCGCCAGCACGGCGTCGCCGGGGACGAGCGTGTCGTTGCGGATGACCAGCACGGATTCCCGGTTGATGTCGAGCTTGGCCAGCAGGGCGGAGACGCGCACCGGCCCCGGGATCTCCACCGTCCGACGGGGGTTCCGGAGCGTGACGTGCACCGGACCAGTCTGTCAGCGGGTCAGGAGCCGCCGATGATCGTCGGCTCGCGCTCGATCCCGGAGATGAGCAGGGCCTCGCCCGGCTTGATCGTCTCGCGGAGGAGGAGCTCCGGCTTGGGCTTGGTCAGGCGGCGCAGGACCCGCGCCGCCAGCAGCACGGCCCACAGCATCGTCCACGGTCGCGACCCGCCCAGCGGACCGGCCAGCGTCGCCCGCTTGCGCAGGTACGAGAGCATCAGCGGCGCGCCGTCAAACCCGGCGGACCTCGACCACCGTCGTGCGCTTCTTTCCCTTGCGGCGGCCGAGGAGGTACGCGCCGGCGACCACGGCGGTGAGCGCTGCCACGCCGGCGATGAGCACGTAGCTCTTGCTGGCGTTGCCGACGTCCTGGACCTCGCCGCGGATCTCGCGCAGCTTCGACTCGATGTCGTCGCGGGTGATCTTCTCGTTGCCCTCGGTGGCCTTCGTCAGTGCGGCCATGTCAGCGGCTCCTCTTCCTGGTGCCCCGCAGGACCAGCGCGAGCACGATGCCGGTGGCCGCCAGTGCGATCAGGTACGGCGCCCACGACCAGCTCCCCTGGAAGGTGTCGCCGGTCTCGGTCTGGAGCGCCCGCAGCCCGCCCAACACCAGCAGCAGCAGGCCGATCGAGAGGAACGCCGAGCCGGCCACCCCCATCGCCGCGTAGCGGCCGAGCCCCTTGATCGGCTCGATCGTCTCCTGCTTGGCGTACGCCCGGACGAGGTCCCAGAGCTGTGCCGCCTGCGCGGGCAGGGAGGTCTCTCGGGGTTCGGCGGCCATCGGACGTGCAGTCTCCTACGACTCGGCTGGGGGGAGCGACCTTCCTATCCCCCGCCCAACCGGCTGGCAAGCACCGTCTCGACCTCGGCCAGCTGGTTCGTGAGCAGGTCGAGCCTGCGCTCCGGGGTCTCGGCCGCGAGCAGCGACAGCTGGTCGAGGGCCCCGACCGGCGCCCGGGACACCAGCGTCCAGTGGTCGAGCACCGGGTCGCCGGAGCGCTCGAGCACCGAGCTGTCGACCGTGCTCCCGAGGCGGACGGCGAGATCGAGGACGCGTGCGAACACCGCCGTCGCGTGGTCCATGGCGATCGACGCGTCGGTCGTCCACCCGCCGTCGTCGAGCATCGTGACCTCGGCTCGCGGATATGGATCGTCGGGCAGCCACGAGTCGACGCGGAAGCGGGTCACCCCGGTGGCGATCAACCCCCACCGGCCGTCTGGCGTCTCCTCCGCCTCGGCGATCCTCGCGGTGCACCCGGTGCCGAAGCGCACGTCGCCCCCGCCGACCTCGTGCCCGCGCTCGATGAGCACGACACCGAACGTGCGGTCACCGGCGAGGCAGTCGTGCACCAGCGCGCGGTAGCGCGGTTCGAACACGTGCAGCGGCAGCGGCATGTGCGGGAACAGCACCGACCCCAGCGGGAACATCCGGATCTCGGTCATGCGCCGACCAAGGCAGCCCCGAGCGAGTCCTGGACGCGCTGCCCATCCGTCTTGCCGACGCCGTTGAGCACCTGTGCGAACGTGAGCACGCCGGTCGGGCCGTCCGCGTAGCCGGCGAGCGAGGCGACGCCGCCGATCCAGCCCGTCTTCGCCCGCAGCCGACCGGCGACCGGGGTGGCCAGGAAGCGCTTGTACAGGGTTCCGGTCTGTGCGGCCACCGGTAGACCCGCGACGATCGAGCCGTCCGCCTCGGCGTCGTTGAGGATCGCGGCGAGGAGTCGGCACGTGATGCGGTTCCCAGGATCGAGACCGGATCCGTCACGCACCACCACATCGCGCATCGGCAGACCCAGCTCGGTGAGCGTGTCCGCGACGACCGCGGCGCCGGCCGCGGTCGTCCCCTCACCGCCGAACCGAAGGCCGAGCTCCTTGACGAGGAGCTCGGCGGTCCCGTTGTCGCTGTCCTCCAGCATCGCTTCGACCAGATGGCCGATCGTGGGCGAGTCGACCGCGGCGAGCTCGACGCTGCCTGACGCGACCGCGCCCGCCGCTGGTTCGCCCGAGACGATGACGCCGCGAGCCCGGAGCAGCGCGGTGAGCACCGCCGCCGCGTCGCGCGGCGGGTCGTCCCACGGGATGTCGGCCGCGGCGCGGCGGTCCCAGACGGCGAAGCCGTCGTTGACCGACAGCGCGCTGAGGCGACCGGTCACGTTGTTGGCGCGGTAGCGCGCCGGCCACGACGCGACGTAGCGCTCGCCGTCGTAGCGACCGTCGTCGCCGACGATGCGTCCGCGGATCTCCCGGACCCCACGACCGACGATGCGGTCGGCGAGCGATTCGATCGAGGTGAACAGTCGCGGCTGCCGCTCGAAGTGCGCGGCCCAGTCGACGGTGCCGAGCACGGGATCGCCGCCACCGACCAGGTAGAGGTCGCCGTGGACCACGCCGTCGACCGGCATGGCCGCCGCCAGCACGGGTGTGCGCAGTCGCTCGTGCGCGTCGATGCGGGCGAGGACGGCGGTGGCGGTGAGCAGCTTCATGGTCGACGCCGGCGTCACGGCGAGATCGGGGTTGCGCTCGAAGAGCACCTCGTCGCCGTGCAGCACCATCAGGCACGACGACGACGGCTTGCTCGTCTGGGACCAGACGCCGTCGAGGTGGGTGCGCAGCGCGCCCAGGCCGGCGGGATCCAGCGGGGGTGTCGTGGAGGAGGGGCTCGTCGGCGTCACGGTCGACGACGACGTCGTCGCCGCGATCGCGGCCGGCACTCGCGCCACGGTGGTGCCATCGCCGCCGAGCACGAACGCGGCCGCCGTCGCACAGCACGCGACGAGGCCGAGTGCGGCCGGCAGCGTGAACGGGCGCCGCATGGAGCGGTGCGGCGTCAGTCGAGGCCGCGACGCCCACGCCACTGCGCGTACCGCCAGAGGTGGTCGAGCGCGGTGACGGCGCGGTTGGACGAGGCGTAGCAGAGGCGTCCCGAGGCGCGGACGGCGGCGGGACCCGCGTTCTCGGGGTCGGCGACGGCCAGCTCGGTGGCGGTGAGCACCGGCTTGTCGTAGGTCGTGCTCGCCGCCGCCGCGGCCTCGGCGAACCGGGCGTCCTGGCGCTCGTGGTAGGCGACGATCCGCTCCAGGCCGTGGTCCGGGTAGTACCGGCCGCGCCGCATCATGCGTGCCTGGTTCGACTGGATGCCGAGGCCCAAGTAGATGACGGCGTCGACGTCGGGGTGCGCGGTGATGAGGTCGAGCAGCTCGGGGATCGTGTCGCGCGTCTCGCCGGCGGCGAGGTCGACCGGGTTGTTGCGGCTCCAGCGGGGCGGGAGCTTCGTGTCGATCTCCGCCTGCAGGTCGGCCGGCAGCGGCGTCAGCTCGAGCGACGTCTTCGCCAGCGCGTCAGCCGTGACCACACCCCAGCCGCCGGCCGTGGTCATCACCACGACGCGGTTGCCCCGCGGGAGCGGCTGGGTGGCGAACGTCGCCGCCGCCTCGTACGCCTCCTCGACGGTGGCGGCACGCGTGATGCCGGCCTGCCGGCACATCCCGGTGAACACCGTGTCGTCGGCCGCGAGGGCGCCGGTGTGGCTGGCGGCGGCGCGCTGCCCGTAGGCCGACGCGCCGCCCTTGAGCAGGACCAGCGGCTTGCGCTCGGCCACGCTGCGCACCCGGTCGAAGAACGCGCGGCCGTCGCGGATGCCCTCCACGTAGGCGAGGCCGACTGCGGTCTCCGGGTCGTCGGCGTAGAAGTCGAGGTAGTCCGGCACCGTCGTCATCGCCGCGTTGCCGGCGGAGACGGCGCGGCTGACGCCGACGCCGGTCTGCACCGCGAAGTTCAGGAACGACGACACGAAGTTGCCCGACTGGCTGGCGATGCCGATGCGCCCGGGCGGTGGGTACGGGGCGACGATCTGGGCGCACAGCTTGGACGGCGTCGACACAACACCCTGGCCGTTGGGCCCGCACAGCAGGATGCCGAGCTCCTCGGCCAGCGCCACCAGCTCGTCCTCCATGCGCTTCCCCTCCTCGCCCGCCTCGCCGTAGCCGGCAGAGGTGAGGAAGGCGGCGCGCACGCCGTTCGCCGCGCACTCGCGCAGCAGGTCGAGGTTGAAGCTGGCCGGCGTGCACACGAAGACGAGGTCGGCCTCGCCCTTCGGGAGATCGTTCACCGACGGGACGGTCTGGATGCCCAGCACCGACTCGCCCTCGCGGTTGGTGGCGAAGACCTTGCCCTCGTAGCCGTTGGCGAGGATGTTGTGCAGCGTCACGAAGCCGAACTTGGCGGGATGGCTCGACGCCCCGGCGACGATCACGCCCTTCGGGTCGAACAGCGCCTTGAACCGAGGATCGCTCATCGGACCTCCACCAGCGCATCGACGGCGACCGGCGCGCCGTCGGCGGTGACGATGAGCGGGTTCACGTCGGCGGACACGATCGACGGGTCGTCCTGCGCCGCCTTCGACAGCCCGAGCAGCACGGCGATCAGGAGCTCGCGGTCGACGGCGGCCTCACCCCGGAACGGTCCGAGCAGCGCCTGCATCTGCAGGTCGTCCAGCATCTCCTCGGCGTCGACGCGCCCGATGGGCACCAGCCGGAACGTCACGTCCTTCACTGCCTCGGCCAGGATGCCGCCGACGCCGAGCATGATCGTCATGCCGAACTGCTCGTCTGCGTGCAGACCGGCGATCAGCTCGCGGTTGCCCGACACCATCGGTGCCACCAGCACGCCGACGTCGCCGTCCTCGGGACGCGCCGCGGCCAGCAGCTCGGCCGCTGCGTTCTGCACCGCGGCGCGGTCGCCGAGGCGGAGGCGCACCAGGCCCCGCTCGGTCTTGTGGGCGATGGCGTCGCCGCACAGCTTGGCGACCACCGGGTAGCCGAGCTCGTCGGCGGCGTCGGCTGCGGCCTCGGCGGTGGCGACGACGCGCTCGTCGAGCACGGGGACGCCGGCCTGCGCGAGGACTCGCTTCGACTCGGCCTCGGAGAGGGTGGGCATCGCCGTACGGTACGCGGCATGTCGTTCAGGGGCGTCCTCGAGGGGTTCTACGGCCGGCCGTGGACGTGGGACGAGCGCATCGAGGTGTCGCAGTTCTGTGCTGCGCGGGGCATGACGCACTACGTCTACGCGCCCAAGGACGACCCCAAGCAGCGCCACGCCTGGCGGGAGCCCTACACCGAGGCCGAGCTCGACGAGTTCCGGCGCGTCGCCGCCGAGGGCCGACTGGCGCTCGGGTGCAGCGTGTCGCCCGGCCTGGACATCGACTACCGGAGCGAGCGCGATCGCACGGTGCTCATGGCGAAGATCGACCAGTACGTCGGTGCCGGCGCCGGGCTGATCTCCCTGCAGTTCGACGACATCCCGCACCGACCCGAGCTGGGCGTCGAGCACGCCGACATCACCACCTGGGTGCACCGCGAGCTTGGCGGTCGGGCGATCCTGACCATGTGCCCCGTCGAGTACGTCGGCTGGGACCGGACGCCGTACCTCGACGCCATCGCCGACGGCCTCCCCGAGGACGTGCCGATCTGCTGGACCGGCCGTTACGTGGTGAACGACGCGATCACCGTCGAGGACGCCGAGCGCCGCGCCGCCGTCCTCGGCGGGCGCAAGCCGTCGCTGTGGGACAACTATCCGGTCAACGACGGCTACATGGCGGACCAGCTGTTCCTCGGGCCGCTGCGCGGCCGGGAGGACGGGCTGGAGGACGCGTGTGACGGCCTGATGTTCAACGCACTCGTGCAGCCCCGCGCCGGCACCCTGCCGTTGGCGTCCATCGCCGCGTGGCTCCGAGGCGAGGACGCGGTCACCGCGTGGCAGGAGGAGGCCGACGCGCTCGGCTGGCGCACGTTCGCCGAGGCGTGCGATGGCGAGGTGCCGCGCCTCCTCGCCCAGGCGCTGGCCGACGAGCGCGGCGGCATCGGGTGGGCCGAGGCCATGCGCCCGCTGGCGGCGTGGCTGGAGGCGGCGAAGACCTGCACCGCGCCCGGCATCGAGGACGAGGTCCCCGAGTTCCTCGACGCCGTGCACGAGGAGGCGGCGTTCGCGCTGCAGGCGCTGCGTGCCTACCAGGACACGAAGCCGCTGGCGACGATCGACGCGTCCGGCCGCGGTCGCGCCGTGCCGCACGACGAGGACGCGTGCATGGCACACGCTGGGCGCGTCGTGCTCGGGTGGAAGGTGGCACGCCGCCGCGAGCAGCAGGTGCTCGGTCCGCGCCTGAGCACGAAGGTCGCGTTCGGCACCGCGTCGACCGGCGGCTTCTCGATGAGCCCCGAGGTCGTGCGCGAGGACCTGAGTGCCACCGACGTCATCGTCCGCGCCACGATCGACGAGGCGGCCTCGATCGAGTGGCCGCAGCCGCTGCAGGTCATGGCCGACGGCGCCGAGGTGACCGTGGCCGACGACGGCACGTTCTCGGTGCCGCCGGACGCGACCGTCGTCGTGCGCTCCGGCCGCGCCGCCACCCGCTGCACCGTCCCCTTCGAAACCCCGCTCCCCGAGCGCCGCCTCACCTGACGGTTCTGGCCTGCATCGACCGCGCCAGGGCGCGGTGGATGCAGGCCAAAAGGTCAGCGGTCGGCGTGCTCCAGGAGGAGGCCGGTGATCTCGGCCGCCTTCTCGGTGAGCGAGACGTGGCCGCACTCGAGCTCCTCGAGGCGCGAGCCGTCGATGGCGTCGGCCATGGCCCGGCTGTGGGCGATGTCGACCCAACGATCGGTGAGGCCGCCGATGATGAGCGTCGGCGCCGTGATGCTCCCGAGCTTCTCCTCGATGTCGATGCGGCTGTCGAGCTCGGCGTGCCACGCCGTGCCCGAGGAGAACTGCCCGGCCATCATCGGGATCATCGCCTCGACGCCGTCGCCGAACAGCTCGAACGTGTCCCGACCCAGGCCGTCGGCGAGCACGTAGCGGGTGAAGAGGTCGACGTCAGCGCGGTAGAGCCGCTCCCACAGGTCGAACGTGAACTTCATGCGGGCGTCGGTCTTGGCCCAGCCGTTGACCAGCGCCAGCGATCGCACGCGGTCGGGATGGTCGGCGGCCAGCGCGGCGACGACCACCGCACCGAGCGAGTAGCCGGCGAGGTGGAACGTGTCGACGCCAGCGTCGTCCACCGCGCCCAGCACCTGAGCGACGAGCTCGTCGACCTCCAGCGGGCGATCGGGGTTGGTCGACTCGCCGCCGCCGGCGTACTCGGGCAGCACGACCTGGAAGCGCTCGGCCAGCGTGGGCGTCTGCTGCATCCACGTCGCACGGCTCCCGGTGGAGCCGTGCACCAGGACGAACGGATCGCCGCTCCCCTGCACCTCGTACGCGACCTCGACGTCCCCCACCTGCACGCTCGGCATGCGGTGGTTCTACCGCGTCAGGGTTCGAGCGCGGCGCGGAAGAAGGCAAGGACGTGCTCGAGGCGCCGCGCGAGGATCTTCTCGCTCAGCGGGTCCTCGCCCAGCAGCGACTCGATGAACACTGCATCGCTGAAGTAGCTGAGCAGCGCGCCGTACCCGGTCAACAGGAGCTGCTCGGGGTCCTGACGGCGGAACCGGCCCGCCTCCATCTCCCGGTCGAAGAACGCGCACGCGCGCCGGAAGTAGGGCGCGATCACGGTGCCGAAGTCGATGCCGTGCGAGCTGTCGATCTGCTCGCGACGGACGAGGCGGACGAACTCGGGGTTCTCGACGAAGAAGTCGAACGACGCCTGGAGCACGTGCTCGAGCTGCGACCAGCCCTCCCGGTTGCCCTGCACCGCCTGCTCGACCCGCTCGGCGAAGTCGGTGACGGCCCGCACGAAGACCTCCTGGTACAGCGCCTCCTTCGACGGGAAGTGGTGCAGCAGGCTGGGTCGGCGGATGCCGACGTCGTCGGCGATGTCGTTGAGCGACGTGCCGTCGTAGCCCCGCTCGGCGAAGTGGCGCGACGCAGCAGCGACGATCTGCTCCCGCGTCGACGGCGCGGCCTGTGCCGTCACCATCGCCGCGATCCAACCGTTGCCATCCCCGTCAGGGTACCGACACCACCTGCCCTGACCAGGGCATCTTGCCCGTAGGGTCGGCCCCGTGCGCATCGCCGCCACCCGGGTCCTCACCCCCGACGGCTTCGTCGGCCCCGCCGCCGTGGTGGTCGAGGACGGGCGCATCGTCGCCGTGGAAGCCGCCAGCGAGGCGCCGGACGTCGTGCTCGCACCGGGGTTCGTCGACGTGCAGGTCAACGGCGTGGACGACCTCGACGTCGCCGCGGCCGCGTCCGACGCCGACTGGGACCGCTTCGACACGCTCCTCTTCCCCACCGGGGTGACCACGTGGTGCCCGACGCTCGTGACCGCTCCGCTCGACGACATGGCCGCTCGTGTGGCGCGCGTCCCCGTCCGCGACTCCGTCGCCGGCGCGCACCTCGAAGGTCCGTTCCTGGGCGGCAAGCCTGGCGCCCACCCGCCGCACCTGCTGCGTCCGCTCGACCTCGAGTGGCTCGCCGCCCTCCCATCGATCGTCCGGCTCGTCACGATCGCGCCGGAGCTCGACGGTGCCGTCGAGGCCACGCGCGCGCTCGTGGCGCGCGGGATCACGGTGTCGCTCGGCCACTCGGCGGCGACGCTGGACCAGGTGCGGGCGTGCGTCGACGCCGGCGCCCGCATGGTCACGCACCTCTTCAACGGCATGCCTGCGCTCCACCACCGCGAGCCGGGCATCGTCGGGGCAGCGCTGACCGACGACCGCATCGTCGCCGGCCTCATCGCCGACCTCGTGCACGTGCACCCGACGGCGATCGCCGTCGCGTTCCGCGCCAAGCCGGGGCGCATCGCGCTCGTCACCGACGCCGTCGCCTGGCGAGGCGCTCGCATCGGGCGCATCGAGATCGTGCACGACGGCACCGCGCCACGGCTGCCTGACGGCACGCTGGCCGGCAGCAGCCTGACCATGGACGCCGCCATCCGCAACGTCGTCGGCGAGGCCGGTGTCGCCCTCGAGGACGCGCTGCTCGCCGCCTCGACCACCCCCGCCGGGCTGCTGGGGCTGGCCGACCGTGGCCGCATCGCCCTCGGGGCGCGCGCCGACCTGGTGGCGCTGGATGGCGCCGACCTCACGGTTCGGTCGGTCTGGTTCGGGGGACGCGAGGTCGCATGAAGGTCGGCACCGCCCTGCGCCGCGGGTTGACCAAGCGGTGCGCGGTGTGTGGCGGTGGCCGCCTCTTCGAGGGGTGGTTCCGGATGAAGCCGACCTGCCCGACGTGCGGCACCGCGTTCGAGCGCGAAGCCGGGTTCTTCAGCGGCGCCGTGTTCGTGAACTTCGCGTTCACGGAGGTCGTGATGTTCCTCTACCTCGCCGTCGCCGCCTTCGTGATGCTCCCCCACCCCCAGCTCGACGTCCTGCTCATCGGGTCGGCCGCGGTCTGCGTCGTCTTGCCCGTCCTGCTGTACCCGTTCTCCAAGACCACCTGGTTCGCGATCCACCTGCTCATGGAGCCGCTCGAGCCGGCTCGGTAGCGTCGCCGGGGTGCCGTTCGCCGCCGCGCTGTCCGAGCACCCGCTCGCCACCCACGCCGTCGGCGAGGTGGTCGGTGAGGTGCTGGAGCGCATCGGACCGGCGCCCGACCTGGCGGTGCTCTTCGCCGGGGCGGCGCACACCGGTGCCATGGAGGACATCGCCGCCGCCGTGCAGGCGCTCCTGCAGCCGGGCGTGCTCGTCGGGTGCACGGCATCGACGATCGTCGGCGGCGGCCGTGAGGTCGAAGACGCCGGCGGTCTCTCGCTGTGGGCCGCTCGCGGCATCGACGCCCGACCGATCCGCTTCCCGGGCACGGTGAGCATCCCGGCCGGGACCTGCGCGCTGCTGGTGCTGGCCGACCCGTACACGTTCCCCGTCGACGACCTCCTGACCAAGGTCGGCGCCATCCCCGTCGTGGGCGGTCTGGCATCGGCCGGTCGCGGACCGGGCGGCAACCGTCTGGTCCTGGACGGTCGGGTCTTCGTGGACGGTGCCGTCGCCGTCGCCCTCGACGGCGAGATGGGCGCCGTCGTGTCCCAGGGCTGCCGACCGATCGGTGAACCGCTCATCATCACCAGTGGCGAGGGCAGCCTCGTCCACGAGCTGGCCGGCCGGCCCGCGCTCGAGCGGGTGCAGGAGGTGCTGGCGTCGCTGTCCCCTGCTGATCTCGAGGCGGCCCGCGCCGGGCTGCACGTCGGCCGCGTGGTCGACGAGTCCAAGGCGACGTTCGGCCCCGGGGACTTCCTGATCCGGAACGTGCTCGGCGCCGACCGCGACCGCGGCGCGGTCGCCATCGGCGACGACGTCGTCGTCGGCTCCACCATCCAGTTCCAGGTGCGCGACGCGGGCACGGCCGACGAGGAGCTGCGCCAGCTCATGGCCGGCCGCAGCGCCGACGGCGCGCTCGTGTTCACGTGCAACGGTCGCGGCACCGCGCTGTTCGGCGAGCCCGACCACGATGCGTCGGTCGTCACCGACGCGCTGGGTGGTGCGCCCGTCGCCGGCATGTCCTGCGCCGGCGAGCTGGGCCCGGTCGGCGGCCGCTCGTTCCTGCACGGGTTCACCGCGTCCGTGGCCCTGTTCCACGAGCGGACGGTCCCGGGTGCCCCCAGAACCCCTGGGTAGGGTGCAAGCCGTGAGTAGGGAGGCCGAGGAGCTCGGCATCAAGGTCGTTCGCGCCCTGGCGATGGACGCACCACTGGCCGCCAACAGCGGGCACCAGGGCACGGCGATGGCGCTGGCGCCGCTCGCCCACGTGCTGTTCACCCGCGTCATGAAGTACGACGCGTCGTGCCCCGACTGGCCCGACCGCGACCGCTTCGTGCTCAGCGCCGGGCACGCATCGATCCTCCAGTACTCGATGCTCTACCTCACCGGGTTCGGCCTCGAGCTCGACGACCTCAAGGACTTCCGGCAGTGGGGCAGTCACACGCCGGGACATCCCGAGGTGCACCACACGAAGGGCGTGGAGACCACCACCGGTCCACTCGGCCAGGGCTTCGCCACCGCCGTCGGCATGGGCATCGCCGAGCGCTGGCTGCGGTCCCGCTTCGGCCCCGAGCTGTGCGACCACCACACCTACGTCATCTGCTCCGACGGTGACCTGATGGAGGGCGTCAGCCACGAGGCGGCGTCCGCCGCCGGTCACCTCGGGCTCGGCCGGCTCATCTACGTCTACGACGACAACCACATCACCATCGATGGCCCGACCGAGATCACCTACAGCGACGACGTCGTCAAGCGCTTCGAGTCCTACGGCTGGCACGTCGACCCCATCGGCGAGGTCGCCAACGACTGCGACGCACTGGAGGCGGCGCTGACGCGGGCCAAGGCGGTCGAGGACAAGCCGTCGCTCATCGTGCTGCGCAGCCACATCGCCTGGCCGGCGCCGAACGCGGTCGACACGCCGGAGGCCCACGGGCTCGGTCTCGACGCCGACGAGGTGCGCCGCACCAAGGAGGTCCTCGGGATCCCGCCGGACGAGACGTTCTGGGTGCCCGACGAGGTCCTGGCCATGTACCGCGAGGCCGGCACCCGCGGCCGCAGCGTGCGCGTCGAGTGGGAGGAGCGCCTGGCATCGCACGACGGCGAGCGCGACGCGTACCAGGCGTGCATCGAGGGCCGCGGGCTCGACGGCTGGGAGACCAAGCTGCCGGTGTTCGAGACCGGCAAGGCCGTCGCCACGCGCGTCGCCCTCAACGACTGCCTCAACGCCATCGGCGACGTCGTGCCCGGCCTGCTGGCCGGCGGCGCCGACCTCACCGGCAACACCGGCACGCAGCTGAAGCCGGCCGACCAGCAGTCGAGGGAGCGACCCGACGGTCGCCTCATGGCGTACGGGATCCGCGAGCACGGCATGGCTGCTGCGATGAACGGCATGGCGCTGCACGGCGGCGTCATCCCCGTCGGCGGCACGTTCTTCGTCTTCTCCGACTACATGCGTCCCGCCGTCCGGCTGGCGGCGATGAGCGAGGCGCACGTCATCTTCTCGTGGACGCACGACTCGGTCGGCCTCGGCGAGGACGGCCCCACGCACCAGCCCATCGAGCACCTGGCGTCGCTGCGGGCCATGCCGTTCCTGCGCCTGATCCGGCCCGCCGACGCCAACGAGACGGCCGCCGCCCTTCGCATCGCCATCGACGGCGACGGTGCCACCGGCCTGGTGCTGTCCCGCCAGAAGGTGCCGACGCT
>DASUCO010000228.1:0-2114 GCA_036275955.1 Acidimicrobiales bacterium
GCTCGCCCTGCCGCTGCTCGCGCTGGGAGCGGTGTGGCTGGTCGTCACCGAGCGGCGTGCCGCCGCGCGCGCCGCGGCGTGGACGGTGGCGGTGCTCGCCGTCGTGTGGTCGCCGGTCGTGCTCGATCTCGCCACCGGCACCACTGGCAACGTCGGCCGCGCCATCACCTGGTTCCGCGAGGCGGACGGCGCCCACACCCTGCTCCAGGGCTGGCGCGTGATCACCGGCCAGCTGGCGATCCCACCGGAGTGGCTGGTCAGCCATCGCGAGCCGCTCTGGCTGACCGGCGAGCCGACGTTCCTCTACCGGACGCCGGTGCCATGGGTGCTCCTGCTCCTCGCCGGCGCGGCGTGGGCGTACCAGCGGGCCGGTCGCCCGGACGGGACTCGTCTGCTCGCCGTGTTCGCCGCCGTCGGCACGCTGGGCATCGTGGCGGTGGCCCGGACGATCGGGCTGGCCTTCGACTACCGCCTGCGCTGGACGTGGATCGTCGGGCTGCTGTCGGCCGTCGTCGTCGGCTGGGCCGCGTGGTCCCTGGCGCCGGACCGGCTCCGACGGACCCTGGCCGCGGTGGCGGTGGCCGGACTCGTCGGCGCCAGCGGCGTGAGCACCGTCGTGGCCCTGCGGGGCGAGGTGCCCCGCCAGGCCGACGGCGACGCGCTGCGGGCGGTGCTGCCCGGCGTGCTCGACGTCGTCGGCGAACACCCGGGCCAGGTCGTGGTGCACGACGGGGGCTACGCCGGCGCGTCCTGGTACACGCGCAGCCTCGTGCTCCAGCTCGAGCGCCGCGGCATCGACGCCCGCATGCCGCTGGCCGAGCGCTTCGTGGTCGGCGACCACCGGGTGCTCGAACCCGAGGACGTCACCCACGCCCTGCTGGTGGCGGTCGACGGCGAGATCGCCAAGCGGGACCGCGAGCCGGGTCTGCGCCGGATCGCGTCGTGGACGTCGGTGTCGGACGCCCAGGTGCGGGCGTTCGACCGCCTGGTCGCCCGGCTCGACCGCGACGTGGCACGCGGCGACCTCGCCCCCGTGGACCGGGCCAAGGCCATCCACGACGAGGGACTGGCGCGGCACGACGAGGCGGTGGCGTGGGCCGTCGCCGTGTACCTCGACGAGCGAGTCCCGAATCCCGACCTGGGGGGTCGCATTTCGGGAGACGCCTCGGTAGGTTGAGGCGCATGGCCATCCGCATCAACGACGACGCACCCAACTTCACCGCCGAGACCACCGAGGGGAAGCTCGACTTCCACGAGTGGAAGGGCGACAGCTGGGCGATCCTGTTCTCCCACCCGAAGGACTACACGCCGGTCTGCACCACCGAGCTCGGTGCGGTGGCCGGCCTCAAGGGCGAGTTCGACAAGCGCAACGTGAAGGTGATCGGCGTGTCGGTCGACCCGCTCGACTCGCACCAGGGCTGGGCTGCTGACATCAAGGAGGTCACCGGCAACGAGCTGAACTTCCCGCTCATCGCCGATCCCAGCCACGAGATCGCCGAGAAGTACGACATGCTCCCGGCCACCGCCGGCACCGACCTCGCCGAGGTCCTCACCGTCCGCTCCGTCTACATCATCGGGCCGGACAACAAGATCAAGCTGTCGCTCACGTATCCGGCATCGACGGGTCGCAACTTCCAGGAGATCCTGCGGGTCGTCGACTCGCTGCAGCTGACGGCCAAGCACTCGGTCGCCACGCCCGCTGACTGGAAGCAGGGCGAGGACGTCATCATCGCCAACTCGGTGAACGACGACGACGCCAAGGCGAAGTTCGGTGACTTCACGAAGGTGAAGCCGTACCTCCGGACGACGAAGCAGCCGTCGTAGTCGCATCGTCGATCGCTGGTGCCGGGACGTCGTCGTACGGCTCCCGGGCCAGCGATCGCCGGACGCGCAGCAGGATGTAGAGGCCGGCGGGGACCAGCACCACGCACATCCACTGGGCGCCGGTGAGACCCAGCGTGGTCTCGTCGTACCCCCGCAGGAAGTCGGTCGAGAAGCGCTGGATGCCGTACCAGACGCAGAAGAGCCCGATGAGCGAGCCCGGCACGGGACGCTGGCGCAGGACCCACCACAGCAGGGCGGCGAGCACGAGCAGCAGCAGCATCTCGTACAGC
>DASUCO010000229.1:0-7564 GCA_036275955.1 Acidimicrobiales bacterium
GACCATCCACCACCCCCCGCGCGGCTGAGGTCACGATTGCCGGCAGTGGTCCGGTATCCACCGACGACCGAACGAAACGGCGACCTGGGGGTCCTGTGCCTTCGTCTGTCTCCTCGTCCTCTCCCTCGCGCGCACGCAAGGAGGGGGTGAGCAAGACTCCCCGCGCCAAGCGCCCCACGCTGCGGACCTACGTGGTCGACACGTCGGTCCTGCTGTCCGACCCACGGGCCATGGAGCGCTTCGACGAGCACGAGGTCGTGCTGCCGGTCGTCGTGCTGACCGAGCTGGAGAGCAAGCGCAACCACCCCGAGCTCGGGTGGGCCGCCCGCCGGGCGTTGCGCACGCTCGAGGAGCTGCGGCTGGAGCACGGCTCGCTGGTGCAGTCGCTGCCGATCAACGACCACGGCGGCACGTTGCGGGTCGAGCTCAACCACCAGGACTCGACGGGGCTGCCCGCCGCGCTGCAGAGCGGCGACAACGACCACCGCATCCTGGCCGTGGCCCGCAACCTGGCGAACGAGGGGCGGCTCGTCACCGTCGTGACCAAGGACCTGCCGCTGCGCCTCAAGGCGAGCATCGTCGGGCTCGAGGCCGACGAGTACCGCAACGAGCTGGCCACCGACACCAGCTGGACCGGCATGGTCGAGCTCGACGTCGCCCGCACGGACATCAACGCGCTGTTCAGCGACAAGGTCATCGACCTCGACGAGGCACGCGACCTGCCCGTCAACACCGGTCTCGCGCTGACGTCCGGCTCGCAGTCGGCGCTCGCCCGCATCCGCGACGACAAGCGCGTGCACCTGGTGCGCGGCGACCGCGCCCTCTTCGAGGTGCACGGCCGCAGCGCCGAGCAGCGCATCGCCATCGACATCCTGGCCGACCCGACCGTCGAGATCGTGAGCCTCGGCGGTGCCGCCGGCACCGGCAAGAGCGTGCTCGCGCTCGCCGCCGGCCTCGACGCCGTGCTCGAGCAGCGCAGCCACAAGCGCGTCGTCGTGTTCCGCCCGCTCTTCGCCGTCGGCGGCCAAGAGCTGGGCTACCTGCCCGGCTCGGAGACCGAGAAGATGTCGCCCTGGGGCGCGGCCGTCATCGACGCGCTGGAGGCCATCGCCGGGCCGCACATCATCGACGCCGTGCTCAACCAGGGCTTGCTCGAGATCCTGCCGCTGACCCACATCCGCGGCCGCAGCCTCACCGACTCGTTCGTGATCATCGACGAGGCGCAGAACCTCGAGCGCATGGTGCTGCTCACCGCGCTGTCGCGACTCGGCACCGGCTCGCGCGTCGTGCTGACGCACGACGTGGCCCAGCGCGACAACCTGCGCGTCGGTCGCCACGACGGCGTCGTGTCGGTCATCGAGGCGCTGCGCGGCCACCCCATCTTCGGCCACGTGACGTTCACCCGCTCCGAGCGCAGCGCCGTCGCCGCCCTCGTCACCGCGCTGCTCGACTGACGCAACCCCCGTTCTCGGTACCGGAACCGACCAGATCTGGTCGGTTCCGGTACCGAGAACGCGTCAGCCGGCCTGGCGGAAGACCTCGCGGGCGATGGGGGCGGCCACGACGCCGCCGAAGCCGGAGTCCTCGACCACGACGGCGAGCGCGAGGTCGCCCCGGAAGCCGACGAACCACGCGTGCGTGCGCGGCGGCTTGTCGGTACCGAACTCGGCGGTGCCGGTCTTGCCGTGCACCGGCGGCGGCGGGAGCTGGGCGGCGGTGCCGGTCCCCTGCTCCACGACGAGTCGCATCAGCTCCTGCAGCGTGGCGGCGATGCCGTCGGGCAGCGGCGTGCCCGCCTCCGGGCTCGTCACCTTCCGGAGCGTCGTGGATCGGTGCGTGCCGGACGCCACGGTGGCTGCGACGGTCGCCATCTGAAGCGGCGTGGCCGCCACCCGGCCCTGACCGATCGACGCCGACGCCTGGTCGACGATGCTGTGCGGTTCGGGGAAGCTCGACGTCTCCGCCGGCAGCTCGATCCCCGGCGCCGCGTTGAACCCGAAGCGCCCGGCGGCGGCGACCAGGTCGGCCGCCTCGAGGTCGGCGGCCAGCTGGACGAACGCGGTGTTGCAGCTCTCGAAGAACGCACGCCGGAACGGGATGTCGCCCAGCGCGGCGCCCTCCGCGTTGCGGAAGTCGCGTCCGTTGATCGTGGCGATCTCCGGGCACGACGCCGGGCTGTCTGGGGTCGTCCCGTTGGCGAGCAGGGCCGTGCTGGTGACGATCTTGAACGTCGACCCCGGCGGGTAGCGCCCGTTGAGCGCGCGGTTGAACCCGTTGGGCGGGTTGTTGCCGACGGCGACCACCTCGCCCGTCGACGGACGGATGACGACCATGGCCGCCGGCTTGTCGAGGCCCGACAGCTGCCCGTCGACGATGGCCTGGATGCGCGGGTCCAGGCTCGTCTGCACCGGTGCCGGGGCGCGGCCCTCGATGCGGTCCAGCACGCGCAGAGGCGCACCGGCGGCGTCGACGACCTGGACCTCGCCTGACGCCGTCCCGCCGAGCTCGAGGTCGAACGCGGCGTGGAGACCGGACACGCCGACCGGGTCGCCGAGCAGCCGGTGCTCGCCGTCGGACTCGGCGGTCGCCACGCGCCCGACGAGCGGACCGGTCAGCGGCGAGCCGTCGGCAGCCAGCAGCGCGGCACGGGGGGCGAACTGTCGCGTGACGGCCAGGCGGTTGGAGCCCGTCAGCTCGGGGTGCAGCACGGCGCGGGACCACTCGACGCGCCAGTCCGCCGGGTTGGCCGCATCGGGCGCCAGCACCAGCGGCAGCCGGGTGACGAACGTCCACGTGCCCAGGCCACGGAGGTCGACGGCGACGTCGAGCGTCACCGTGGCGCGATCTTCGGTGACCACCGGCGTCCGCGGCGACGCCCGAAGTGCGGTGACCCGCAGCCCGTCGACGAACGACGACACGCGCTCGGCGAGATCCTCGGCCGGCGGCACCGCCAGCTCCTGCATGGCGCCGACGTCGCTCACCTCCCAGGCCTCGATCCACCGTTCGGCCACGCCGGCCACGAACGCATCGGGCGGGATCTGCTCGGCCAGGTCCTCGCCGAGCGGCGAGTCCGAGCCGTCGGCCAGCGACTGCAGCCCGAGGAGGATGGCGATCGCCACGAGCGCGGCGACGAGCGCGGTCGCCACGATGGCGCGCTCGGAGAGGGGCTTGCTGCGGTCCGCCGACACGACGGATCAGTCTGGCGAGATCAGACCGCGGCCGTGGCGATGCTGGACAGAAAGTCACGCACTCGTTGCGGATCTTTCGTGCGTGCCATGGGGGGCAGGGACCTGATCAGCGTCCACCGGTACCGGGCCGTGGACAGCCGCTTGTCCATCACGGCGACCACACCGCGATCCGACGTGCTGCGGATGAGCCGGCCCGCGCCCTGGGCCAGGAGGATCGCGGCGCGCGGCAGGTCGACCGCCTCGAACGCGTTCCTGCGGGCCCGCGTGGCCGCCTGGCGGCGCGCCTCGGCCAGCGGGTCATCGGGACGGGCGAAGGGCAGCTTGTCGATCACCACCAATGAGCACGTGCGGCCCGGCGCGTCGAACCCCTGCCAGAACCCCATCGTCGCCAGCAGCACGGACGTCTCGTCACCCAGGAACTCGCGCTGGAGGATCGGCCGCGGCTGGCGGTCCTGCACCAGGATCTGGAACGGCTGGTTGGACATGCGATCCAGGCGCTCGGCCGCAGCCTCCATCGCCCGGCGGCTCGTGAACAGCGCCAGCGTGCGGCCGCCGGCCGCCTGCACCAGCCCGACCAGCTCCTCGAGCATGGCCGCCTCGAACTCGGGGCTGCGCGGCTCGGGCAGGTGGGCCGCGCAGTAGAGCAGCGCCTGGGTCTCGTAGTCGAACGGGCTGCCAGCATCGAGCGAGTCGAACTCGTCGACGCCGAGCTGCTCGGCCACCGGCTCGAAGCGCCCGCCGACGGCGAGCGTGGCGCTCGCCATGACAACGGTGCGCTCCTCGAACAGGCGAGTGCGCAGCTCGCTGCCGACCTCGACCGGCGCCACGCGAAGGATCGGCTGGCCGCCCGGCGCCCGCTCGCACCACACGACGCGACCGTCGCCGCTGTTGGCCAGCACGCCGACGTCGGACGCCACGTGCCCGGCAGCGGCGACCAGCCGATCGCGGCGACCGGCCACCTCCCCGCCGAGGTCGAGCTTGCGCGCCTCGGACCCGGCCTGCGTGGCCGCCTCGCCGATCTGCACCAGCACGGTGAGCACGTCGCCCTGCTGGGGGTCGACGCGCTGGCCCACCAGCGGCTCGAGCACCGACGCGTACGCGCTCGCCGCCGAGTCGAGCGACGCGATGGCTTGGTGGTCACCCGTGAACAGGCCGCGGCACGAGCGGGCCAGGTGCTCCACGCGACCAGGCCCGACGGCGACGCCGAGCGTGTCGGCGGCGACGTCCTCGAACGCGTGCGCCTCGTCGAGGATGAGCACGTCGTGCTCGGGGAGGATGGCCCCGTTGGTCGACAGGTGGATGCCGTAGAGGTGGGTGTTGACCACCACGATGTCGGCCTCGGCCGCCGCCGCGCGCGCGTCCTCGGAGAAGCACACGTCGCCGTAGGAGCAGCGCTGACCGCCCGGGCACTCCGTGACCGCCACCGACACCGACGACCACTCGCTGTTGGAGACGGTGAACGGCAGGTCCTCACGGTCACCCGACTCTGACCCGATGCTCCACTCGACGATCTCGGCCAGGCGCGACTGCCCGATGCCCTCGCGATCCAGCAGCTCGCCCTGGGCGTGGCGGCCGACGGCGTCCGCCAGCGCGGCCCGGCAGATGTAGTTGGACCGTCCCTTCAGGAGCGAGAACGTGAAGTCGACGCCGAGGTGCTCGCGAAGGAACGGCAGGTCCTTCTTGACCAGCTGCTCCTGAAGGGCCTTGGTGGCGGTGGCCACCACCACCTTCTTGCCGCTGAGGATGGCCGGCAGCAGGTAGCTCACGCTCTTGCCCGTGCCGGTGCCGGCCTGCACCAGCAGGTGCCTTCCCGTGCGGATCGACACCTCGACGGCGCGCGCCATCTCCAGCTGTCCGGGCCGGTGCTCGCCCCCTGGCATGGCGCGCACGACCTGCTCGAGCGACTCCGCGACGCCCACCGATCCGACGGTACCGACCCCCTGGGACAGGGATGGGGTTGGTCGGGGTCGAACGGGCCCAGATGCGCCGCTCGCACTCCCCGCTCAAGCAGCCGCTCGGGCTGATGGCACTCGCCGTCGCTGCCCTCCTCCTGGCCGGCGCCCTCGCCATCGCCCCCCAGGCGACGAGCTCCTCGCCCGACCCCGATCTGGTCTCCCTGGTCCGCGTCCACACCCCGACCAGGGCCGACCGCCAGCGGGTGGCCGACCTGGGGCTCGACCTCAGCGAGCACGCCGGCGAGGGCTTCGTCGACGTCGTCCTGCACGGCGCCGAGGACGCGGCGCTGCTGGCCGCCAACGGCTTCACGTGGACCGTCCAGATCGCCGACCTCGTCGCCCGCGAACGGGAGATCGCCGCGCTCGACGCCGCCTACGCGGCCGCGGCCGACAGCCCCACGATGCCGAGCGGCCGCAAGGCATACCGCTCCCTCGCCGACTACGAGTGGGACATGCGGGAGCTGGCCAAGCGCAACCCCGACCTGGTCAAGCTCATCGCGCTGCCGCACAAGACCCTCGAGGGTCGCACCGTGCTCGGCCTCGAGATCACGCGCGACGTCGCCGCCCGCGACGGCAAGCCGGTGTTCGCCATCATGGGCGTGCACCACGCTCGCGAGTGGACCTCGGGCGAGCACACCATCGAGCTCGCGTTCGACCTGGTCAAGTCGTACCGCGCCGGCGACGCCCGCGCGGTCGACCTCCTCGGCCGGGCGCGCGTCGTCGCCGTGCCGGTGGTCAATCCTGACGGCTACCACGCCAGCTTCACCGCCCCGATCGACGGCAACGAGATCCAGGAGCTCGAAGGTGCACGCGGCGACGACAGCCTCGGCTACCTCGCGGTGCAGGCAGCCGTCGCCCCCGCCTACAAGCGCAAGAACTGCCGCATGGTCGACGGCGCCGACGAGACGCCCCCCGGTGCGTGCAGCGCGCCCGGCGCCCGCCACCTCGGGGTCGACCCCAACCGCAACTACGCCGCCCTGTGGGGCGGTGCCGGTGCCAGCGCCGTGCCGGCCGATGACATCTACCGGGGCCCGGCGCCGTTCTCCGAGCCGGAGACGCAGAACATCCGCGACCTCGTGTCGACCCGCCAGGTGACGGTGCTGATCACCAACCACACGTTCGCCGGGCTCGTGCTGCGCGCGCCGGGCGTGAAGGCGCACGGCGTCACCGTCGACGAGCCGGCCATGCGCGACCTCGGCGCGGCCATGGCTGCCGCCAACGGATCGCTCAACCAGGCCGGCTACCAGCTCTACGACACGACGGGGACCACCGAGGACTGGTCGTACGGCGCCACCGGCGGGTTCGGGTACACGTTCGAGATCCCGGTCGTGGAGTTCCACCCGCCCTACGCCGAGACGGTGGCTGCGTACAACGGCACCGGCAAGCTGGCCGGCAAGGGCAACCACGAGGCGTACTACATCGCCCTCGCCGCGACCGCCGACGCGGCCCTGCACTCGGTGATCGCCGCCGATGCGCCGGTCGGCGCCGTGCTGCGCCTCAGCAAGACCTTCGACACGCTGAGCTCGCCCGTGCGCCGCGCCGAGACGCAGTTCACCGACGATCCCGGCACCGCCGGCGACGCCCTCGCCTTCGAGGACGAGCTGAACACGACGATGGTCAGCGGCGGCCACGTCGAGTGGCACGTGAACCCGTCGACGCGGCCGGCGGTCATGGAGCGCACCGTCTACGACACCGCCGAGGAGCCGAGCCGCACCTTCGAGCACGACGGTGCGCCGCCGGCGGCCGCCGGCGACCACGTGGACGTCCCGTTCTCGCTCACGCCTGAGGACGCCAGCGAGCGCCTCGACATCGAGCTCTCCTGGGACACGCCCGACGACCTCGACCTCGAGGTGTATCGGCAGGTGGGCGGGAAGCTGACGCTCGTCGCCTCCTCCGGGAACCCGCCGGCCCTGCCGGAGAGCGTGTCGATCGACGCTCCCGAGCCGGGCGACTACGTGCTGCGGGTCATCAACTACCAGTCGGTCGCCACGACCTTCCACCTCTCGGCCGCCACCTATCCCGTCACTGTGACCGATGTCGTGCCGGCGCTGGTGCCGTTCGAGACGTGGACGCTCACCTGCGAGACCCCCGGCGGTCAGGTGCTGCAGACCGCGAACGTGCTGGTCAGCCGGGGTGATCGGGTCGTGATCGACCTGGCCCCGTGCCGCGCCGCCTGGCCCCGGTAGCGTCATCGCGAACAGCGATCGGGCCCATCGTCACTTTCTATTGGGAAGATGCCACCCCCGCGCAGAAGATGAACGCCGGGTTTCCGGTCGCCGTCACGGAGCGGCCAGCCGAACGAGGAGTGGCAATGACGGTCGTCGAGCTCAACCGCTGGGTGCAGCAGGACTGGATGGACGAGGCGGCCTGCAAGGGCCAGACCGAGTGGTTCTTCGCTCCCCACGGCGAGCAGGCCGACGC
>DASUCO010000230.1:0-10508 GCA_036275955.1 Acidimicrobiales bacterium
GCGATGAGCGTAGAGCTGGGCGTCTCGGCCAGACCCCATCGCAGCAGTCGCACCGCCATCGGCGCGATCAGGCCGTGGAGCAGGGCGAGCACGCCGGCGACCGTCACCAGTCGCGTCGACAGCAGCTGGTCCTGTCCCACGACGACGCCCAGGCCGACGAAGATGATCACGGCGCCGACGCTGGCCACCGCGGCAGTGATGGCCGGGATCCACCACGACGAGTGGAGGACACCGGTCTGGAACACGCCGACGGCGTAGCCCACGAGCGCGTACGTCAGCGCCGAGAGGCCGAACGGCGTCTGCAGGAAGCAGTCCGCCAGCAGGCCGCACGTGAAGCCGACCGCAGCGCCGCGCTCGGCGCCTCCCGCGATCCCGGCGGCGATCGACAGGACGAGCAGCACGTCGAGTGCGACGCCGAACAGGCGGAGGTTGGGTGACACCGCGGTGTGCACCACGACCGCCGCCAGCAGCACCGGCGGCATGCGCACCGTCCAGGGGCTCACGGCTGGGCCATCGTCGTCGTCGTCGTGTCCTCGGGGCTGGGCGCCTCGGGCTGGCGCTGCAGTACGCGCACGAAGCGCAGGTGCTCGAGGTCGGCGACGGGTCTCATCGTCACGCGCTGCTGCAGCTCACCCGGGGTCGACTCGGCGGTGACGACGCGCCCCACCGGGATGCCGGCCGGGAACACGCTGTCGTTGAGTCCGGAGGTGACGGCCAGCTCGCGGCGGCGGAGCTCGACGTTCGTCTCGACGAAGCCGACCGACATCTCGCGGTCGGCCCCCTCGCCCTCGGCGATGGCGATCTCGTTGCTGCGGGCGAAGCGGATGCCGACCGAGGAGCCGGGGTCGGTCACCAGACGCACCATCGAGCGGCTGCGCGATGCCTGGACGACGCGACCGACGAGCCCGTCCCCGCTGACCACGGGCATGTCGACGTCGATCCCGTCGTCGGTGCCCTTGTCGAGCTCGATCGTCTGCTCGAAGTTCGACACCGGGGCGCCGACGACGCGAGCGGCGACGGTCGGGATGTCGCCGATGAAGTCGACCCCGAGCAGGCCCAGCGCCTCCTCCAGCTCCTCGCGACCGGCCTCGCCCTGCAGGGCCTGGCCCTCGAGCTCGTCGATGCGCGCCTTCAGCCGCTGGTTCTCCTCCGACACGTCGTCGTAGCCGGTGATGCCATGGAACGCGTCGCTCACCGGCGAGAACGCACCGTCGGCCACATCACGCACCGGCGCCAGCGCGTCGGTGGCGCCGTCCCGGATGGTGTCGATGATCCCGGAGTCGCCGCGGAAGTCCAGCGTGATCAGCGTGATCGACAGCAGGACGAGGAAGACCAACGTCGCTCGGGAGCGACCGCTTCGTCGCGTCAGCGCCAAGGCGAGGCGCTACCCGGAGTAGGAGGCGAAGAGCACGCCCTTCAGTGCCTCGAACGCCTCGAGGCACTGACCCGATCCGATCGCAACGGCGTGCAACGGGTTGGGCGCGATCTTGATGGGCATGCCCGTCTCCGCCTGGAGACGTTCGGGGAGACCGAGCAGCAGCGCGCCGCCGCCCGCGAGCATGATGCCCTGTTCCATGATGTCGGCGGCGAGCTCCGGCGGCGTCTTGTCGAGCGTGACCTTCACCGCGTCGACGATGGCCTGAACCGGCTCCTCGATCGCCTCGCGGATCTCCTCGGTCGAGGTGAGGATCGTCTTCGGCAGACCGGTGACGAGATCGCGTCCGCGGATCTCCGCCGTGAGCTCCTCCTGCAGCGGCCACGCGGAGCCGAGGGTGATCTTCACCTCTTCCGCCGTGCGCTCGCCGAGGGCGAGGCTGTACTCCTTCTTGATGTACTGGATGATCGCCTCGTCGAGCTCGTCACCGGCGACGCGCACCGACTGCGACGCGACGATGCCGCCGAGCGAGATGACCGCGACCTCGGTCGTGCCGCCACCGATGTCGACGATCATGTTGCCGGTCGGCTCCTGCACCGGGAGGCCGGCGCCGATGGCGGCGGCCATGGGCTCCTCGATGATGAACGCCGGCTTGCGGGCGCCCGCGTACTCCGCTGCCTCCTGCACGGCACGCTGCTCCACGCCGGTGATGCCCGACGGTACGCAGATGACCATGCGGGGCTTGACCCACCGGCGCTGGTGCACCTTGTGGATGAAGTAGCGCAGCATCTTCTCGCAGATCTCGAAGTCGGCGATGACGCCGTCCTTGAGCGGTCGGATGGCCTGGATGTGGCTCGGCGTGCGGCCGATCATCCGCTTTGCCTCGGCGCCGACGGCCAGGGGGCGCCCGTCCTTGGTGTTGACGGCGACCACCGACGGCTCGTTGAGCACGATGCCGCGCCCTCGCACGTAGACGAGGGTGTTCGCGGTCCCGAGATCGACCGCCATGTCGCGCCCCATGAGGTCGCGGAACATCGAATCCGACATGAGATCGCAAGGTTACCGGTCACCCCTCGCGGGTGCCCAGCGCGGCCTACCTGACGATCACGTCAGGTCGGGGAAGAAGATGCCGATCTCGCGAGCCGCCGACTCAGCCGAATCGCTGCCGTGCACCAGGTTCTCGGTGAACTGGATGCCCAGATCGCCCCGGATCGTGCCGGGCGCAGCCTTCGCACAGTTGGTGGCGCCCATCATCGTGCGGACGACCTCCCAGGTGTCCTCCGGGCCCTCGACGACGAGGAGCATGGCCGGGCCGCGGGTGATGAACGAGACCAGGCTGTCGAAGAACGGCTTGCCCTCGTGCTCGGCGTAGTGGCGCTTGGCGGTGGCCTCGTCGATCTGGCGCAGCTCGGCGCGCACGATCGTGAGGTTGCGCCGCTCGAAGCGGCTGATGATCTCGCCGATCAGGCCGCGCTCGACGGCATCGGGCTTGCAGGCAACGAAGGTCCGGTCCACGGACCGGGCAGGTTAGAGGTAGAGGACAGCGATCCCGGCAAACAGGGCCGCGCCCAGCGCCAGCATGATCGCGATGGCGGCCGGGACCTGCTCGTGCCGACGCGAGGCGTCGATGCCGATCACGGTGCTGACGGACCAGCCGGCGAGCGCCGGGATGGCGATGACGGTGCCGGCCTGGCCGAGCACGACGATGGTCGACAGCCAACCGACGACTGCCGCGAGTGCGGTGAGACGTGTCATGCGCGCGCGTTCTACGCGCGCACCCGCTTCGCCTCCCCGACGACGTAGAGCGATCCGGTGACGAGCACGACGTCGTCCTCGGTGGCCACCTTCCGGGCGAGGGCGACCGCCTGCTCAACCCCGGCGACGCCGACGGCCTGGACGCCCATCGACTCGGCGGCGGCGACGATCTGCTCGACCGCCACGGCACGCGGGAAGTCGGCGGCGGTGGCCACGACGAGGCGAGCCCGGCGCGCGTCCAGGGCCTCGAGCATCTCGACCGGATCGTGTCCGCGGTTGGTGCCGAACACGATGATGCGGTCGCCGGTGGTCGAGAAGTCGTCGAGCGTGTCGGCCGCAGCCTCCGCGCCTGCCACGTTGTGGGCGCCGTCGAGGATGACGAGCGGCGAGCGACCGATGATCTCGAAGCGACCCGGCACCTGCACGGCGGCGAGCGCCTCGCGCACGACCTCGTCGGCCGTCGGTCGGCCGAAGAACGCCTCGACGGCGCTGACCGCCAGCACCGCGTTGTCGCCCTGGTGCGCGCCGTGCAGCGCCAGGAACACGTCCTCGTAGCGGGTCGTGGGCGTGCGCAGGTCGAGGGCGCGCCCGCCGATGGCGACCCGGTTCTCGACGACCGCGAAGTCGCGATCGCGCAGCCAGATGGCGGCGGCCGGAGTCCCTTCGAAGGTCGGCAGCAGCTGGGGGTCGGTCTCCCCCAGCACCAACGTGGCGCCCCGCTTCACGATCCCCGACTTCTCCCGGGCGATGTCGGCACGCGTGGGCCCGATGATGTCGACGTGGTCGAGGCCGACGTTGGTCACGACGGCGACGGACGCGTCGGCGATGTTGGTGGAGTCCCACCGGCCACCGAGGCCGACCTCGTTCACCATCACGTCGACCGCCTCGTTGGCGAACCACCGGAACGCGGCGAGCGTCAGGATGTCGAAGCGCGTCGGCCGCACGCCGGTGTGCGCCTCGAGCTCGGCGATGGCCTGCAGCTGCTCGGCGAAGTCGGCGTCGCTGATGATCTCGCCGTTCATGCTCAACCGCTCGGTGACCCGCTCGAGATCGGGGCTGGTGTAGAGACCGACGGAGAGGCCGTGCGCGTTCAGCAGCGCGGTGATCATGCGCGCCGTCGAGCCCTTGCCGTTCGTGCCCGTGACGTGGATCGACGGCGCCGCGTCCTGCGGGTCGCCCATCGCCGCCGCCAGCGCGCGCATGCGGTCGAGGCTGGGCGCGCCTTCCTTGGTGGGCGACTGCTGCTCGAAGTTGACGTGGCCCTCGAGGTAGGTGACGGCGTCCTCGAACGACCACGGCATGCCGTGGTGTCTAGTGGATGGCGAGTCCGCGCTAGACGGCGATGATCGTCGTGGGCAGATCGAGGTCGGCCAGCTTGCGCTTGGCCCGCTCGGCGGCGAGGTCGGCGACGGTGGCGGCGCGCTCGCGCGCGTCCCTGGCGGCCTTCTCGACCTTGGGCCGGTTCTTCTTCATCTCCTTCTCGTACCGCTTGCGCGCCTTCTTGCCGGCGGACTCGAGATGGGGACGGGCGGCGTCGCTGAGCTCGTGGGCCCGTTCGCGCGCCTCCTCCATGGCGTGGATGACGTGCGGGCGAGCGGTGCTGGCGGCGTGCTGCAGCGCCGGCACCGCCACCTGCAGGCCGGTCTCGGCCAGGTTGCGCATCTTGGCCACGGCCTTGGCCGACTTCGCCATCTTCTTCATGCGCCGGCGGTCCCGGGCCGTGAGCACCACGCCCACGGCGGCACCCGCCAGGGCCGCCTCACCGGCGGTCTTGGCCACCCGGGGCGCGATGGCGCCCAGGTCGTCCTCGCTCCGCAGGTCCTGCGCCACCCTGATGCCCGCGCCGACGGCGGCGCCCAGCACGATGCCCTTCACGATCTTGCCCATGGGGCCTGCCTACCCCCAATGGGGGGTTTGGGCAACCCTCGCCGCGGCTAGGAGGCGGCGCGCTTGGGGCGGGTGGCCCGGGGGATCTCGCTGCGCGGGACCAGGGTCGGGTTGACCTTCTCGCGGACGACGCCGCCATCGATGACGACCTTGCCCACATCGGTGCGGCTCGGCAGCTCGTACATGATGTTGAGCAGCACCTCTTCGAGGATGGCGCGCAGGCCGCGGGCACCGGTGCCTCGCAGCATGGCCTGGTCGGCCACCGCCTCGAGGGCGTCCTGCTCGAACTCGAGCTCGACCTCCTCGAACTCGAAGATGCGCTTGTACTGCTTCACCAGCGCGTTCTTCGGCTCCACGAGGATGTTCACGAGCGCATCGCGATCGAGGTTCGACACCGCACCGATGACGGGCAGCCGGCCGACGAACTCGGGGATGAGACCGAACTTCAGCAGGTCCTCGGGCAGCACCTTGGTGAGGATCTCGCCGACGTTCTTCTCGTCGGTGCGGCGGATGTCGGCACCGAAGCCGACGCCCTTGCGACCGACGCGGCTCTCGATGATCTTCTCCAGCCCGGCGAACGCGCCACCGCAGATGAAGAGGATGTTCGTGGTGTCGATCTGGATGAACTCCTGGTGCGGGTGCTTGCGCCCGCCCTGGGGCGGCACCGACGCGGTGGTGCCCTCGAGGATCTTCAGCAGCGCCTGCTGCACACCCTCACCGGAGACGTCGCGGGTGATCGACGGGTTCTCGCTCTTGCGGGCGATCTTGTCGATCTCGTCGATGTAGATGATCCCGGTCTCGGCCTTCTTGACGTCGTAGTCGGCCGACTGGATCAGCTTGAGGAGGATGTTCTCGACGTCCTCACCGACGTAGCCGGCTTCGGTGAGCGCGGTGGCATCGGCGATGGCGAACGGGACGTTCAGCATGCGCGCCAGCGTCTGCGCCAGCAGCGTCTTGCCGCAGCCGGTCGGGCCGAGCAGGAGGATGTTCGACTTGGCCAGCTCGATGTCGTCGCCGTGGGTGCCCTGGCCGAACTGGATGCGCTTGTAGTGGTTGTAGACGGCGACGCTCAGGATCTGCTTCGCGTGGTCCTGGCCGACGATGTAGTCGTCGAGGAACTGGTGGATCTCACGTGGCTTGGGCAGCTCGTCGAAGTGCAGCTCGGCGGTCTCGCTGAGCTCCTCTTCGATGATCTCGTTGCAGAGGTCGATGCACTCGTCGCAGATGTAGACGCCCGGGCCCGCGATGAGCTTCTTGACCTGCTTCTGGGACTTGCCGCAGAACGAGCACTTCAGCAGGTCCCCGCCGCCGTCTCCGATCCTCGCCATGCGTCCCCCGCCCTCCGAGTCTCTGTGTCCGGACCGCTATGCCGTCGCGGCTGCGTCGACGGGAGCCGACTCGCGAACGGAGATGACCTCGTCGATGATGCCGTATGCCTTGGCCTCCGTCGCGGACAGGATGAAGTCGCGATCGGTGTCCTTGTGGATGCGCTCGATGTCCTGCCCGGTGTGGTAGGCGAGCATCTCCTCGAGCTGGGTGCGCATCCGCTCGATCTCCTTGGCCGCCAGCTCGATGTCGACGGCCTGACCCATGGCTTGGCCGTAGGGCTGGTGGAGCAGGACGCGAGCGCGGGGCAGCGCCAGGCGCTTGCCCTTGGTGCCCGACGCCAGCAGCACGGCGGCGGCGGAGGCCGCCTGCCCGAAGCAGATCGTGGAGATCTCGGGCTTGATGTACTGCAGGGTGTCGTAGATGGCGAACAGGGCGGTGATGTCGCCACCGGGGCTGTTGATGTAGAGGCTGATGTCCTTGTCGGGGTTCTCGGCCTCGAGGTGCAGCAGCTGGGCGCACACCAGGTTGGCGATCGTGTCGTCGATCGGCGTGCCGAGGAAGATGATCGAGTCCTTCAGGAGCCGGCTGTACAGATCGAACGCCCGCTCGCCACGGTTGGTCTGCTCGACGACCGTGGGGACGAGGTAGCCGAAGGCCCGGAGACGGTCCTCGCCGCCGGCCATCGCCTCCATCGGGTGGGTCATTCGGTCGGCTCCTCGGGCTCGGCTGCTTCCATGTGATCGGCTGCGCTCTCCGGTTCTGAAGGAGGCGGCTCCAGCAGCGCCCGGTCGATCACGTTGCCGTCTTCGTCAACCACTTCGGCATGATCGGCCAGCCACTCGAGGGCCTTGCCCCGCGTGACGTCCGAGCGTACCGCCTCGATCTGGCCGCCACGTTCGAGCTCCTTGCGCAGCTTCTCGGGCTTCTGCTCGAGCTGCTGGGCCAGCCGCTCGATCTCGGCGTCCACCTCGTCGTCGTCGGCGGTGATGCCCTCGGCCTCGATCACGGCGCGCAGGGCGAGGTCGGCCTTGACCGCCTCGAGCGCCTGCTCCTTGAGCTCCTCGGTGAGGTCCTCGCCGGACTTGCCGGTGGCCATCAGGTACTGCTCCACCGACGCGCCCTGGTGCTGGAGGCGGTGGATGAGGTCGCGCGCCCGGCGATCGACCTCCATGTCGACGAGTGCCTCGGGCGGCTCGTCGTCGACCAGCTTCACGAGCTCGGCGATCACGCCCTGGCGCAGCGCCAGCTGCGCCTGCACCCGCTTCACCGCGCCGATGCGCGTGCGGAAGTCCTCGCGCAGCGCCTCGACCGTCTCGAACTCCGACGCCTCGTTGGCCCACTCGTCGTCGAGGTCGGGGAGCACCTTCTCCTTGACCTCCTTGACGAGGATGCGCAGCGAGATCGCATGCTCCTCGTCGGGGTCGGGGTGCTCGGCGTCGAAGACGAGGATGTCCCCGACCTTCGCGCCGCGGAGGTGCTCGTCCATCTCGGGAACGATCGACGCGCTGCCGACCTCGTAGAGGTAGTCGTCGGCGGTGAGGCCCTCGATGGGCTCGTCGTGGATGGAGCCGGCGATGTCGATGCTGACGTGGTCGCCGTCGGCGGCCGGGCGCTCGACGGTCTTCAGCTCGCCGAACTGGCCCCGGAGGCGCTCGAGCTGGGCGTCGACGTCCTCATCCGTGGCCGCAGGAGATGGGACGGGGACCCGCAGGCTCTGGTAGCCGGCGACGTTGATCTTGGGCCGCACCTCGACCACGGCATCGAAGGCGACCTCGCCCTCCTCGGCGCCGGCGGTGATGTCGATCTCCGGTGGGGCGATGACGTCCACGTCGTTGTCCATCACGGCCTGCGCGTACCACTCGGGCAGCGCCTCCCGGAGCGCCTCCTGGCGGGCCATCTCGATGCCGAGCCGGGCCTCGAGGATGGCCCTGGGGGCCTTGCCGGGCCGGAACCCGGGGATCTTGACCTCGCGAGCGATGCGCTTGAACGCACCGTCGATCGCCTTGTCGATCTCGGCCGCATCGACCTCGACGGACAGCTTCACCTTGTTGCCCTCGAGGGCTTCGACGGTCGACTTCACAGGCGGGCGAGCGTACTTGCTGGTCCGTTCTGCCCGGTCAGGCGGTTTTTCGGAGCGGTGCTTGCATGTGCCCTGTCCGAGTTGTCACTCTTTCGCAACACTCGTCCGAAACGCCCGCCTCAATCGCGGCCCCCGTTTCGGGTGGCACTTGCACGTCCCCGACCAGGAACTTCAGAGGAGACAACCCCCGTAATGCTCTCTCTTTCGCGCGCGTCCGCCCGCCCGCTTGCCCGCCTCGTCCTCGCTGGACTCCTCATCGCGGTGCTCGCCAGCTGCAGACCGATGAACTCCTCCGAGACCAACCTCTTCGTGTCCACGAACGAGCTGCGCAAGGACCACGGCCTGCGCGCACTCGCGCAGCAGGAGCCCCTCATGGACCAGGCCCGGTCGTGGGCGAGCGCGCTGGCCGCCCAGCGCGCGCTCGAGCACTCGGACCCCACCCAGTGGAACGTGGCGTGGACGGCCGTGGCCGAGAACGTCGGTGCCGGCGACTCGATGGACGAGATCGTGCAGAGCCTGCAGGCGTCGCCCGACCACCGGCACAACATGCTGTCGACGAAGTACACGCACCAGGCCGTCGGGACCGCCCGCGGCAAGGACGGACGCATCTACGCCGTCCAGCTCTTCTGGCGGGGCTAGCCCCGGTCGCGCCACTACCCTCGCTCCGGCCGGGGAGTGGCGCAGCGGTAGCGCATGTGCTTTGGGGGCACAAGGTCGGGGGTTCAAATCCCCCCTCCCCGACTCGGACCGCCGCGGCGCGACCCATCGAGGGATCCACCCATCTCGGCGGGTACCGTGCTCAACTGCTCGCGGGTGTAGCTCAATGGCTAGAGCACCAGCCTTCCAAGCTGGTGACGCGGGTTCGACTCCCGTCACCCGCTCCAACCGCTCCGACTGCTCCGACTGCTCCAGGACAAGTGAGGTGAGTCCCCCCTGAACCGACGGTTTGCGATCCTCGGGGCCGCGGCGGCACTCATGTTCCTGCTCGGCATCGTCCTCGCGGTCGCGCAGCCAGGCAACCTCGGTGGCGATGACGACGACGACACCGCGGCGGCCACGTCGACGACGTCGTCCACGCTCGACGACGACGAGACCACGACGACCAGCTCGTCGGGGACGGCGGAGTCGACCACCACGACCGCGTCCGGCACGGCGTCGACGACGTCGACGACCCTCGCCGGCGGCGGCGACGACACGACCTCGACGACCACCGGTGGCTCCGGCGGTCAGTCGGAGACGACGACCACCACGACGAGCGGGTCCGGCCTCGGCAGCGACGGGTCGGGCTCGATCGACGACGGCGACCTGTCGAACACCGGCGGCCCGGCATGGCTGCTGCCGCTCGGCGGCGCGCTGCTGGTCGTCGGCCTCGGCGCGCGTCGGCTCAGCCGAGCCTGAGCCGGCGACCCGGGTCGAGCCCGGGCCGCCGACGCACACCTGCTGCTAGCCGCGCACGGCCCGCGGGTCGCGGCCGTGACTGTCCTTCGACTGGATCCGGCCACGCTCGTCCTTGATCACGAGCTCGGTCCCGCGCCCGCGGGCACGGGTGCGGGCGTCGCTGACCGCGTCCTGCTTGCGGTCGAACACGCGCACGGCGCGCTGGGTGCCGTCGGTCTGGACGGCCCAGCGGGCGTCGGGGCGGGGCTCGACGGTGATGGCTGGCTGTCTCATGGTGGGCATGTCACGGCCCCTACACGAGCGCCCCCGGCAGGACTCGAACCTGCGACCTCGTCGTTAGAAGCGACCTGCTCTGTCCAGCTGAGCTACGGGGGCCATCCGTTCCCACACTGTACTGAGCGAACACCTGTTCGGTTCACGCAATATGATCGGGTTCGTGGCGCTCGCGCATCACACCAAGAACAAGGGCGATCTCGGCGTCGCCAAGGCACACGCCGATCTCGTCGCGCAGGGATACATGGTGCTGTTCCCCACGACGGAGCACGCCCCCTTCGATCTCGTCACGTACGACGGCACTGCGTTCCTGCGCGTGCAGGTCAAGTACCGCTCGGCCAGGTCCGGATCGCTCGAGGTGCAGTTCAAGTCCATGTGGGCCGACCGCCACGGCACGCATGCCGTTCCGAT
>DASUCO010000231.1:0-2165 GCA_036275955.1 Acidimicrobiales bacterium
CAGCCCGGCTGGGACGACGAGCCGCAGCCGTGGATGCCGGCCGGCAAGCACTGGCACGACGCCGTGTGCACCGACGTGGTCGACGGCATCACCGGCATCACGCTGGCGGCGAAGGCCGACGTGCCCGTGCGCTGGCGCGACCTGCTCGGTCAGGACGCGTTCGACAACGCCGAGCTGCGCTGGACCGAGGGCACGCGAGGGATCACCGACGTCGACGTGCACGCCACCGATCGGGCTCGGGTGGGGGAGCAGCACACGATCTGCGGGGTGCGGTTCAACCTCGTCTAGATGCGCAGGTCCTTGTTCAGGAGGAACCGAGGTTGGGTGCCGGTGTGCGCCGTCGGCGGCGCGTGCAGCAGCAGCGGGTGCATGAAGATGACGTCGCCGGCCTGCGCGGTGTTCTCCACGACTGGCAGGTCGAGCACGCCGGCGTCGCGCAGCAGCGCCTTCCTGAGCTTCGCTGCCGGTGTCCCGGCCGGCTGCGGGTTGTCGACGAACCATCGGTGCACGACGCGGTGCGACCCGTCGAGGATGCACATGGCGCCGGCGCCTGGCGCGACGTCGCCGTACATGGCGTGGACCTTCACGCCGGCCGGCGGCGCCAGCGGGTCGGTGTACGGCGCGTCCAGGTGCCACGTGGACGTCGGTGGCGACCACGGTCGGCCGGGCGTGGGGAACACGAGGAAGAAGGCGCCCCAGTCCCGCGGCTCGGCCCACGGCTGGCCGCCGAGGACCTCGTCGATGGCGGCGCGGGTGCGCACGCTGCCCACGGCGCGGAAGACGGGATCGGCCTTCAGGTGCTGCAGGTGGTCGGGCCGGTGCTTCGTCCACGTCGACGGATCGGCGCGCCGGATGCCGACCGACTCCAGCGCGCGCCACGTCACGTCGCGCATGGCGGCCGCATCGTCGGCGGTGAAGGCACCGGGGATGCGAACCCACCCGTGCTCCGCGAAGTGGTCCACGGCGCACACCTCAGCACGTGTCGCTGTGACGGTGGCCACCTTTTCGATCCACCTGGAGGATGAGGGACGAACACGACTGCAGGCGGACGACGGTCGACGCCGCGAGGCGGAGGATGAGCCCATGACCACACGCACTGCAGTCGACGAGGTGCTCGAGGCGCTCGAAGGCGCCGACGGTGCGTCGCTCATCCCGTTCATCGATCTCGACGATGCCGACGAGGTCGAAGCCCTCGTCGCCATCCTCACGTGGCGCGAGCCCGTGCGGGAGTCGGTTGCCGCCTGAGAGGATTCGAGCCGTGCGGAACATGCAACGGCTCGAAGCGATCGTCGCCCGGCTGCCAGAAGCGGTCCGTGTCGACATCGAGGCGTGGGACGGCGAACCGACGTTCCGGGTGAACGGGAAGAACTTCATCTTCACCGACAAGCAGGCGACCGGCCTCAGCGTGAAGCTGCCCAAGGACGAGGCCGAAGCCGTCGTGGCGACCGACCCCGGAGCCGAGCCCACCGGCTACGGGCTCGGTCGCCATGGCTGGGTCTCGATCACGCTCGGCGCCAAGCCAGCGCCGCTCGCTGGCGCGAGGTCGAGGAGTGGGTGCGGACCAGCTACACGCTCGTCGCCCCCAAGCGCCTGGCCAAGCTCGTGCTGGAGCAAGACGCGGGGTAGGGCGGGCCGGTGCTCGTCGCTGCTGTCGCCATCGCGATCGCTGTCGGTGTGGCCGGAACGGTGGTGCCGATGGTGCCCGGTCTCGGCCTGATCGTGGTCGCGACGCTGGTGTACGGCGTGGTCGACGGCTTCGGGTCGACGGGGACGGTCGCTGCCGCGCTGATCGTCGCCATCGGCGTCGCCGGAACCATCGCCGGGGTCGCCATCCCCAAGCGGGCCGCGGGCGCGGCCGGTGCGCAGCGCTCGTCACTGCTCATCGGTGCGCTCGGCGCGGTCATCGGCTTCTTCGCCGTGCCCGTCATCGGCCTGCCGCTCGGCGGTGTGGCCGGCATCTACGTGGGCGAGCGACTCCGCACCGGCGATGGCGACGCCGCCTGGCGAGCGACCCGAGCGACCGTGCGCGGCTTCGGCCTGGCCACGCTGGCGCAGCTGGCTGCCGCCCTCGTCATGGCCGTGATCTGGGTGGTCTGGGTCCTGTTCTGAGACACGAAAAACCCTGACAAATGGGGTGTCTCTGTCGCACCCAACGGGTACGATCG
>DASUCO010000232.1:0-7011 GCA_036275955.1 Acidimicrobiales bacterium
CGCCCAGAAGATCGAGGCGGCCCGAGCCCTCGGCGACCTCTCCGAGAACGGCGACTACCACGCCGCCAAGGACCAGCAGGGGAAGATGGAGGCGAGGATCCGCCAGATCCAGGGGATCCTGCAGGACGCCATCGTCGTCGAGGACCGCCCCAGCGACGGCTCCGTCGTGGTCGGCTCGGTCGTCGGCATCGACTTCGGCGGTGGCGACGTCGAGAAGTACCTCGTCGGCCACATCGAGGAGCGCCACGACGAGCTCGAGGTGCTCTCCCCCGACTCGCCGCTGGGCGAGGCGCTGATGGGCAAGCGCGTCGGCGACAGCGCCGAGTACGAGGTCAGCGGCCGGACGCTCACCGTCCAGATCGCCAGCGTCGACTAGTGGGTCCGTCCCTCCCCCCGGGACGCATCGTCGAGCTCCCCGGCCGCGGGACCACGTTCGTGCGCGAGATCGACGGCCCCCGCGGCCCGAGCGGCCGTCTGAGCGGGGAGCACGGCGCGCCGACGATCCTCCTGCTGCACGGGTGGACGGCCAACGCCGACCTCAACTGGTTCTCCAGCTACCAGGCCCTGGGCGAGCACTTCCGCGTCGTGGCCCTCGACCTGCGCGGCCACGGTCGCGGCGTGCGCTCGTGGCGTCCGTTCCGGCTGCGCGACGCGGTGGACGACGCCGCCGCGCTGCTGGATGTGCTCGGCATCGAGCGCGCCATCGCCGTCGGCTACTCGATGGGCGGCGCCGCCGCCCAGCTGCTGTGGCGGCGCCACCGACCCCGCGTCAGCGGACTGGTGCTGTGCGCGACCAGCTCGGTGTTCGCCGAGACCGAGCGCGAGAAGCGGCTCTTCCTCGCCATGGGCGCCACCTCGCTCGCCTCGCGCGCCACCCCGGCGGTGGCGCGCCGCGCGGTCGCGTCGTGGATCCTCGACCGCCGGCAGGACGGCGCCGCCGTCGAGTGGGTGGCCGAGGAGCTGCAGCGCAACGACTGGACCGCGGTCTTGGGCGCCGGCGCCGCGCTGGGTCGCTTCGACTCACGCTCGTGGCTCGGCGAGGTCGACGTGCCGACGGCGGTCGTGCTGACCCGCTTCGACCGCGTCGTCTCGCCCCGCCGCCAGGCGGCGATGGCCCGGGCCATCCCCGGCGCCGTCGTGCACGAGGTCGACGGCGACCACGGCGTGGTGGCGCTGCAGCCGGGCCGCTTCGTGCCCGCGCTCGTGCGGGCCACGCGGCAGGTGGCCGCACGCGCCGAGGCCGCCGGTCGCCCGGCGGCCTCGAGTCGTTCCTAGGTCCCGGAAGGGACTACTGCAGGCGCTTGCGGGCGGCGTACACGGCGCCGGCGGCGCTGAGCAGGCCGACACCCGGGAGCAGCAGGCCGCCACCGGTGCGGGGCAGCGTGTCGGCGGGGGGCGGGGCCGCCGTCGTGGTCGGCGCCGCCGTGGTGGTGGTCGTCTCGACCTGCGCCGCGCACAGCGTCAGAACCTGATCGAGCAGGCCGTCGACCTCAGCCAGCAGCGGATCGATGGTGTCGAGGATGGGCGGTCCGGTCTCCGGATCGACCTCGTCGAGCAGCGGCTGGAGCTGGTCGATCAGCGGCTGGATCTGCTCCTGGATCGGGGTGACGACGGCGCACGCGGGCTCGGCGGCGGCGATCGCGGCCTGCAGGGCGTCGAACAGCGGCGCCAGCTGGCCGATGAGGGTGGCGATCGGCTCCGACAGGGGCTCGAGCGCCTCGGAGACGCCGAGCGCCTCGTCGAGCTGGGCCAGACCGTCGTTGAGGCCGTCGACCACGGGCTGGAGCACGGGCGGCTCCTGGGCCGAGGCGGACGGCAGCAGGAACAGGCCGAGGACGGGCAGGACGAAGAGTACGAAGAGGCGCTTCACGGGGCCACGGTACCCGAGGGTGTGACGACGGTAACGACGGGGCATCACTGGCGTAGCGATATGGCCACGGTGCGCGACATCGAGCTCCCGGAGGGCAGGCACCTCGAGCTCATCGGCCGCGGCACCACGTTCGTGCGGGAGGCAGGACCGGCGAGCGCGCCGACGCTGCTCCTGCTCCACGGCTGGACCGCCAACGCCGACCTCGGCTGGCGCGGGACCTACCCGGCCCTGACTGACCGGTTCCACGTCGTCGCCCTCGACCACCGTGGTCACGGGCGCGGGATCCGCGACACGCGCCGCTTCTCGCTCGAGGACTGCGCCGACGACGCCGCCGCGCTGATCGAGCACCTCGGTCTGGAGCACGTCATCCCGGTCGGCTACTCGATGGGTGGACCGATCGCGCAGCTCCTCTGGCGTCGGCACCCCGAGCTGGTCGACGGACTCGTGCTCTGCGCGACCAGCAGCACGTTCAACGGCACGCCGCGCGAGCGCGCGCTGTTCGGTCTGCTGTCTGGCGCGTCGCTGGGGGCGCGCCGGCTGCGGCCGGAGCAGCGCGCTGCGCTGGCGATGCGCCTCATGGCCAAGAAGCAGGTCGACCCGTCGGCGTGGATGTGGGCGCACGAGTCGGTCGCCGCGCACGACTGGATGGCGATCATCGATGCCGGTCGCGCCATCGGTCGGTTCGACTCGCGGCCGTGGATCTCGAGCGTCGACGTGCCCACCGCCGTCGTCGTCACCACCCGTGATCGCGTCGTGCCGCCGGCACGGCAGCTCGAGCTGGCGGCCGCCATCCCGGGTGCAACGCTGCACCCCGTGCGCGGCGACCACGCCGTGTGCCTGGCGCAGTGCGAGGAGCTCGTCCCTCGACTCGTCGAGGCGGTCGACTCCGTGGTGGCGCGCACCCCCCAGAGGTTGCTCGCCGCCTGAGTCGCGACCTGCGTGGCCGGGGAACGCAATGATGACGGCGTGTACATCTCGGCCCGCGTCGACTACGCCACGCGCGTCCTGTTGACCCTGGCCGCCAGCGATGGCCGTCCCATCCGGGGCGAGACGCTGGCCACCGAACAGTCGCTGCCGGTCCGCATGGTGGAGAACACCCTGGTCGACCTGCGCCGGGCCGGACTCGTGACCAGCCAGCGGGGCACTGACGGCGGGTACCGGCTCGCAAAGCCGGCGTCGGCCATCTCCATCGCCGACATCATCCGCACGCTGGAGGGACCGCTGGCCGAGGTGCACGGGCTCCGTCCCGACCAGCGCAGCTACGACGGTCCGGCGGAGCATCTCCAGGACGTGTGGGTGGCGCTGCGCGCGGCGATGCGCTCAGTGCTCGAGACGGTGACGCTCGACAAGGTGCTGACCGGCAAGCTCCCGCCGCCGGTGGCCAAGCTCATCGCCGAGCCGGACGCGTGGGCGCCTCGACCGCTCGGGCCGCGCTGACGCAGGCGGCGCCGTACTTCTTGCCCGGCGAGCGCGTCGTGCGCTGCACCGGCCCCGACACCGACACCGCGGCGACGACCGCGCCGTGCGCGTCGAAGACCGGCGCGCTGACAGACGCCACGCCCGCCTCACGCTCCTCGACGCTCTCGACCCACTGGCGCGTGCCGAGGTCGCCACGCAGGACGCGCCCGGCGGAGCCGCGGTCGAGCGGGAGCGTGGCGCCGAGCGGCACGATCGTGCGCAGGCCGTGCGGCGACTCGAGCGACAGCACGCACACGCGCGCATCGCCCTGGCGCACGTAGAGCTGCACGCTCTCCCCCGTCTCGTCGCGCAGGCGCTCGAGCGCGGGCCGAGCGAGGTCTGCGAGCGGCAGCAGCCGGAGTCCGAGGGCGAACCGACCCTCGTCGTCGCGGCGCACCATGCCGTGTGCTTCGAGCGCGACGGCCAGGCGATGGGTGGTCGCTCGGGCGATGCCGGTGGTCGCGACGAGGTCGTTGAGGGATCGCGGACCGGCTTCGAGGGCATCGACGATGGCGAACGCCTTGTCGAGCACGCCGATCCCGCTTACGCTGTCCACGTACTGAGATTACTGTCTCAAGGAGTGAGATGCCAGCGAAGACTCTGAGCGAGAAGATCTGGGACCGCCACGTCGTGCGCGACGGCGGCGGCGCCGAGCCCGACCTCCTCTACATCGACCTGCACCTGGTGCACGAGGTCACCTCGCCCCAGGCCTTCGACGGGCTGCGCCTGGCCAACCGGAAGGTGCGCCGACCCGACCTCACGCTGGCGACCGAGGACCACAACGTCCCGACCGACACGCTCGAGCAGGCGGTGAAGGACCCGATCTCGCGCAAGCAGCTGGAGACGCTGCGGGCCAACTGCGCCGAGTTCGGCATCCGCCTCCACGCCATGGGCGATCCCGGTCAGGGCATCGTGCACGTCATCGGCCCCGAGCAGGGGCTGACCCAGCCGGGCATGACGATCGTGTGCGGCGACTCGCACACCTCGACGCACGGCGCGTTCGGCGCGCTGGCGTTCGGCATCGGCACCAGCGAGGTCGAGCACGTGCTGGCGACGCAGACGCTCCCCCAGACCAAGCCGGGGACGATGGCCGTCACCGTCGAGGGTGACCTGCCGGCCGGCGTCACCGCCAAGGACGTCGTGCTGGCGATCATCGGCCGCATCGGCACCGGCGGCGGCATCGGCTCGGTCATCGAGTACCGGGGCTCGGTGTTCAGGAACCTCTCCATGGAGGGGCGCATGACGGTGTGCAACATGTCGATCGAGGCCGGCGCGCGCGCCGGACTCGTCGCGCCGGACGACACCACGTTCGCCTACCTCGAGGGGCGCAAGTACGTGGCCACCGGTGCCGCGTGGGAGCGCGCACTCGACGACTGGCGGACGCTGGTCACCGACGACGGCGCCACCTTCGACAAGGACGTCCTCATCGACGCGTCGACCCTGAAGCCGCACGTGTCGTGGGGCACCAACCCGAGCCAGGTGCTGCCGATCGACGGCGTCGTGCCCTCGCCCGACGACTTCCTCGTGGCGTCCGAGCGCGAGTCGGCCGAGCGGGCGCTGCAGTACATGGGCCTCACGCCGGGCACGCCGATGCGCGAGGTCCCGGTCGACACCGTGTTCATCGGGTCGTGCACCAACAGCCGCATCGAGGACCTGCGGGCTGCCGCCGCCGTGGCCGAGGGCCGGAAGGTGAAGGCGGGCATGCGCACGCTCGTGGTGCCCGGGTCGTTCGCGGTCAAGGAGCAGGCCGAGCGCGAGGGACTCGACAAGATCTTCACTGCAGCCGGGTTCGACTGGCGGGAGCCGGGCTGCTCGATGTGCCTGGCCATGAACCCCGACAAGCTGCGCCCCGAAGAGCGCAGCGCGTCGACCAGCAACCGCAACTTCGAGGGACGTCAGGGCCGCGGCGGGCGCACCCACCTCGTCTCCCCCGCCGTCGCCGCCGCCACCGCCATCGCCGGCCACTTCGCCACCCCGGAGGACTTGTAGCCATGGAGGCTGTTCGCATCATCACCGGCACCGCGGTGCCGCTCGACCGCAGCGACGTCGACACCGACCAGATCATCCCGGCCGAGTGGCTCAAGCGCGTCGAGCGCACCGGGTTCGGTGCAGGACTGTTCTCGTCATGGCGCGAGTCGGATCCCGACTTCCCGCTCAACGACGAGTCGTACGCGGGCGCCAACATCCTCATCGCCGGCAACAACTTCGGGACCGGCTCCTCGCGCGAGCACGCGGTGTGGGCGCTGGAGGACTACGGCTTCAAGGCCATCATCGCTCCGCGGTTCGCCGACATCTTCCGCAACAACTGCACCAAGGTCGGCCTGGTGCCCGTCACCGTCGACGCCGACTTCGGCGCCACGCTGCTGAAGGCGGTGCAGGACGACCCGACGCTGGAGATCACCATCGACGTCGAGCGCCGCACCGTCGAGGCACCCAAGCTGGGGCTCACCGCCACGTTCCCGCTCGACGACTTCACCCAGTACCGCCTGCTCGAGGGCCTCGACGACGTCGGCCTGACGATGAAGCACGGCGACGCCATCTCGACGTTCGAGTCCTCACGACCCGACCACCTGCCGTCGACGGCGTGAGGTGACCCGCTACACGCACGGGCACCAGGAGTCCGTGCTGCGCTCGCACAGGTGGCGGACGGCGGAGAACTCCGCCGGCTACCTGCTCCCCCACCTGCGACCGGACATGACGCTGCTCGATGTCGGCTGCGGACCGGGCACGATCACCGCCGACCTGGCGACGCGCGTGGCCTCGGCGCACGGCATCGACCCGTCGGCGTCGGTCATCGCCGATGCGTCGTCGGCGTTCCCGGACGTGTCGTTCGCCGTCGGCGACCTGTTCGAGCTCGACGGGCACTGGGACGTCGTGCACGCACATCAGGTCCTGCAGCACCTCGCCGATCCCGTCGCCGCGCTGCGGAAGCTGGGCGAGCTGGGCGACCTCGTCGCCGTGCGCGACAGCGACTACACGTGGTTCCAGTGGGAGCCGGCCTCGTCCGCCCTCGACCGCTGGCGGGAGATCTACCTGCGCGTGACGGCGCGCAACAACGCCAACGCCGACGCCGGCCGCCACCTGCTCCGCTGGGCGCACGCCGCCGGGTTCACCGACGTCACGTACACGTGCACCTCGTGGACGTTCGCCACGCCAGAGGACCGGGCGTGGTGGTGCGGGCTGTGGGCCGACCGCTGCCTCGACTCGTCGTTCGCCCAGCAGGCGGTCGAGTACGGGATCAGCACCACGGCCGAGCTGTCGTCGCTCGCGGCCGCGTGGCGGGCGTGGGCCGAGGACGACGACGCCGTGTTCGTCGTGCCCAGCGGCGAGATCCTCGCCCGAGCCGGCTAGAGCGGACGCTTCTCGGTACCGGAAGCGACTGGATGTGGTCGGTTCCGGTACCCGGAAAGCGTCGTCACGCGTCGATGGCCCGGAGCCGGTTCACCGCCGAGAGCACGGCCTTGAGGGACGCCGTGGTGATGCTCTCGTCCATGGCGACGCCCCAGCGGATGCCGTCGTCGGAGCGAGCCTCGACGTAGGCAACGGCCTGGGCGTCGGTGCCGGCGGTGATGGCGTGCTCGGAGTAGTCCACCACCTCGACGTCGACGCCGAGGTCGCTCTGCAGGGCGTGCACGAACGCGGCGATGGGACCGTTGCCCTTGCCGGTGATCGTGGTGTGCTCG
>DASUCO010000233.1:0-29458 GCA_036275955.1 Acidimicrobiales bacterium
CGTGCCCGGCAGCTCGTCGTGCAGGCGGCGCAGCACGTGCCCCAGGCCGTCGGCCCAGATGGCGTAGCCGAGTGGCGACCGCGGTGCGTCGCTCGGGTGCGGGACGACCCGGCCCTCGCGCACGCCGAGGGCGGAGTAGTACGAGAAGCCGATCAGGTCGAAGGCACCGGCCAGATCGGGACGCGCCAACGCCTCCCGACCCGGTACGCGCAGCACGCCGTCGCGGAACAGGTGCAGCCCGGCGTTCCAGCTGTTCTCGATGATGCGCTCGACGAGACGAGCGGTGTCGTCTCGCTCGTCGTGGGCGAACGGCACGCTGAGGCCGAAGATCGACGCCACCGGGGTGCCGGTCTGCTTGAGCCGCACTGCGGCCTCGGCCGTGGCCAGCTGGATGGCCTCGTTGGCGATCGCCCACTCGGCACGTTCGTCGTGGCCGGGCGGCCAGCCACCGCCGCGGTAGGCGGCGTGCGCGTAGTAGTTCGTCTCGTTGACCGGCTGCCAGCCGGCGACGAGGTCGCCGAAGGTGTCCGCCATCCAGTCGACGTGACGGGCCCACACCTCGGTGCGGTTCTCGGGGACGAGGAACGCACCCGACGCCTGGAACCAGCGGGGCAGCGTGAAGTGGTGAAGGCACACCCACGGCTCGACGCCCTCCTCGCGCGCCGCGGTGAGCACCTGGCGGTAGTGCTCGACGGCGTCGGGGTCGTGCGCGCCGGGCTCGGGCTCGACCCGCGCCCACTCGATCGACAGGCGGTGGTGGCGCAGCCCGAGCGACGCGTAGAGGGCGAAGTCCTCCCGGTAGCGGGTGGCGAAGCCGCTGCCGTCGCCGGAGATCGGCGCCTTGCCCGCCCGCTCCCAGTCCCACCAGTCCGACGCCGGCGCCGCGCCCTCGCACTGGGTCGACGACGCGCCCGTGCCCCACAGGAAGCCCGCTGGGAAGGCGCTCATGGCACGGAACCTACCGAGTGTGCGAAACTGAACGATCGCTCAGTCTCAGGGGGACGGATGGATCTGGTCGTGCGCAACGCCGTGCTCTTCGACGGTTCGGGGATGCCGTCGTACCGCGGCGAGGTGGGGGTGCGTGCTGGCCGGATCGTCCGGGTTGGGAGGGTGCCGGAGCAGGGTCGCGTCGAGATCGACGGACGCGGCCTTGCTCTCGCGCCCGGCTTCGTCGACGTGCACACGCACTACGACGCCCAGCTGAGCTGGGACGGCCTGGCCCAGCCGTCCATCGAGCACGGCGTGACGACCATCGTCACCGGCAACTGCTCGCTGACGGTGGCGCCGCTGCGCGAGGAGCAGCGCGACCGGCTGTGCCGCATGTTCCGCCAGATCGAAGACCTGCCGATGGCCGCCTTCGAAGAGGGCATCGACTGGACGTGGGAGTCCTACGACGGCTGGCTCGACTCGCTGCGCGGCACGCTCGGGCTGAACATCGCACCGCTCGTCGGGCACAGCGCGATCCGCATGTGGGTGATGGGGGAGGACGCGTTCCACCGCGAGGCCACACCGGAGGAGATCGCGCAGATGCAGGAGCTCCTGCGCGACGCGATCGATGCCGGCGCCAGCGGTCTGTCCACCAGCTACATCGACGTCGACGACAGGTACAAGCCGGTGCCGAGCCGGCTGGCGTCGCACGACGAGCTGCGGGCGCTCGCCGCGACCCTCGGGGAGGGGGGTCGCGGCGTGCTGCAGATCGTGCACGAGTTCTACGACGCGGCATTGACGTGCTCGCGCATCGACATGCTGGCCGAGCTGTCGCTCGAGTTCGGGATCACCACGACGCTGTCGCCGCTGTTCCACTCACCGGCCACGCCCGATCTCGTGCCTGCCGTCATGGCCAAGATCCAGGAGGTCACCGCCCGCGGCGCTCGCGTGTGGCCCCAGGTGCAGACGCGGCCGATCGACATCAACTTCCGGCTGCGCGAGCGCAACTTCGCGCTGGCCGCGCTCCCGACGTGGAGCAAGGTCTTCAGCAACCGCAACTCGCTGGAGGATCGCATCGCCCTGTTCTCCGACCCGGAGACGCAGGCCAAGCTTGTCAGCGAGGCCTATCCCGAGGGCGAGGGCGCCAGCCTGACGACGATGCGCCGTCGCCTCGAGCGGGCCTTCATCCGTGGCGTGCGCGACGCCGAGAACGAGCACCTCATCGGCCGGTCGCTGGGTGAGCTGGCCGCCGAGCGTGGCGTGAACCCGGCGCAGGTGATGATCGACATCGCGCTGTCCGAGGACCTGCAGACCGAGTTCAAGAACGTGAACCTCGGCCACGTCGACATCGACACCGTGGGCGAGATGCTGGCCCACCCGAACGTTCTCATCGGGGCGTCGGACGCCGGCGCCCACGTGCAGGCCTTCTCCACCAACGGTGACACCGGCCTCCTGTTCAGTCGCTACGTCCGCGAGGCGGGCGCACTGACGACCGAGCAGGCCGTCCGCCGCATCACCTCCGAGCCGGCGCGCGCCTGGGGACTCGCCGACCGGGGGCTGCTGCATCCCGGCTACGCAGCCGATCTCGTGCTGTTCGACCCGGCCACCATCGACCGCGACGAGGAGATCGGCGTGTCCGATCTGCCGGGCGACGGCTACCGATACATCCGCCGCTCGGTCGGGGTCGACACCGTGATCGTCAACGGCGCCGTGACCTGGACGCGGGACGGCGGCTACACAGACGCCCGCGTCGGCGACATCGTGAGCGCTTCTGTCCCTGGCTAGGCGCGTTCATGGCGTGGCGGGGGACGACGTCCGCTTCGGCGCGACGACGTGGTTCCACGACGTCCTGGTGCGCTTCGGCTACGACCTGTTCGAGCACGAGCACCCGTGGGACGGCGAGTGGATCGACGACGCGTTCGAGTCGGCCGCCATCGACCTGCGCTCGACCGGTGCCAAGCTGCTGCGCGCCCTCGAGTGGGTGGACGACGACCCGCTGCAGGGGCCGCTGACCATCGACCTGGTGCTGGCGTACCTGCGGAGAATCCTCGACGACCTCGCCATCGTGATCCCCAACTGCTACGGCGTCGAAGGACGTTCCATGCCGCGGGGCGATCTGGCCGCACTCGGGTTTCCGTGCCCGGTCGACCTCGACATCCCGACCCACAGCCCGACGCTCTACATGGTCGTCGACGCCGCCGGCCCCAAGCCGTCGCTGCCCAAGGCGACGGCCCGCACGCTCGACGAGTCGGGCACCGTCACCATCGCCGCCGTCGTCGCGCTCGACGCCGCGCTGGCCCAGCTGTGCACGTGGCTCGACGACGTGCTCGCCACGCTGCAGCGGGAGATCGCCAAGCGGGCCGACGACGGCGACGACCTGCTCGCCCGATGGGCCGATCCCGACTGGTCCGTGGTGTGCCGGGCCATCCCCGCCATCGCCAAGCACCTGCCGGTCATCGGGTGATCGCGGCGCGCCTCGCCGTCGACGAGACCGACGACGACGTGTTCGTCAGCCGCGAGCCGATCGACGGCAGTCACGTCTTCGGGGGTCTGCTCATCGCGCAGTCGCTGCGCGCCGCCGCACTCACGGTCGGGCCCCACCGGCCGGCGCACTCGGTGCACGCCTCGTTCGTCGCCGCCGGGACCGGTGGCGAGCCGATCCGCTACCGGGTCGAGCGGACGCGTGACGGCTCCAGCTTCGCCACGCGCCGGGTGGTCGCGGAACAGGATCGCGGCACCGTGCTCGTCCTCACCGCCGGTTTCCACCACGACGAGCCCGGCCCCGAGTACGACTCGCCGGCGCCGCTCGACGTGCCGCCGCCCGAGGACCTGCCGATCGGGCGCTATGACTCGCAACTGTTCGAGTCGCGCGACGTGCCGGTCGCCGACGGCCACGTGCGCCGCGCGTGGTTCCGGCCGACGACCCCGTTGCCGACCGACGCCGAGCTCCACCTGCAGGCGCTCGCGTTCCTGAGCGACTTCGGCGCCACTCGCGCCGCGAGGGAGCCGTTCGCCCACCTCGCCGATGACGCTCGTCGCCAGTCGGTGTCGCTCGACCACAGCATCTGGTTCCACCGACCGGTGCGCGTCGACGGCTGGCTGCTCTCCGAGCTGGCGCCGGTGGCAACGGGGCAGGGGAGGGGACTGGCGCTGGGCTCGATCCGCTCCCGCGACGGGGTCCTCTACGCCACCGTCGCGCAGGAGGTGCTCCTCCGTGAGCGCTGACCCGCGTTTTGGCCTGCATCCACCGCGCCAGGGCGCGTCAGATGCAGGCCAGAAGTGCCTAGATGCGCTCGATGATGGTGGCGGTGCCCATGCCGCCGCCGGTGCACATGGTGACGAGGCCGGTGCTCTCGTCCTGGCGCTCGAGCTCGTCGAGCACGGTGCCGATGAGCATGCCGCCCGTTGCGCCGATGGGGTGACCGAGCGCCATGGCGCCGCCGTTCACGTTGCACTTCTCCCAGTCGGCGCCGGTGTCGCGGAGGAACTTGAGCACGACGGCGGCGAACGCCTCGTTCACCTCGATGAGGTCGATGTCGTCGATCGTCATGCCTGCCTTGGCCAGGCAGCGCTTGGTCGCCGGGCCCGGTGCGGTGAGCATGATCACCGGCTCGGTGCCGGCCACCGCCGTCATCACGATGCGCGCACGCGGCTTGAGGCCGTGGGCCTTGGCGTAGTCGGGCGAGGTGATCATCAGCGCGCTGGCACCGTCGACCACGCCGGACGAGTTCCCGGCGTGGTGCACGTGCCGGATGCCGTCGAGATCGGGATAGCTGAGCAGCGCGGTCTGGTCGATCGTCAGCTCCTTGCCCTCGGGCGTGTACGCGCCCATCTGCTCGAAGGCGGGCGTCAGCTTGGCCAGGTCCTCGAGCGTCGTGCCCGGGCGCGGGAACTCCTCGTGGTCGAGCGCGGGGGAGCCGTCGTCGTGGAAGATCGGGATGAGGCTCTTGTCGAAGCGGCCCTCGGCGAGTGCCTTGGCGCACCGCTCCTGGCTGTCGACGCCGAGCTGGTCGCACTCCTCGCGGCTGAAGCCCTCGACGGTGGCGATGAGATCGGCGCTGATGCCCTGCGCCACCATCGGGTACTGCTCGAACAGGTGGGCGTTGTTGGCGGTGAACCCGTCGACGTGCGCCGGTGCCGGCCGCGACATCGACTCGACGCCGCCAGCCACCACGAAGTCCTGGTGACCCGACAACACCGCCATCGAGGCGAAGTTGACTGCCTGCTGCGCGGAGCCGCAGAAGCGGTTGAGCGTCACGCCCGGCGCGTCGAGGTCCCACCCGGCGTCGAGCGCGGCCATGCGGGCGATGTCCATCGCGTGGTCGCCCGAGCCCGAGCCGCAACCCATGATCACGTCGTCCACCTCGGAGGTGTCGAAGCCATGTCGCGACTGCAGTCCGTTCAGGACCTGCGCCAGGATCCGTTGGGGGTGGACCTCGTGCAGCGCACCGGTCTTCTTGCCCTTGCCGCGGGGCGAGCGCACCGCGTCGATGATCCATGCCTCAGCCATGGCGACCTTCCTAGCAGGACCCGATGAACGCGGCCCGGCGAGTGTGGGACGTGGTCGAGCCCATCGCGGCGAACGCCTACTTCGCGCCCGAGGTCCACGGCGCGCTGGAGTCCCTCGGCTTCGGCGGCGGCAACGTCGGACCCAACGGCATCCACTATCCCGACGGCCCCGCGTACTTCACCTCGCGGGGCGGCTGCCTGGGTCAGGTGAGCGGACACGTGATCGCCGCCGCCTTCGGCGTGTTCAAACGGGAGATGGTCGTGGCCGTCACCGACATCGGTTGGGGGATCGCCGGCGTCGAGGACGTGCTGGCGGCGCGTGAGCGGGGCGCCGTGGCCTCGCTCGAGCGCATGCTCGGCGCCGAGCCCGATGGACTCGGGTGGGCCACCGACGTGCTCAAGCGCATGGCCGACGCCGGGCCGGGAGAGGGACGCCACCTCTACTCCGGGCTGGTGTCGCTGGGCTACCCCGACTCGCCGATGGGCGCGTTCTGGCGGGCCGCCGACATCGTCAGGGAGCACCGCGGCGACTCACACATCGCGGCGTGGATCAACCTCGACCTCGACGCGTGCGAGATCGGCCTGCTGACCGACCCGTGGCGCGGGCAGCCCCTCCGGTCGTGGGTGCGGTCGCGCGGCTGGACCGACGACGAGCTGGACGCCGCCTGCGACCGGCTGCGGTCGCGCGGCTACCTGGACGGTGACGAGCTCACCAACGCCGGCCGGCAGCTGCGCGACGACATCGAGGACGCCACCGACGTGCAGGAGGCGCGCGTGGTCGCCGCCCTTGGCGACGACGCCGACCGGTTCTTCGACCTGCTCGACGGGTGGTGCGACACCGTCGTCGCCGCCAAGGGCTACCCGGGGCGGGTGCAGTGGCCACGGTGACCGATGTCGACCTCGACCGCGACGGCGTGGTCGTGCTGCGCGGCGCGCTGACCGCTGAGGAGCTGGGGCGGATCGAGGACGTCTACGAGTACGGCCGCGCCCACCCCAGTCCGGGCGCCTACACCGTGTACCCGGAGACGGGCGCCACCTTCTACATCGACACGTTCAACGCCGCGAACTGGGACGCGTACCTGCCCGCGTACCGCGACACCGCGGTGCCCGACCACGTGCAGCGACTGTGGGGGAGCGAGGACGTCTGGTTCTTCTACGAGCAGCTGTTCCTCAAGGAGGGCGGCTCGATGCGACGCACGCCCTGGCACCAGGACTCGTCGTACCTGCCGGTGGCCGGGAGCCACGTCGCCGTGTGCTGGATCAGCCTCGACACTCTGGACGCCGAGGAGTCGCTCGAGTTCGTGCGCGGCTCACACCGCGGCCCGATGTTCAACACCTCCGCGTTCGACGCCCAGGACGACACCAAGCCGATCCTCGACGACCTCGACCTGCCGCGGCTTCCGGACATCGAGTCGGCGCGCGACGACTACGACATCGTGTCGTGGGCCATCGAGCCGGGCGACATGGTCGTGTTCCACGCCAACGTCCTGCACGGCGGGGCGCCGACGACCCCGGGGCGTCGCCGCCGCACGGTGTCGCTCCGCTACTTCGGTGACGACGCGGTCTACGCGCCGCGCCGGCGCATCGCCACCGACCCCGAGGGCAAGCGCGTCGCCACCGAGCTGGCGTCGGCGTTCGGCGACATGCGCGCCGGCGAGCCCTTCCGCAGCGGGCTGTTCCGCAAGGTGCGATAGAGGACATCCGCTTCACGACAGGTACCGTCGTGGGGTCGGCATCCCGCCGGCGGGTCGTCACCGGTGAGCCGGAACCTCGGCCATTCGCATCGACCCGCCCTCCGGGCAGGAGCCAACCCGTGTCATCCACCTTCCTCGCGCTCGGCGCGCCCCCCGCCATCGCGGACCGTCTCACCGCTCGCGGCATCACCGAGCCGTTCCCCATCCAGGCCGCCACCCTGGCCGACGCCATGGCCGGTCGCGACGTCTGCGGCAAGGCGCCCACCGGCTCCGGCAAGACGATCGCCTTCGGCATCCCGCTCGTCGCCCGCGTCGGCGTGGCCAGTCCTCGCCGCCCCAAGGGCCTGGTGCTGGTGCCCACGCGCGAGCTCGCCGCTCAGGTGGCCGACGAGCTGAAGGAGCTCGGCGGACGCAAGGGCCCGTCCGTGGCGTCGATCTACGGCGGCGTCGGCTTCGGTCCGCAGATCGCCGCGCTGCGCAAGGGCGTCGACATCCTCGTCGCCTGCCCCGGTCGCCTTGCCGACCTGATCGCCCAGAACCAGCTCCGCCTCGACGAGGTCGAGCTGGTCGTGATCGACGAGGCCGACCGCATGGCCGACATGGGCTTCCTGCCCGAGGTCAAGCGCCTGCTCGACACCGTGCGACCGGACCGGCAGACGCTGCTGTTCTCGGCCACCCTCGACGGCGACGTCGACGTGCTCGTGAAGCGCTACCAGCGCGAGCCGGTGCGCCACGAGCTCAAGGTCGACGAGGACGCCAAGCAGAACCGCCACATCTTCTGGAAGATGGACCGCGCCGAGCGCGTCGAGGTCCTCGCCAAGGTCGTGAACGCGGAGTGGCCGACGATCGTGTTCTGCCGCACCAAGCACGGCGCCGACCGCCTGACCAAGCAGCTCGGTCGCAGCGGCGTGTCCGCGGCCGCCATCCACGGCGACCGGTCACAGGGTCAGCGCGATCGCGCGCTCGCGTCGTTCTCGAGCGGCAAGGTGCAGGCGCTGATCGCCACCGACGTCGCCGCCCGCGGCATCCACGTCGACGACGTGGCCGCCGTCGTGCACTTCGACCCGCCGGGGAGCGAGAAGGACTACATCCACCGCTCGGGCCGCACCGGCCGCGCCGGTGCCACGGGCATCGTCGTCTCGCTGGTCGACAAGGACCAGGCGGAGGGCGCTGCCGACCTCCAGCGCAAGCTGGGCTTCGAGCCCGAGCTCCACTGGCCGGATGTGACCGCGCTCACCGACGAGCGCCACGCAGCCCAGCCGCTGACGTCCAAGCCGGCGGCCCGCACGGCAGCGCCGCGCTCGTCACAGCCCCACCGCTCCCGCGGCCGGGGTCGCGGCCCGCGCCGCTAGTCGAGACCGGGCAGGTCAGGTGGCGGGTAGTAGGCGTCGTCACCCAGCGCCTTCACGGCCTCCCAGAACACGGGGCTGCCGGCCTTGCCGACCTCCTCGAGCTCCCAGCTCTGGCGGCGGAACGCCCATGACTCGGGCTTGAGTCGCCGCGCCTCGGCGAGCTGCGCGCGCGACTCCTCGTCGCGGCCCTCGCGAGCCAGCCACGTGCCGAAGCGGAAGTGGGCGAAGGCCAGCGCGTCGTCGGGGGAGTGGGTGCGGTCTGTCGTCGACGTGACGTCGGTCCCGTTGCGCACCCAGTCCTTGATGGCGTCGACGTAGCGCTCGCGCCGTCGCATCATGCGCGTGAGATCGTCCGGCGGGATGCCACCGGGATCGATCATCGTGCGGAACTCGTCACCCGTTCCCGCCGTCTCGGCCGGGCGCACGATGCGTCCGTCCTCGTCGACCCACACCGCGTTGGGGACGTTCACCATGTTGTAGAGGTCGGCCACCTCGTGCTCCGGGTCGAGCAGGCACGGGTACGTCGGGTTGGCGGCCTCGATCCACGGCCTCGACTGGTCGGGGGCCCGGGTGTCGAAGGAGACGGCGAGGACGACGAACGCCTCGTCAGCGAGCTCTTCGGTGAGCGCCTGCCACACGGGCAGGTCCATGCGGCACCCTCACCAGGGCGCCCACGACGAGATGAAGACCTTCTTGCCGCGGTGGTCCGACAGCGAGTGCTCGATGCCGGCGAGGTCGCGGAGCGTGAAGTCCGGCGCCATCGCCCCGGCCTGCAGCGCCGGCTTCGACGACGCATCCTCACCCAGGTACACGGCATCGCCCGACGTGAGCACCGGACGGCCCAGGCGCGTCCAGAGCCCGGCCACGTCGACCCGGTCGTGGTGGCGGAGCTCCTCGGGGACGATGAGGCACGCGTCGTCCCGGCACAGACCCTCGGGCTTGAGCTGCCAGCCGGTGGCGGCGTCGAGCGCCGCTGAGTCGAGCCACAGGTCCTCGACCTGCCGGACGCCGCGCGGGGTCACCAGGGTGGGCACACCGGCATCCTCGCACGCCCGGCAGGCGCGACCGCGGGCTACTCGCCGGAGGCGATCCGCTCGATGCCGCGAGCGATCACCGAGTTCTCGCCGACCTGGTCGATCTGCACGACGAGCGCCGGGTTGAGCACCATCGCGCCGGACGGTGCGTAGATCTCGGCGCCACGCTTCACGAGGCTGCCCGACGGGTTCTCCTCGGTGGCGTCGGCCAGGTAGTAGACGTCGTCGAGCAGCAGGGCGTCGCCGTCGCTCGACAGGCGGCCGTAGTACACGGTGCCGGTCGAGAGGGTGACGGCCTGGTAGCCGTCTTCGTCGACGCTGCTGGCGAGACGCGTGGCGAGGCTGTCGCCTCCGCCGTCGCCCCCGCTCGTCGCAGCGAGGCCGATGGCCACGAGGGCCAGCAGCACCGCCACGCCGGCGAGCATGAGCGATGAGGTGATCGTGCTTCGGGTCTGGGTCGTCTCCATGGTGCGCTCCTTGTGTGATGACTGGTACGGCTAGAAGAGCTCGGACAGTGAGACCGATTGCAGCTCGGGCACCTCGCCGTCGAAGTCGGCGTCGAGGATGTCGTCGAGCGAGATCGACTCGACCTCGGGCAGCACGACGTCCCCGTCGTCTCCGGGTGCGGCGGCGAGCAGGTCCTCGAGAGAGACCGACTCGACCTCCGGCAGCGGTGCGGGCTCGTCGCTTCCGGCTGGCGCCGTCAGCAGGTCCTCGAGCGACACGAACTCCAGCTCGGGCACCGTGGGTGCGTCCTCGGCACTGCCGTCGGGCGGCGCGGCGAGCAGATCGTCGAGCGAGATGAGCTCGACCGTCGGCGGCGCCTCGACGTCAGCATCGCCATCGCCGGCGGGCGGGTCGGCCAGGAGCTCCTCGAGCGAGAGCAGCTCGACGGCCGGCAGATCGCTGCTGTCCGACCCGGGCGGTGGCGCGAACGGCGCCGGCTGGACCGGGTGGAGCTGCGACGCCTGACCCGGGAAGGCCTGGCTGAACCCGGGCGGACCGGTGAGACCGGGATCGCCGCCGCCTGACGCGAACGTCGGACCACCCGGCTGCGGGAAGGCGGACCCACCGGGCTGCGGGAACGGGGACCCACCGGCCTGCGGGAAGGTCGGACCGCTCGGCTGCGGGAAGGTCGACCCACCGGGCTGCGGGAAGGCCGAACCACCCGGCTGCGACGCGCCGGGGAACGCAGGCGCCGGCCCGGCACCGGGCTGGCCGCCGGCGGTGGGCGGCAGCGAGCCGACGAAGGGGGTGGTCGACGCGCCCGGGAAGCGCGGCTCGGCGCCCACGCCCGGTGCGCTCGGGAACGTCGGCAGCTGGCTGTTGGAACCGGGGATCGACACCGGCGGCGTCGGGCTGCCGAAGTTGGTCGACGGCGGCGGGGGCGTGGCGCCGAACCCAGGGAGCGACACCGGCGGCGTCGCCAGACCGGGGTTGGACGGTGGCGGTGCGGTGCCGACGCCCGGTGTCGCCGGCGGCGTCGGGTTGAGCGGCGTGCCGCTCGGCGGCGGGACCACGGGCGTGTTGCCGGGCGGTGTGGTGATCGGCGTGGTGATCGGGTTGCCGCTCGGCGGAGGCACGACCGGCGTCGTGATCGGCCCCGGGATGCTCGGCGTCGGTGTCGGCGCCACGGTCGGCGGTGGGGTGACGATCACCGTCGGCGGCGGCGTGAAGGTCGGCGGCGGGGACACCGTCGTCGGCGTGGTCGGGAGGGGTCCCACCGTGGGCGGCGGCGCCTCCTGGGCCGCGCTCGACGCCGTCCCGACGCCTGCCATGAGCACGGTCGCCATCGTCGCCACCGACGCGACCCGTCGCAGCATCACGCTTCGTTGCACGGGCTGACCTCCTCGGACCGGCCAGGGAGCTCCTGGCGCACCCAGTGGTGCCACTGCTCGGTGTCGACATCGAGCAGCCACGCATCGTCGCCGCGGCGAACGAGCCCCGCCCGGCGCAGCTCCCGGTGCAGCTCGTCCTCGTCGAGCAGGCCGGCTCGGTACTCGACCACCTTCTCGCGGCAGACCGCGAGGGCGGCGTCGAGCGCCGATTGCAGCGCGCCGTCGTCGTCGTCGTGTGGACGCACGCGGGCAGCGTGTGCCCCCCGCGCAAGCGACGCGTCAGCGAGGGGCGCGGGAGGTGAGCTCGGCCGGGTCGGGCGAGAGCCCGAGCTCGGCGCGGCGGCGGGCGGCGGCCTCCACCGCACGCCGGGCGGCGTCGTCGTCGCCGAGGGCGGCGTGGGCGCTGGCCAGCACCCCGTACGCCCCCTCGGACCACGGATCGGCGGCCAGCGCGGCCTCGGCGGCCTGGATCGCGTCGCGCGGCTGCCCGCTGGCCACGAGGAGCGCACCGGCCCGCACCGCGGCAGAGCTGAACCGGCTGTGCATGCGCTCCCGCAGCGGCTCGGCCCACTCCTCGCCGGCGACGTCGTCGAGGTAGTCCCCGCGCCACAGCCCGATGGCGGCGCGCAGGTGCTCGAGCTCGACGGACGGCGCCCCCGAGGCGGCGGCAGCCGCGGCGGCGTCGAGCATGGCCTCGAGCTCCCACGCGTCGACGCTGAGGTGGTCGCCACCCCCGAGGCGCAGGACACCGGCGTCCTGTTGCAGGAACCACGGCGCATGCCCCTTGGGGCGCTCCGGCTCGAGGAGGGTCTGCAGGTAGCTGAGCGTCATGCGCAGGTTCGACGACACCCCGTCCTCGTCGAACTCGGGCCACAGGAGCGTGCCCAGCCGCGTCCGTCGGATCTCGTCGTGGGCGACGACCGCGCACACGAGCTGGCGAACCCGCTGACGGCGCCAGTTCGCGTCGTCGATGGGGACGCCGTCGCGCAGCAGGCGCGCCGGGCCGAGGACCTCGATGCGGACGCGGTGCGGCGGTGGGATCGGCACCGATCCGAGCAGCGATCGGGCGGCGCGCGACACGCTCGGTGGGCCACCCGCGCCGATGACGTCGAGGGCCCGGCGCGTCGCCGTCGGCGACAGCTCGGCCAGCCGCGCGATCGCCGTGCTGGCGCCTGCGCCGCGAGCGGCGGCGGCATGCACCACGAGCTCGACGGCGAGCGGTGCGGGCAGCACCGTCAGGAGCGCGTCGGCATCGGACACCAGCGCCGGCACCGTCCAGTCCTCGCCGCTCCGCGCCGCTCGGAGGGCGCGACTGGCGTCGAGCGCGCGCGTGCGGGCGGGACCCGAGGGCAGGTCGTCCAGCAGCCGGCGCGACGACTCGTGCAGCAGGTGGGGGAGCGCGGGGAACCAGCGCAGGGCGCGACCGGCCAGCACCGGATCGAGCGGCCGGCCGTCGAGGTGCTCGGCGAGCTCCGTGGCCGCCGCGGCCTCGTCGCCGGCGGCGATCGCGACGGCGGCGCCTGCGACGGCTCGGAAGCCGGCGAGGAGGTGGCGGGCGCCGATGTCTGGCACGAGTGCGTCCAGATCGTCGAGCAGCGATCGCGCGCGTGCGACGTCACCCAGGTGTGCAGCTTCGATGATCGCGAGTGCGAGCGGCGGCACGCGCTCGGCGATCGCGTCCCGCGGTCCGGGATCGCCGACGGACGCAGCGCGGACGGCCGACAGGTCACCGCGCAGCCACGACACAAGGGTCGGCGCGAAGGTGGCCCAGCCGGTGCCGGCCGCTGGCATCACGGGCAGCGCGGCGGACGCGGCGCGCTGTGCGTCGTCGACGGCGCTGTCGGCGTCGCCGCCGGCAAGTCGGGCGAACACGCGCAGCAGCCAGATCAGGTGCTGCAACCGGGGCTCGGCATCGCCCACGGCGTCGGCGCGGGCGAGGACGTCATCGATGCGCCCCTCGATCTCAGCGGTGATCGCCTCGTTGAGCGCCAGGATCGGTTGCAGCGGCCACCCTTGGCCGATCAGCTCGACGCCACGTTGGTGGAACGTGGCGAACGCGTCGACGTCACCGCGCAGCCAGGCGATGGCGGAGAAGCGCACGGTCGCCATCACCTCGCGCAAGGTGTCCTCGCGCGCCCGGAAGCCGGCGATCGCGGCGACGAACGTCTCGCTCGCGGTGTCCGACCATGCGTCGCCGGCGCGCTCGATCATCGCCCGCAGGTAGAGGGCCTCCGGCCGGTCGGCGACCTCAGGCGGGAGCAGGTGGTGCCACCTGACCATCTGGTCGCGCCAGGGCGGGTTGCGCTGCGCGTTGCAGGCGTCGAAGAGGACCTCGAGCGCGCGCGTCCAGGAGCCTGCCGACGCGAGCAGCTCGAACGCGACGCTGTGGTCGCCGCGCTGGGTGAGGACCTCGGCGAGCGTCTCCCTTGCCGCCGCGCTGGCGCCGGGCTCGATCCGGTCGGCGAGCAGCTCCTCCCAGATGGGATGGGGACGGAGGCCGCCGCGGTCGTCGACGGCCACCAGGGGGAGGGTGGCGAGGCGGGCGGGGTTGACGGCGTCACCCATCGCCGCCACCAGCGCCTCGGCGTCGGTCCCACCGACGCCGACGAGGAACACGAACGCGGTGCGATCGGCCTCGGGCAGCGAGGCCAGCACCTCCTCCCAAACGAACCGCCTGGCGTCGGCCGTACCGAGACGGGCGTGGAGCTCGGCGAGCGCCGGCCACCCGCCGACGTGCTCGAGCACGGCGGCGTCGGTGCCGTGGTAGGCGGCCAGCGCCGCCGCCTCGTCGGGTTCGAGCGACAGCTGCGCGGCGGACAGCTCCACGGCGCGCCCCTGGAGGAGCAACCGGGTGCGGGGGAGGTCCGGCAGGCGCCGGGCGGCGACGACGAGATGGCCGTTCTCCGGCAGCCCCTCGACCAGGCTCCGCAGCGCGGCCTCGCCACCCGACCCGGGGCCGAGGTGCTGCGCGTCGTCGAGCACCAGGCACACGTGCTCGGGGGCGGCGGCCCAGACGGCCTCGCACACCTGCTCGACCGTCGGCGGGCCGTCGAGCTGGCGCCACCCGAGTGCGAGGAGCAGGTCGCCGAGCAGGATCGATGCCGACGCGTCAGCCGGATCGCAGGTCAGCCAGACGTCGCGCCCACGGGGGGCGAGCCGGTTCTCGCTCACGGCCTGGGCCAGCAAGGTGGTCTTGCCCAGCCCGGCGCCGGCCTCGACCGTGACGAGCCGAGCCTCGAACCGCCGGGCCAGCGGCTCCAGCAGCCGCGGCCGCAGGACGGCGGCCGGGGTCGGCGACGGCGGCTCGAACCGGAACGGTCGATGCACGGTCCGACACGGTAGGACCGATCGCTCGGCGGCGGGCGCCGGATCGTCCCGAACCAACCGAGGAGGCTCGGATGCCCGAGTTGTCCTACCGTGCGCAGGTGGCAGATCCGACCGCACTGACGGTCCTCGTCGTCGACGATGACGACGACATGCGCGAGCTGGTGACGATGAAGCTCGAGCTGGCCGGCGACATCGAGGTCGTCGCGCAGGCGGTCGACGGGCCGAAGGCCATCGAGGAGTTCGAGCGCTTGGGTGCACCGCCGACGCCCCGCGTGGTGGTGCTCGACAACCGCATGCCGGGGATGACCGGTCTCGACGTCGCCGAGCAGCTGATCCAGCGGGTGCCGGGGCAGCACATCATCCTGTTCACCGCCTTCGTCGACGACGTCGTGCTGGCGAGCGCACGTGCCATCGGCGTGACCGAGGTCGTGTCGAAGAGCGACATCAACCGACTCCCGGAGCTGGTCCGCAGCCTGCACGGGGGCGGGGAGCGGCGCTCGTGAGCCCTGTGGATCACGACCGGTCCTACTTTACGTAACGAGGATTATGGGCGAAGACCCAGGAGGGGCCGGACCGCCTGGAGCAGCCAGTCGAGGCTGCGACGCACCTCCTCGGGATCGTCGCCCGCCGCCGCCAGATCCCGGTCCACGTCCTCCACGGCGGCCTCGACGACGTACAGCGCGTCTCTCAGCGACTCCAGCTCGGTGCGCGTCATCACGAGCTCGTTCTCGCTGAGACCGAGCTCCGCACCTCGCTGCCTGCTCTCGTAGGCGCGCTGGCGACACGATCGTCGGCAGTACTCCTGCGGACGTCCCGCGCCGGGGACCACCTCGAACCCGCGGCCGCACCACTTGCAGCGCCGCTCCCCACTTGGTTTCGTCACTGTGCCGAAACGTACGTCGCGGCAGGCGGTCGGCGGCGGATCCCACGCGCCGATCTCTCCCGCGCCCTTCTTGATGTTGCACCAGTAATGCGCGAGGCGAACGTTCGACTCGTGATCGGCTCCGCCCGCGCTCACGGGGATCACGTGGTCCCACGTCGCGGCCCAGGGATCCGGGACGACTGCCCACTCGGGCACACGCTCGCCGCAGAGGTAGCACCGCCACCCGTCGCGCTGGGCCACGGCTGCGAGGTCAACCAGTCTGCGTCTCGCTCTGTAGCTGAGCGCTCTGTGCGACTCCGAGCAGAACTTGCGAGGACGACCCGGTCCCGACCTCGCCGGCAGTCGTGCACCACACCACTCGCATCTCGCCATTCCGTCACTGTGACGAAGGGAAGTGACAGCGACTTGGAGGATCAGTGTCCGGCGTGCGTCTCGAGGTGCCGGACGTACCGCTCATCCAGCCGGTCGATTCGCGCATCGACGCGGTCGAAGCGCACGTCCACTCGGTCGAACCGTGCGGTCATCTGGCGCGAGAGGTAGCCGACGCTCCCGAGCACGATGCCGGCAAGCACGCCGAGGCCCGTCCAGTCCACTGCTTCCATCTTCCCACCCTCGTTCGGTCGAGACCACGAGGCCGCGTGGGCGGCGATCGGCCGACATCCTCGCGGTCGGGTGTGACAGCCACCCCGCGACCACTTGGCGAGCGGCCGGTGCCACGCTTCCGCGATGCGTCGCTCCGCCCTGCTGCCGGCGTTCCTCTGCGCCGCGCTCCTCGTCGCCGCGTGCTCCTCCTCCGGCGACGACGACGGCACCAGCGCCGCCGCCGGCGACGACGGCACCGAGGCGGCCGCTGCCGAGGCCGAGGAGGAGCCGTCCACCGGCGCCGCCGTGCCGGTGACGATGGAGCTCGAGGCGGCCACTGCGGCCACGGGCACGGTCGGACCCGCCGGCGGCTCCGTGTTCGCCACGGCGGCTGACGGCACCGAGTACGCGCTGCAGATCCCGCCCGGTGCGCTGGGCGAGGACACGGCCATCACCGTCACTCCCCTGTCGGGCCTGGACGGCCTCCCCGAAGACACGACGCTGGGCTTCGGTGCCTCGCTCGAGCCCGACGGTCTCGTGTTCGCCCGGCCCTCGTGGCTGTTCGTCACCAGTGACGTCCCGCCCGACGAGGTGTTCAGCGGCCTCCGCGTCGACGACGACGAGGCGTCGCTCGCCGGCATCGGCTATGACGGCGAGCGCTTCGTCCTCGCCATCGGTCACTTCTCCGGCAGTGGTGGTGCCCGCTGCGTGCCGCCGTGCGGTGGCCCACGCGGAGGCTGGCCCGGCTTCCCGGACGGCGGTCCGATCCCGCCGCCCGGCACACCCGGTGGCGGCCCCATCGACCAGCCCGGCGGCGACGTCCCGTCCTACGACGGACCCGGCACGCCTCCCGGCCCGTTCACCGGTGACGACGGTGGAGAGGCGACCTCCGGTGGCAACCCGACGGGTCACGGCTCGCTCACCGAGGGGATGGACGGTGCCGACACGTCTTCCGGCGCATCCTCCGGCGACACGGATGCCGCGGTCGCCGATGCCGTGCAGGACCTCGCCGACGCGCAGCTCAGTGGAGACGAGGAAGGAGAGGCGCGGGCAGAGGAGAAGCTCGACGAGGTCAAGGAGAAGGTCAAGGACGAGGCCTGGGACGCCGCCGAGGTCTGCGTCGAGGAGAAGGACCTCACGAAGCTGAAGGAGATCGTCCACTGGGTGCACCTCGCCCAGCTGCTGGGTGCAGCCGAGGACGACGCCGAGGAGGAGACGCTGACGTCGCTCATCAGCGTCTGCTACCGGTTCGAGCTCGTGGCCCTCGCCGACCTCACGGCCAAGTTCGGTGGCAACACGTTCGTGATCGGCGACAGCATCGAGCTGACCGTCCCGCTCCTGTTCGACGGTGGCCGGCTGTCGGGCGAGGCGACGGGTCCGGTCGATCCGACCGGGTACGACCGCGGGGCCGAGCTGCTCGAGGTGCTCGGCCAGGGCCTCGGCATGGCGATGGGCGTCGACGTGCCGAACGACTTCACGCAGAACGACTTCATCCAGTGCTCCACCGCACCGGGGACCGGGCGCATGACGGTGACCGCCGACAACCTGTTCGGTGATGCCGGTCCACTCGTGACGGTGATGCCCGCGATCGCATCCGAGGCGTCGGTGACGTGCCCCGACCCGATCAACACGTTCCCGATGCCGCCGTTCGTGGTCGACCTGAGCTTCTACACAGAGGCAGCGTTCCCCGGCGCCGGCGAGGTCGGCCTGTACTTCGAGGGCTGGACGGTGCGGGGCGGCGCGACGCCGTACGCCACGAAGACGGTGACGCACAGGCTGAACGAGGACGGCGGCGAGATCAGCTTCTCGTGGGACCTCTCCCTCAACCACGTGCCGGGCCCGATGCCCCCGCGCTAGTCCGGCGGCTGCGCCGTGCGCACGTGCTCGCGGTACGACTCGATCAGCGCGACGTGGTCGGGTGGCGGCGGGTCGCCGGAGGTGAGCTGGGCGATGAGCGCGTCCATCGACGCGCTCGTCCACGTTCCGTCGAGGTGACCGGCGAGGTTGTCGAGCATCCCGTGGAAGCCGCTGAGGTGCTCGGGCGCGAACGGCGAGTCCGCCCCCGGCGGCACCGGCCAGTGCAGCGTGAAGTGCAGCACCGTGGCGTCCGCGCCGTCGGGCGTCAGCGCGAAGCGCATCCACGCACCAGGCCACTCGGTGGACGCGAAGGTGATGCGCGACGGCGGGTCGTACTCGGCGACCTCGTGCACCTCGACGCCGTCCTCCTCGGGACCGCCCCAGGTGAACGTTGCTCGACCGCCGACGCGCTGCTCCACCCGGGTGACCGGGAAGAGCCACACGTTCAGCTCCTCCCCCGTCGACACCGCCCGCCACACGCGCTCGATCGGGTGGGGGTAGCGGCGCTCGTAGATCATCGTGTCCCGGTCGACGAACTGCGCCAGCGGCGCGTGCGTGCTCATGAGGCGGGGATCGTGTCGCGGATGTGCCGGCGGTACGTCTCGATCCACTCGAGGTCCTCCGCGGTCGGGGAGGCAGCGAGTCCCGCGTCGCGGTCGGCTGCGGTGAACTCGCCCTCGAGGTACAGCGGCAGGTGGTCGAGCATCCGATGGAACCCCTGCACGAAGCCCGGTCGCCACGGCGTGTCGGGGCCTCCCGGGAGGTCCGCCCCCGGGTCGTCACGGTTTTCCGCGTCCGGCTCGGTCGACTCTCCCAGCCGGAACGACTGGGTGAACACGAGGCGGGTGCCGTCGCCCATCGAGTCACGGCTCATCTCGCTCCTTCATCCTGTCGAGGTGCTCGCCGAGGGCGTCGAAGCGCTCCTCCCACGTGCGGCGGCACCGATCGGCCCAGCTGCTCACGTCGGTGAGCGCTGCCGGGTTGAGCTTGTAGATCCGCTGCTTCCCCGCCGGCTCGACGTCGACCAGCCCCGACTCGCGCAGCACGCGCAGGTGCCGCGAGATGGCGGGCTGGCTCACGCTGAACAGCTCGACGAGCTCGTTCACGCTCCGGTCGTCCTCAGCAAGGATCTCCACGATCCGTGCTCGCGTGTCGTCGGCGAGAGCAGCGAAGGCGGGCACGCCACAAACATATAACAGGAGCGTTATGCGATTCAAGCGGGAGCGGACGCGGGGCTTCCCGACGTCGTCCAACCGGGCCTCGTCGATGCACCTGGTGTGGGATCCGCCGCCTGCCCCGGCGCTGGAGGTGTCGGCCGTGCTCGAGGTCGTCGAGCCGCCCGTCGTCCCCCACCTCTACTTCTGGGCGCTGCAGGCATCCTTCGTGGACCGCGGGCGCCGCGTCGGCGGCGCCCACCTCGGCCTGCAGTGGTACGACCGCCACCCGGGCAGCACCGCCGTCAACTGGGGTGGCTACCGGGACGGCGCCGGCGAGCTGGACGGTGAGGCGTCGACGCTCCCGAGCGCCACCGGCAACCCGAACACGCGCGACTACGCGTGGCTGCCGCGTCGCCCCTACCGGCTGCGGATCGTCGGCGACGGTGACGGCTGGTGGACGGGCGAGGTGACGGACCTCGTCACCGACGAGGCGACGGTCGTGCGTCGGCTGCACGGCGGCGGCACGACGCTCGCCGCACCGGTCGTGTGGTCGGAGGTCTTCGCCCGGTGCGACGACCCCAGCGTGACCGTCAGGTGGTCACAGCTGTCGCCGGCGCCGGCGTCGCTGCGCATCAGCTACCAGGCACACGCCGACGGTGGCTGTGCCAACACCCGTTCCCAGCCGGACGGCGACGGCTGGCTGCAGGTCACGAACACCCCGCGCGTCTAGACGTGATGCGGGTGGTCGGCGCGCGCCAGCATGGCGTCGTCGTCCGGGGAGTTGCCGTACGCGTGCAGCTCGACCTCGCGGTCGCCGAGCCACTCGAGCAGCCGCCGCAGCTTCTCCTCGTGCCGGCAGTTGCGACCGGCGTAGCGACCGGTGAGGACGCCGTCGACGACCTCGAGCTCGGTCGCCACCACGTGGTCGATGCCGAGGTGATCGGCGATGGCGCGGACGTAGATGGTGGGTGATGCCGAGATGATCAGCGTCTCGTGCCCCTTGGCCTGGTGGTCGCGCAGCGCGGCGATGACGTCGTCGCGCAGCGGCACCGTCGGGGCGTACCGGGCGGCGACTGCCGCCAGCGCGTCGACGGTGTAGCCCCGCAGCGTGGACCGCAGCACGCGCTCCTTGGCGTCGTCCCGCGCCGCCCGATCGCGGGCGGCGCGTGCGATGGCCGGCGCACTCCGGACGACGGCACCGACCAGCCGCGCCCGACCGGCGACGAGCCGCAGGAACGGCGACAGCGTGTCGCCCCGGGCCAGCGTGTCGTCCAGGTCGAACGCGGCGACGACGGGGCGACTCGGCCGGCCTGCCGAAGGAGATGGACTCATGCCGGCAGGAACGACAGCCGCACCTGGCGCCTCGGGTTGTCGCCGTTGGTGTCGACCAGGACCAGCGACTGCCACGTGCCGAGCGCCAGGCGGCCGCCGACCACCGGGATGGACATCGACGGGCTGATGACCGCCGGCAGCACGTGGTCGGCACCGTGGCCCGGCGCGCCGTGCCGGTGCCGGTAGCGGTCGTCCCGCGGCAGCAACCGACCGAGCAGCTCGCCCAGGTCCTCCTCGGTCCCGGAGCCCAGCTCGATCAGGGCGAGTCCGGCGGTGGCGTGCGGCGCGAACACGTGGAGCAGGCCGTCGCCCAGGTCGCGACAGAAGTCGGTGGCGTGGCCCGTGAGGTCGGCCAGCCACCGGCGGGAGGTGTCGACGTCGAGCACGATGGACTCCATCGACCAATCCTGCCGGATCAGCCCGTTCGGGCCATCGGTAGCCATTGCGCACCGTCGTACGTTCTCCTGGACATGCGGGTCCTGATCTGTGACGACGAGCCCTCCATCCGCCTGCTCTGGCGGACGGCGATCGAGCGCGAGGGCGTCGAGGTCAGCGAGGCGTGCGACGGCGTCGAGTGCGTCGACGTCGCCGAGGCCACCGACCCCGACCTCGTGATCCTGGACCTCTACATGCCGCGCCGCGATGGGCTGGCGACGCTCCCGATGCTCCGCCGCTCGTGCCCGCACGCACGCGTCCTGGTCGTCAGCGCGCACGCCGCGGTCGAGGTCTTCGAGCAGAGCCGCTCGCGCGGCGCCACCGCCTGCTTCGACAAGCTGTCGTTCCTGCCACGGCTCCCGGCGCTGATCGAACGGTACGGCTCGGCCGCGTAACCCGCTGCAGGAGGCGGGCTCTCTCCCCGCTAGCGTGGCCGCCCTATGCCGAGGCGGATCGACGTCGAGCTGACGAGCGAGCGCCCCGACGGCACGTGGACCTGGCGAGCGGCGGGTGCACGCCAGCCGCGGGGTGATCTCGAGGGCTCGCTGCTGCCGTCCGGCGCCAAGGTCGGTGACGTCCTGACGGCGTGGGCCGAGTTCGACATCGAGGGCATCACCGTCACCTCGGTCGTGCCGCCCAAGGCCGCGGAGAAGCCGGCGTTCGAGCGGCTGGAGGTCATCGGCCCCCAGCGCGAGTTCACGCCCGTCACGTCCACGCTCGTCGGTCGCGGCGATCGCGATCGCGGTGACCGGCGCGACCGCGGCGACCGTGACCGCGGACCGCGCGGCCCCCGGCCCGACCGCCCGGACCGTCCGCGCGGCGACCGCCCCGAGCGACCGCGCGGTGATCGGCCGGACCGCCCCGAGCGCCGCGAGCGCACGCCCCGTCCCGAGGGAGCGCCCGACCGCGCGTCCCGGCCGCGTCGCGAGCGCCCCGCTCCCCCGCCGCCGCTGCCCGAGCGCCCCAAGCCCAAGCGGCTGAAGGCGGGCCGCGCCCATCGCGACGAGTTCCTGGGGTCGCTGTCCCCCGAGCGCCGGCTCATCGCCGAGCAGCTGCTCAAGGGCGGCGTCCCCGCGGTGCGGACCGCGCTCGACGAGCAGAACGCCAAGGCGCGAGCCGAGGGGCAGCCCGAGGTGCCGACGGCCAACGTGCTGCAGGCCGCGGAGGACCTCATGCCCGCCACGCGCATCGCCGACTGGCTCGACAAGGCCGACGCCGCCCTGGCCGACGTCGAGGAGCTGTCGCTCGTCGATCTCCGCGCCGTGGTGTCCAGCGCCGGCGACGTGGCGCGCGAGGAGCGCACCAAGGAGCTGGCGGCGACGCTGCGCGAGGCGCTCGATCGCCGCACCGCGGCCGAGCAGGAGCAGTGGGTGGGCGACGTCAAGCTGTCGCTCCAGCACGGCCGCGTCGTCCGTGCCCTGCGGCTCGCGTCGCGCGCCCCGGAGCCGACGCAGGTCCTGCCCGACGACGTGCTGGGCGAGCTGGCCAAGGCGGCAGGCGCAGCGATGACGTCGGAGATCGCCGCCGACCGCTTCGCCACGCTGCTCGACGCCGTCGCCTACTCGCCCGTCCGCCGCGACGTGGAGCCGGCCGGCGTCCCCGCCGAGCCCGGCGACGAGCTGCTGGCGACCGTGAAGAAGCACGCCGGCCGCACGCCGGCCATCGCCAAGCTGTTCGGCGTCGAGCCGCCCCCGCCCAAGGAGAAGGGCGGCCGCAAGGCGCGCCCGCCGCGGCCGACGGCCAGCCCGGCCGACAAGCCCAAGCCCGCCGGTCCCCCGGTCGACGTCGGCGGCCGCAAGATCCCGCCGCCGCCCCGGCCCGTGGCCAAGACGCTCGAGTCGCCCGAGGGCGCGCCGTCCGCGCCCGCCGCGAGCGAGGACGGCGAACCCGAAGTCGCCCCCGCGCCCGAAGCCGTCGTGGAGCCCATCGCGGCCGAGGTCCCCGAGGCCGAGCCGGCAGCACCGACCGAGGTCGGCGAGGACGTGGCCGACGACGCGGCTGACACATCAGCCGGTGCAGATGCCGCCGACGCGTCAGCCGGTGAGGTCGACGTGGTCGAACAGGTCAGCGGGCCGGCGGAGGACGATGTCCCCGTCCCCGGTCAGGACACGCCGGTTCCACCCGGCGAGGGCGAAGGCAGCGCCAGCATCACGAGCACAGACCCGGTCGTGGGCGGTGTCGCCGACGAAGAGGACGTCTGAGGCAGCCACGCCGAGCCGGTCGAGCACCGGCTCCAGGTGCTTCGAACGACCGCCGAAGTCCTCGGCGAACAGTGCGCACGCCGGCTCCCAGCCGAACCGATCGAGCTCGGCTTCGCCGCTGGCCCTGATCTTGTTCGACGCCACCGCCCAGCGCGGCAGCTGCGCGAGCACGTCCTCGACGCCGGGAAAGACGGTCACGTCGTTCGAGTCGTAGTGGGCGAGGTAGTCGTCCATGGTGATGCCCAGGCGCGTGCACTCGTCGACGAGCAGCCGACCGAGCTGGATGTCGTCCTCGGTGAACCCGAGCCGCAGGTAGGGCTCGATCAGCGCGCGGTCGGAGTCGACCAGCGTGCCGTCGAGGTCGAACACGACCCAGCGATACCGCACCCGCTAGTGCAGACGACGGGTGAAGACGCTCGCCTTGGTGCCACGACCGGCGTAGTCGCCGGTGTCGTGGTCCTCGTCCCAGCGGGCGCCGCACGCCGAGCACGCGCAGGAGTCGAGGTCGAGCGACGCCAGGTAGAGGCGATCGACGCCGTACCCGGCACAGAAGGGACACTGGAGGTGTCCGTTGTCGGCGCTCACCAGCACCGAGCGTAACGACGCGACCGCCTCGCTGTCACTGATGGGCGGCATGCCGTTCGCCACGGAGGCGGGACTAGGTTCGACGACATGGTCGACTACGAGGTCCGTGGGCGCATCGCGCTGCTCACCATCAACCGTCCCGAAGCCCGCAACGCCGTGAACGGTGCCGTCGCCAGCGGCATGGAGGAGGCCATCGACAAGCTCGAGGCCGACGACGAGGTGTGGGTGGGCATCGTCACCGGCACGGGCCCCGTGTTCTCTGCCGGCGCCGACCTCAAGGCGATCGCCGAGGGCACCGCCGCCCAGATGCAGACCAAGCGCGGCGGCTTCGCCGGCATCGTGCGCCGGGAGCGCACCAAGCCGATCATCGCTGCCGTCAACGGCCCCGCCTACGCCGGCGGCTGCGAGATCGTGCTGTCGTGCGATCTCGTCGTCGCCTCGACCGAGGCCAAGTTCGGGATCCCCGAGGTGAAGCGCTCGCTGGTGGCCGCCGCGGGTGGGCTGTTCCGCCTGCCCCGCGCCATCCCCAAGAACATCGCCATGGAGCTGGCCCTGACCGGCGACCCGATCGACGCGCAGCGCGCCTACGAGCTGGGTCTGGCCAACCGGGTGTGCGAGCCCGGTGCGCTGCTCGACACCGCGATCGCGCTGGCCGAGCAGATCACCGCCAACGCTCCGCTCGCGGTGCGGGCGTCGCGCCAGATCGTGCTCGACGGGATGCTGGCCGACGACGACGATGCCTGGCGCATCACCAACGAGGCGTTCGCCGCGGTGGCGTCGAGCGAGGACTTCGGCGAGGGCCCGCGCGCGTTCATCGAGAAGCGCGCTCCCCAGTGGAAGGGCCGGTAGCTCTCTGACCGTCGCGGCGCGAGGAGCAAGTCGGGGATCGCCGAAGGCCTCGAACCGACGCCGCGGTGACGCGCAGACGCAGGCTCGTCGGAGCGGAGAGCGCCCCGCCGAAGGCCTCCCGCTCGGAGCGCAGACTCAGGCAATCGTGTCGATGATGCCGTGGTCGTGGAGGAACTCGGCCAGGCCCTCGACCAGGTCCATCTCCGCCACCTCGTGCAGCGCCACCCAGCGCGCCTCGAGCGCGTCGCTGCCCGCCTCGGGGGGCGCCGGCGCCAGGACCTCGACCGCGTAGTCGAGGATCACGAAGTGGTGGTCATCGCCGATGCGCTCGACGACGCCGATGAGCCCGGTGCACACGCCCTCGACGCCGGTCTCCTCCAGCAGCTCGCGCACGACGGCCTCCTGCACCGTCTCACCAGGCTCGACGCGACCGCCGGGGACCGACCACGACCCGAGTCCTGGCTCGTTGCGCCGCCGCACGAGCAGCAGGCGCCCGTCGTCGACCGCCACCGCGCCGACGCACACGCTGGGGGTGGGCGGTGCCGTCACAGCGTGCGGTGCACCACCAGGAGACGGGCGGTGAAGCCGAACGTCTCGAAGAAGTTCTTGGTCTCCCGGTTCCCCGGCAGGGCGTGGGCGTCGATGCCGACGCACCCCTTGGACTCGCACCATGCGATCACGGCATCCAGCATGGCCTCTCCGATGCCGACGGCGCGGGCCCCCGGCAGGGCGAACACCGAGGTGATGACGCCGAGCGTCGTGTCGTCGGCCAGCACGTCGAGCTCAGTGGTGGCGAAGCCGACCACCTCGTCGTCGATCGTGCCCACCAGGACCAGCTGATCGGGGTCGCTGACGGCGGCGGCCAGGCCCTCGCCGCGCGGCTGGCGCTGCGCCTCGCACACCGACCACACGGCACCGCCACGGCCTTCGACCTGCTCGGCGATCGCGTCGGCCGCGAGGCCGTCGATCACCGGCACGTCATCCGGCGTCGCCGGGCGGGCCGCGATCTCCACTACGTCGAGGACGACTGCAGCTGTGCGGCGCGGTTCAGGATCGTCTTGCGGCCGCGGTGCGCCGCCTCGTACGCGCGCACCGCCTCCAGCTCGTCGGCGCTGAGGCCGTTCAGCCGCGGCAGCACCTGCGACGCGGACAGCGAGTCGTAGTCGGTGATGGCGAGCGTGGCCGCCTCGGGGCCGCTGGTGGGCGCGGCCGGCGTCTCGACCACCTCGACGTCGATGACGGGCGCCGGCTTGGGCGCCGCGCCGTTGCTCGAGGAGCCGTTCGTGCTCGGCCCCGAGGGACGACCGGCCAGCTGCTCGAGCGTCGACAGCGCCTGCTTCTGCGCCTGGCCCAGGACCTTGCCGGCCTCGGTCTGGCCCTGCTGGACGGCGAACTGGCCGATCATCTTCGCCATGCCGAGCTGGCTGCGGCCCTTCTCGGCCAGCTTCGGCAGCAGCTCGCGCGCCGAGAACACCAGCCCAACGGGGGCGTACAGGATGACGTCGAGCGCCTGCTCGATCGGAGTCTTCTCGTCGGCCATGTCCCAATGCTCCCCCAGGTCGACTCCCAGGGGAAATCGAACCGGGTGGTCAGGCGTCACTCAGACGCAGTCGGCGCAGAGCTGTCGCTTCTCGTCGGCCAGCTGGCTGGGGTGCTTCACCAGGAAGCAGGACTGGCACACGAACTCACCAGGTGCCCGGGGGCGGACCCGACCGTCCGAGCGATCCTCGGGGTCGGCGACCTCCTCCTCTTCCTCCTCGTCCTCGTCCTCGGCGACGACGAGGCGCTCCTTCAGGATGCTGTCGAGGTCGGCCTCGACGTCGTCGGGATCGAGGACGTCGTCGTCCTCGTCCTCGGAGTCGTCGTCGTCCGACGCCGCCGCGGGCGCGTCGTCGTCCTCGTCGGCGTCCTCGTTCTCGGTCTCGAAGTCCTCTTCGAGCTCGTCGTCGGCGAACTCGTCCTCGACGAGATCCTCGTCGTCCAGCTCGGCATCCGGCTCGAGGTCGTCGTCCTCCTCGAGGTCGTCTTCGTCGTCGATGTCTTCGTCGTCTGCCATCGCGTTCCTCGGATCGGCGGTCCAGGGGGGAACCGGGCGGGCACTCTAGCCACTCGACCCGGGAGTCCCTCCGAGGCGTCGGTGGCGGCGCCGCGCCGCCGGCGGGGTCCACCCGGGGTGCCTTTGGATCCGCGACCGGTGGACGCGTTTGCTACTCGGCCCCCGGGCTTCCCCACCCGAGCTTCGCGCCCCTGGGGGCGAACGAAGAGGGCCCTTTCTTGTCACATGCAGCACGGTGAATCAAGACCTTGACAGCCTCAGGCGACGGCGAATCGGGGGCGGAGCTGGCGCACGATGGCGATGTAGTCGACGGTGGCCGGCAGCCGGCCGATCGACGACACCGATGCGAGACCCTGGAAGTACCCGGCCAGCGCCTGGTCGAGGTCGCCGCCCGTGCGAGTGAGCAGGTATCGGAGGTAGCGAGCGGTCATGCGGATGTTGTCGGCCGGGATGGCCGGGTCGAGCGGCACGCCGATCAGGTCACGGCTGATGAACCGGGCCGTCGACGGCAGGAGCTGGCCGATGCCGACGGCGCCGGCATGGGACACGGCGTGGTTCTGCCACCCCGACTCCTGCCAGGCCACGGCCATCACCAAGGCGGGGTCGAGGCCGTTGGCGATCGCCCAGCGCTGGAAGTGCGGGATCAGCGCCAGCCGGGCCGGCGAGGCGACGAGGCGGGCGGGCAGCCCGGTGGGTGCGGGCGCGTCGGGGACGCGCAGCCGCTTGCCGATCCGCACGCGGTTGGGGTCGCGGATGTCGTTGAGGTCGACGAGCGCCCGCACCGACGTCGTGTAGCGGGCGGCGATGCCCGACAGCGTCTCGCCCGGAGCAACGACGTGCACTCGCCCTGCGCTCGCCGGCGACCGGCCGGGGACCTGCAGCGTCTGACCGGCGAAGACGCGGTTCGGGTCGCTGATGCCGTTGGCCTGGGTGAGCGAGCCGACGGAGATGCCGAGACGCCCGGCGATGCCGGACAGCGTGTCCCCCGGCCGCACCACGTAGGTGCCGGCCGAGGTGCCGAGCGCGAACGTCGCGACGACGAGCAGGGGGCCGAACGCGCGCCGGAGCACAGACACCAAGAGACCTCCGCGCCGCCCGCGAGGTCCCATATGACCACATTCACACCAGCAACAGCAACCCCACGAGCAACACCGTGGGGGTTTTGGCAGTGATCGCGCGCGCCAGGGCGCGGTGGATCACTGCCAGAACGCGCTGGGGGTTACGAGTTGCGCTTGGCTTCGGCCTTGCGCTCGGACTCGAGGCGCTCGAGCTCGGGCTCGGAGTGGTCGACGTGGCTCATCAGCGCAGCGAGGGCGTGGTGGCCGGCCTGCTCGGCGATCTGGCGGTGCATCTCCTGGCACACCCGGCGGTACGACGGGTGGCCCTGGGGGCCGGTGCGCAGCTCGAGCATGTGCATCGCCTCGCGCGCGTTGAGCTGCATCGAGTACCGGACGCGGTACGCCAGCGAGACGGCATACGACGCCGCGTGCGGGAAGCGCTCGGCGATGGCGTCGTGCAGCGCGGCCGAGCGGTGCATCGCCTCCTCGAACCGATCGACGGTCCCGGACTCGACGACCGCCTCGGGCAGCACGTACCCGTGGCGCGGCGTGAGCGGCTGCCACTCGATCGTCATCATGCGGTGGCGCTGCAGGTCGCGGAACGCGCCGTAGTCGGAGCAGATGTCGAAGCGGTACGCGGTGCGCTCGAGGGCGCGGCCCGGCTTGTGTCGACGGTTCTCGCGGTCGCCGGCGTACGCGTGCACGAGCGCCATGCGCTCGTCGTTCGACATGCGCGCCACGCGCTCGACGATCTGGTGCTCGGGGACGTCGACGTACGGATAGAGCATCGACGCCAGCACCTTGTTCTCGGCGTCGGGATCGAAGTCGACGAGCGTCACCTCGGGCACGTCGTCGATCTCCGTCGACGGGAACAGCTTCCCCGCCATCTCCTCCATGTCCTCACGGCGCGACCGGAGGTAGTCGGACCACGCTGCACCCCGACCGGGCAGGTCGACGCGCTTCAGGAACGACGGGATGACCTTGCGCAGCTCGGTGAGCATGAGGTCGCTGTACTCGCGCGCCTCGGGCAGGGGGTGGGCCCGCATGCGCAGCAGCAGGGCCTCGTAGCCCTGGCCCGACCCGTAGATGCCGACGTTCGACAGCGACGCCGCCGGCAGCACGCCGCGCACGGCATCGAGCGCCTTGGCCCGGATCGACTGCCGGTACACGAAGTCCGAATCGTTCGGGTCCTTCGGGTAGCGCGTCTTGCACCACTCCTGGACCTCGGGCAGCAGCTCGGCGTAGGTGTCGAACAGCCGGTCCATGTCGCCCACGTAGCGCGTGCCCAGCGGCGAGTGCCCGACGTCGGCGGGCCGGTAGTACCGGTAGCGACCACCGAGGCGGGCGTCGTAGGCGATGTACCGCGTCGACTGCTCGAGGTACGACATCAGCCGTCCCCACTCGAGCACCTTCGTGAGGATGTTCGACGCCTGCTCGCACGCCAGGTGCACACCGCCCAGCTGGGCGACGGAATCGTCGCCGTACTCGAAGAAGACCTTGTCGTAGAGCTGCTCGGCCCGCTCGAGCCCCATCGTGGCATCGACGGTGAGGTCGCCCTCCATGTCGAGATCGCCGACGAACTCGTCGAGGAACAATCGCCGCAGGCTCTTGGGCGAGCGGCTGTAGCGGGCGAACAGCGCGCCCTTCACGACCTCCGGCAGGTTGACCAGCGCGAAGACGGGCTGGTCGAGGTTCGTGAAGTACCGGCGCAGCACGTCCGATTCCTCGGGCGTGAAGTCCTCCCGGTGGTACAGAGGGGGCTGGACGGAGGACACAGGGTGC
>DASUCO010000234.1:0-10692 GCA_036275955.1 Acidimicrobiales bacterium
GGCCGAGCACCCGTCGCTGACGCCGCTGTCAGCACCCGACCGCTCTGGGTGGCGCCCGCACGGGCGGGGTGCCATCCTGCTTCCTCAGGTGGCGGGCACCGACGGGATGTTCCTGTTGCGCGCGCGCCGCGATGAGGCGAAGAACGGTTGAGTGAGACGATCTTGGTCGTCGACGACGAGGTGGACATCGCCAACCTCGTCGCGATGAACCTGGCGGACGAGGGCTACGAGACGCACATGGCGCATCGCGGCGACGACGCCATGGAGATCGCGCTCAAGCTGCGGCCCGACCTGATCGTGCTCGACCTGATGATGCCGGGTCTCGACGGGGTCGAGGTGTGCCGGCAGCTGCGCAAGGACCCCCGCACGACCACGACGTCGATCATCATGCTGACGGCGCGCAACCTTCCCAGCGACCGCATCGCAGGGCTGGAGGCGGGCGCCGACGACTACGTCGACAAGCCCTTCGACATCGACGAGCTCCTCGCTCGCGTGCAGGGCCGTCTGCGTCGCGCCCGCCAGCTGCGCCAGACCTCGCCGCTCACCGGGCTCCCGGGCAACTTCGAGATCGAGCACCGGCTCGAGGTGCTCATGGCCGACGAGGCGCCGTTCGCGCTCATGCACGCCGACCTGGACGGGTTCAAGGCCTACAACGACCACTACGGGTTCCTGCGCGGCGACCGCGCCATCGTGCTGACCGCCCGCGTCGTCGGATGGGCGGTCGCCGATCACGGCACCCCGGACTGCTTCGTCGGCCACATCGGCGGTGACGACTTCGCCATCGTCTGCACACCCGACTCGGCGCGTCCCATCGCCGAGGCGCTGGTGCGCCGCTTCGACGAGCAGGTGCCCAACCTCTACGACCCCGACGACCGCGAGCGGGGCTACATCGAGGTGGCCGATCGCAGCGGGATCGTGACTCGGTACCCGTTCCTCACGATCTCCGTGGGCATCGCGTCGACCGAGGTGCGGCCGATCGACTCGCCGGCCGAGGCGGCTTCGATCGCGGTGGAGCTGAAGCGGTTCGCCAAGGGCGTCGGTGGGTCGGTGTGGGCCATGGACCGCCGAAGGATCTAGATGCACCTGGAGGCGAAGGTGCTGACGGTCTCCGACGGGGTGGTCGAGGGCACGCGCGAGGACCGCTCGGGTGAGGTGCTGTACGACACGCTGGTCGGTGCCGGGTTCGACGTGCTGGCCCGCGAGGTGGTGGCCGACGGCGTCGAGTCGGTGCGCGATGCGCTCGTCCGCCTGGCCGATGGCTTCGCCGGACTGATCGTCACCACCGGGGGCACCGGCTTCGGGCCCCGCGACCTCACGCCCGAGGGCACGCGTGCGGCGTTGGACCGCGAGGCGCCCGGCCTGGCCGAGGCCATGCGACTGGTGAACCCGCTCGGCCGTCTGTCCCGTGGGATGGCCGGCACCATCGGCGCCGCCCTGGTGCTGAACACGCCGGGCTCGCCCAAGGGCGCCGTCGAGTGCCTCGAGGCCGTGCTCGATGTCGTGCCCCACGCCCTCGAGCTGCTGGCCGGCGAACGCCCCCACTGAACGGTTCTGGCAGACATCCAACGCGCCAGGGCGCGTTGGATGTCTGCCAGAAGCCATGAGGTGGTCGTTGTGACAACGATCGCTTTCTGCACGACCACCTGATGGGTTAGGCTGACCGAACAACTTGCACACCCCTCGCGGGGTTGGGTGGAAGTCCCGACCGGCAGTGAAGCCTGCGAAGCCTGATCCAGGTCATCGGAGAGGGCCCGATCCAGTAGCTCTCGAGCGACCTGGAGCCGACGGTCAGAGTCCGGATGAGAGCGAGGGCGAATCGTGGCTCTCTCGCCGCGCGCGCCCTCCCGTTTGCCGAGGAGCGCCAGTGGACGACGAGGCCATGATGCGGAGAGCACTCCGCAACGCGGCCGCCGTGCGCGCCACCACCTCGCCCCGTCCGTGGGTCGGTGCCGTCGTCGTGACCACCGAGGGCGAGGTGTTCGACGGCGCCACCGAGACGTCTCCCGGGCGCCATGCCGAGGTGGTCGCCCTCGACGCCGCGGAGACCGCCCGCGGGGCCACCGTGTTCTCGACGCTGGAGCCGTGCTCGCACGTGAACGTGACGGGTCCGTGCGCTGACGCGCTCGTCGAGGCCGAGGTCGGGCGCGTCGTCGTCGGCATCGAGGACCCCGACAGCCGCGTGCGGGGCACGGGCATCGAGCGCCTGCGCGAGGCGGGCATCGAGGTGACCGTCGGCGTGTGCGCCGACGAGGTCACGGCCCAGCTGGCGCCGTACCTCAAGCACCGCTCGACCGGGCGCCCGTACGTGGTGCTGAAGCTGGCGGCCACGCTCGACGGGCGCACGGCGGCGCCCGACGGCTCGTCGCAGTGGATCACCGGGGAGGCCGCCCGCGTCGACGCCCACCGGTTGCGGGCCGAGAGCGACGCCGTCATCGTCGGCGCCGGCACCGTGCGCGCCGACGATCCGACGCTCACCGTGCGCCACGTGGCTGCCGACTCCGTGTACGGGCGTTACCGCGATCCGATCCGCGTCGTGCTCGGTCGCGCTCCCGAGGACGCCAAGGTCCACCCCGCGCTCGAGCTGTCGGGCGACCTCGGTGGCGTCCTCGACGAGCTCGGCGGCCGCGGCGTGCTGCAGGCGATGGTCGAGGGCGGCGCCACCGTCGCCCACGAGTTCCACGCCGCCGGCCTGGTCGACCGCTACGTCGTCTACCTGGCACCCGCGCTCATGGGCGGCGACGACGGGCGTGGCCTGTTCGCCGGTCCCGGCGCGCCGACGATCGACGACGTGTGGCGCGGGCGCATCGTGTCCGTCACGCAGCTCGGCGACGACCTGCGCATCGATCTGGAGAGGAGCGCGGCCTGATGTTCACGGGCATCGTGGAGGAGCTCGGCACCGTGGCCTCGATCGACGGGCCGAAGCTGCGCATCAACGCGTCGCTCGTGCTGGAGGACGCCAAGATCGGCGACTCCACCGCCGTCAACGGCTGCTGCCTCACCGTGGTCGCCATGGGCGACGGCTGGTGGGAGGCCGACGTGAGCGACGAGTCCTTCGCCCGCACCAACCTCGGCGACCTGCGGCCCGGTTCCCCGGTCAACCTGGAGCGACCGGTGCGGCTCATGGACCGCCTCGGCGGGCACCTGGTCCAGGGCCACGTCGACGGCGTCGGCGAGATCGTCGAGCCGGCGCCGAACCTGCGCGTGCGCATGCCCAAGGACCTCCTCCGCTACATCGTGGAGAAGGGCTCCATCACCGTCGACGGCATCAGCCTCACCGTCGTCGACGTGCTCGACGACGGCTTCACCGTCGCGCTCATCCCGCACACCACCGCGGTCACCACGCTCGGCCACAAGGGCGCCGGCGACCGGGTCAACCTCGAGGTGGACGTCATGGCCAAGCACGTGGAACGACTGATGGAGCCCTACTGCTCCGGTGAAAGGACAGGCAAGTGACCCCCCAGCACCGCCGCAGCACCAAGCTCGCCCCCATCGAGGACGCCGTCGCCGCCATCGGCCGCGGCGAGATCGTGGTCGTGGTCGACGACGAGGACCGCGAGAACGAGGGCGACCTGATCATGGCGGCCGAGTTCGCCACGGCCGACAAGATCGCGTTCTTCGTCAAGCACACCTCGGGCGTGATCTGCATGCCGCTCACCGGAGAGCGCTGCGACCAGCTCGACCTGCCGCTGATGGTGAGCCACAACACCGAGAGCCATCGCACCGCGTTCACCGTCTCGGTGGACACGCGCCAGGGGACCAGCACCGGCATCTCGGCCGCCGATCGCGCCGCCACCATCCAGGCGCTGATCGACCCGGCCACGTCGCCGGCCGACCTGGCCCGACCCGGCCACATCTTCCCGCTGCGCTACCGCGAGGGTGGCGTGCTCAACCGCGCTGGTCACACCGAGGCCGCCGTCGACCTGGCCCGCATGGCCGGCCTCTATCCCGCCGGCGTGCTGTGCGAGATCGTCAACGACAACGGGACGATGGCGCGCGTCCCCGACCTCGAGCGGTTCTGCGAGGAGCACGGGCTGCTGATGATCACCATCGCCGACCTCGTGCGCTACCGCCGCCAGTCGGAGAAGCTCGTGCGACGCGTGGCCGAAGCGCGCATCCCCACCGACTGGGGCGACTTCACCTGCTACGCGTACCAGTCGCTGCTCGACGGCGAGACGCACACCGCGTTCGTGAAGGGCGTGGTGCAGGGCCAGGACGACGTGCTCGTTCGCGTGCACTCCGAGTGCCTCACCGGCGACGTGTTCGGCTCGCTGCGCTGCGACTGCGGCGTGCAGCTGCAGTCGGCCATGCAGAAGATCGACGACGAGGGCATGGGCGTGATCGTGTACCTGCGCGGCCACGAGGGCCGCGGCATCGGCCTCGGCCACAAGCTGCAGGCGTACGGCCTGCAGGACCAGGGCCGCGACACCGTCGACGCCAACATCGACCTCGGTCTCCCGGTCGACAGCCGTGAGTACGGCATCGGGGCGCAGATCCTGGTCGATCTCGGCATCACCACCATGCGTCTGCTCTCGAACAACCCGAGCAAGCGCGGCGGCCTCGAGGGCTTCGGGCTGGAGATCACCGGCCGCGTGCCGCTGGAGACGAAGCCCAACCCGGAGAACATCGCCTACCTCCGCACCAAGCGCGAGCGCATGGGCCACCTGCTCGAGGGGCTCGATGACCTCGCCTGATGCCAAGGCCGAGCTGCAGACGGGCCGGGCACCGACGCTCGACGGCACCGGTCTCCGCATCGGCATCGCCTGCGCCCGGTTCAACGACGTCATCACCGAGCGGCTCCTGGCCGGCTGCCGGGCCGGGCTCAACGCCCTCGCCGTGACGGACGACCACATCAACGAGGTGTGGGTGCCCGGCGCGTTCGAGCTGCCGCTGGCGGCAAAGCGCATGGCCGAGACGCGTCGCTACCAGGCGATCATCACGCTCGGCGCGGTGATCCGGGGCGGCACGCCGCACTTCGACTACGTGGCGGGGGAGTGCGCGGCGGGCGTCATGCGGGCGTCCCTGGCCACCGGCGTGCCGATCGTGTTCGGCGTCCTGACGACGGACACGGTCGAGCAGGCCATGGAGCGCTCGGTCGAGACGCTGTCGGAGAACAAGGGTCACGACACGGCCCTGACGGCCGTGGAGATGGCGCAACTGCTTCGTTCGATCGGCTAGGGCTCGTCTACCGTCGATCCCCATGCTGCGGCTCGCGATCCCGAAGGGCTCCCTGGAGAAGCCCACCCTCCAGCTCTTCGAGGACGCCGACCTCCACGTTCGTCGGAGCAGCGATGTCGAGTACAAGGCGACCATCGACGACCCGCGGGTGGACGACGTCGCCGTGCTGCGTCCCCAGGAGATCCCCGACTACGTGGCCGACGGGCTCTTCGACGTCGGCATCGCCGGTCGCGACTCGATCGACGAGTGCGGGCGCGACGTCGTGTCGCTCGGCGTCCTGCGCTACTCGCGCGCCACCGACCGGCCGTTCAACATCGTCCTCGCCGTCGCCCAGGACTCGCCCTACCAGCGGGTCGAGGACCTCCCGGACGGCGTGCGCGTGTCCACCGAGTGGGTGCGGATGACCGAGCGCTTCCTCGAGGACCGCGGCGTCAAGGCGGTCGTCCGATACTCGTACGGGGCCACCGAGGCGAAGATCCCCGACGTCGCCGATGCCATCGTCGAGGGCACCGAGACCGGCCGGGCGCTGCGGGCGGCCAAGCTCCGCGTGCTGGACACGATCGTCGAGTCCTACACCGAGATCATCGCCAACCGGGAGGCGTACGAGGACCCGGTGAAGCGCAAGGCAATGGAGCAGCTGCACGTGCTGCTGCAGGGCGCACTCGAGGCGCGCGACAAGGTGCTGGTGAAGCTGAACGTCTCCCGCGAGGACCTGGACCGGGTGATCGAGCTCGTGCCGTCGATGAAGTCACCGACGGTCAACGAGCTGTTCGGCGGGTCGGGCTACGCGGTGGAGACGGTGGTGGCCAAGTCCGACATCAACATCCTCATCCCCGCCCTCAAGGACGCCGGCGCCACCGACATCATCGAGCTGCCCCTGAGCAAGATCGTCCATTGAGCGCCGGGGTCGTCGAGACCTGGGACGACCACGGCGGCTACGGGACGATCCGGGCCGACGACGGGCGCGAGCTGTTCTTCCACTGCACCGCGCTCGTCGACGGGACGCGCACCACGTCGGTCGGCACCAAGGTCACCTTCGAGGTCGTCCCCGGCCGCCTCGGCCGCTGGGAGGCCGCGGCGATCAGGGCTACTGGCGCTTGCTGACCTCGACGTAGGCCAGGCGGAGCTGGGCCAGGGCGTCCTTCAGAGCGGGCTCCTCCTCGCCCAGGCGGCCGGCGAGGCCGTCGACCAGCGCCGAGAGGGCGTCGATGGCCAGGCGGGCGTCGTCGAGGTTGGCCGGCTCGCGGTCGAGGTGGATCGCAGCCAGCTGGAACAGGCCGATGGCGTGGTTGGCGACGACGACGGCGGCCGGCGTCTGGGCCAGCTGCTCGCGGGCGGCCTGGAGCTCGGCGAGGAGCTCCTCCTGCTCCTGGGTCAGCTCCGCCGGCTCGTCGATCCGGCCCCGTTCGACGGGACGCTCACCGCCAGGTGTCCACAGCGACGACATCCGGCTACCCTAATCAGGACAACTGAATACGGAAGTGGGCCCACGAGCCCCACCTCACGGCCTCCGGGTACGTCGGGTACGAGTCTCTTCGCTGATCTTCTTCGGCGGGCGTCCGCTTCCGTGCACGCCCGCCCTTCGTGCTTTTCGGGGGCGGTCCCGACCAAGGAGCACAGCCGATAGCCACACCTCCCGCCACCAACGAGCCTCGCATCAACGAGCGCATCCGAGCCCGTGAGGTCCGTCTCGTGTCAGAGACGGGCGCACAGGAGGGGATCCGTCCCCTCCCGGAAGCACTGGCGATGGCCCGTGAGCGCGATCTCGATCTCGTCGAGGTCGCACCCATGGCCAACCCGCCGGTCTGCCGGATCATGGACTACGGCAAGTTCAAGTACGAGGCGGCCCAGAAGCAGAAGGAGTCCCGCCGAAAGACGACCCAGATCTCCATCAAGGAGATGAAGTACCGGGTCAAGATCGGCAAGGGCGACTTCGACACCAAGACGAGGAAGGTCGAGCACTTCCTCGCCGAGGGCCACAAGGTGAAGCTCACGATCATGTTCCGCGGCCGTGAGGTCGCCCACCCCGAGCTCGGGATGAAGATCCTCGAGGGCGTGGCGGATGCGACCAAGCACCTGGCCAAGGTGGAGGCGTCACCTCGCCTCGATGGTCGCAACATGACGATGGTGCTCGCGCCGGACAAGCGAGCCCAGGCCGACGCGGCGAGAGCTGCTGCGAAGGCTGCAGGAGGAGAAGCACCGGCTGAACCCCCGACCGACGAGGTCGGTCCCCCGACCGAAGAAGAGCAGACGGAGCAGTAGCCATGCCGAAGATGAAGACGCACAGCGGCGCGAAGAAGCGGTTCGAGATCACCCGCACCGGCAAGATCCGCCGGCGCCAGGCGTTCCTGAACCACATCCTCGAGAAGAAGAGCGCGGACCGGAAGCGTCGCCTCGGCAAGATGACCGTCGTCAGCGATGCGGACGCCAAGAACGTCCGCAAGATGCTCGGGAAGTAGAGGAGAGCTGCCATGGCAAGGGTGAAGCGCGCCGTCGGCGCCAAGAAGCATCGCAAGGCGATCCTCGAGCAGGCCCAGGGGCACTACGGCAACAGGAGCCGTTCGTACCGCGCCGCCAACGAGTCGGTCATGCACGCCGGGAACTACGCGTTCCGCGACCGGCGTGCTCGCAAGGGCGACTTCCGCAAGCTCTGGATCCAGCGCATCAACGCCGCGACCCGCGAGCACGGCATGAGCTACAGCCGGTTCATCAACGGGCTGAAGCTGGCCGAGGTCCAGGTCGATCGCAAGGTCCTGGCCGATCTCGCCGTCACCGACAGCACCGCGTTCGCGGCGCTCGTGAAGGTCGCGCAGGAAGCACAGCAGTAGCCGGGCCGGACGCGCTCGGCGCTCGGCACCAGAAGGTCGAGCGGCTCCGTCGCCTCGTGCGGCGGCGGAGCCTCCGATCCTCCGAGCGCGCCTTCGTGCTGGAGGGCACCAAGGTCATCAGCGAGGCCCTCGACGCTGGCGTCTCCCTCGAAGCCGTCTTCGTCGACGGAGCGGGTGACGACGGCGTCCGGCCGCTCCTGCAGCGCGCTCTCGATGCCGGCGTCCGGGTCCACGCCCTCCAGCCCGGCCTCATCGAGCGGGTGGCGGACACGGTGACCCCCCAGCCGGTGATGGCCATCGCCCCGTGGATCGACGTGCCCCTGGCGACCGTGCGCGACGCCGACTTCGTCGTCGTGTGCGTCGATCTGCGCGACCCGGGGAACGCCGGGACCGTGCTGCGCTCGGCCGAGGCCGCCGGGGCCTCGGCAGTAGTGTTCTGCGACGGATCCGTCGACGTCTTCAACCCCAAGACGGTGCGGGCGTCGGCCGGATCGCTGTTCCACGTGCCGGTGGTCAACGGGGGAGCCGTCGAAGATGTGCTGGGATCGCTGGGGGAGTGGGGCGTGCGCCGGCTCGGCACCGCTGCGCGCGACGGTGACGCCTACGACGAGCTCGACCTCACCGTCCCGGTCGCGCTCGTGCTCGGCAACGAGGCCCACGGCCTGCCGGACGGGCTCACCCTGGACGGCCGGGTGACGATCCCGATGGCCGGAACCGGGGAGTCGCTCAACGTCGGCATGGCCGCCGCCGTGCTGTGCTTCGAGGTGGCACGCCAGAGGAGGCATCGTGGAGCTCGATGACCTGCCGTCGGCGGCCATCGTCGTGGATGCCGACCGTCGCATCACCGACGCCAACGCCGCCGCCTGTGCGCTCGCCGGCCAGGACCTCGTCGGCGTCGCGCTCGACGACGTGCTCTGCGCCGGCGACGACGATCCGCCGTGGGACGGCTGGCACCCGTCGTCCCGACTGCGCTCGGTGCGGGGCGTGCCCGAGCGGGTCGCGCGCCTGCGCCTGCCGACCGGGCACCACATCCCGGTGGTCGCGTCGGGTCGCTACCGGCGTGACGAGGCCGGCGAGCTCCAGTCGGCGGTGATCGAGCTTCGCCTCGTCCGGCCCCGCGGTCGGCACGTCCCGTCCGGCATCGAGATCGTCTCCACGGTCAGCCACGAGCTGCGGTCGCCCCTGACGTCGGTGAAGGGCTACACGTCGCTGCTGCTGAACCGGTGGGACCGGCTGGGCGACGACCAGAAGAAGATGATGCTCACCCAGGTGCACCACGACGCCGACCGCGTCACCCGCCTGGTCACCGAGCTGCTCGACATCAGCCGGCTGGAGACGGGACGGCTGCACCTGCGCCGCCAGCTGGTCGACCTCGTCGCGCTGGCGACGAACGTGGTGGAGAAGCTGGGCGTCTCCTACGAGGGCATGGCGTGCTCGCTGGACTTCTCGCCTGACTTCCCCAAGGTCTATGCCGACCCGGACAAGGTCGAGCAGGTGCTCACCAACCTCGTCGAGAACGCCGCCAAGTACGCGAGCCCCGAGGACATCCGCGTCGTCGGACGCGTCGAGGACGGCTTCGCGTCGATCGCCGTCCACGACAAGGGCGAGGGCATCCCGGCCGCCGACCTGCCGCGCGTGTTCACCAAGTTCTTCCGGCGCGACCACGGCAAACCGACGGGCTCGGGGTTGGGTCTCTGGATCAGCCGCGGCCTGGTCGAGGCGCACGGTGGCCGCCTCCTCGCCGAGTCGAACGAGGGGGAGGGCAGCACGTTCACCTTTACGCTGCCCACCGACGCGTTCGAACAGATGCACGAAGGCTGATGGACGACCTCAACGACAAGATCGCGCGTGCCGACTCGCTGACCGACCTCGACGCGCTCGAGACCGAGCTGCTCGGCAAGCGCAGCGACCTCGCCACCCGCAAGGCACAGCTCGGGCAGCTGCCGCCGGAGGAGCGCAAGGACGCCGGCCGCAGGCTGAACGAGGAGCGAGTCGCCATCGAGGCTGCACTGGCGGCGCGCCGGGCCGAGCTCGAGCAGGCCGAGTACTCGGAGCGACTGGAGGCGGAGCGCCTCGACCTGAGCGAGCTGCAGCCGGTGCGCCGACGCGGCCACCTGCACCTGGTCACCCATGCCACCGACGACCTGATCAACACGTTCGTCGGCATGGGCTTCACCGTGGCCGAGGGTCCCGAGGTGGAGACCGACTGGTACAACTTCGGCGCGCTGAACTTCCCCGAGGGCCACCCGGCGCGGAACATGTACGACACGCTCTACGTCGATCTCGGTGAGCCGGAGTCGACGCTGCTGCGCACGCACACCTCGCCCGTGCAGGTGCGGGTGATGGAGAAGCAGGCTCCACCGATCTACTCGATCATGCCGGGCCGCTGCTACCGCCGCGACACGACCGACGCGTCGCACCTGCCCAACTTCCACCAGATCGAGGGACTCGTCGTCGACCGCGGCATCACCTTCGGCGACCTCGCCGGGACGCTCGACGCGTTCACCCGGGCCTTCTACGGCGGCGACATCTCGACCCGCCTGCGCCCGTCGTACTTCCCGTTCACCGAGCCGTCGGCCGAGCTCGACATCACGTGCGTCTTCTGCAAGGGCGCCGGCTGCAAGACGTGCGGCAAGACCGGCTGGCTCGAGCTGGGCGGCTGCGGGATGGTGCACCCCAACGTGCTCAC
>DASUCO010000235.1:0-25744 GCA_036275955.1 Acidimicrobiales bacterium
GAACGCCCAGGCTTCGATCTCGACCAGCGCGTTGAGCGGCAGCTCGGCGACGCCGATGGCCGATCGCGCCGGTCGATGATCCCCGAAGGCGGCGATGTAGGCCTCGTTCATGCGCGGGTAGTCGCTCATGTGGCGCAGGAAGACGGTGGTCTTCACCACGTCCGACAGCGCCGCCCCCTCCTGCGCCAGCAGCCCGCGCAGGTTGTCGATCGCCTGCGTCAGCTGGTCGACGGTGTCGCCGGAGACGAGCTTGCCCTCGCGCAGACCGAGCTGGCCGGACACGACCAGCCACGGTCCCGCACGGACGATCGGGGTGTACGGGCCAACGGGTGTCGTCATGCGCCTCTCCCTGTCGGTAGGTCCTGCGGGAAGCCTTGCCGCGCCCACTCGGCGGCGGCGACGGCAGCGAAGACAGCGTCGCTGCCGTTCACCGGCGGACCGTCGTCCGGCACGATCTCGACCTCGACGTGCGGCATGTCCTGGGCGCGGATGATGCCGAAGGAGCGGATCGTCAGGTCGTGCACGGCGCCAGCCTCGTCGACGGCGATGCCCTCGCTCCGCACCCAGCCGAGCGCCATGTGGGTGGCGCCGATGCAGTACGACCGGAGGACGACCTCGTCCAGCGGATCGCCGCACGCCACGCGCACGTGGACGCCCTCGTCGGTGATCGTGGCGCTCGCCGGCAGGTCGGCCCCGACCAGCACGGCCGCCTCGGCCCACGGCGCCCGCAGGAGCGCGGTCGGGGGGCCCGGCACGTCCACCTCGGTGACCTGCAGGCCGGGCGCCACCGACGCGATGGCCTCGACGATCCCCGGGGTTCGCACGACGACGATCTCGCCGGTGCCGTCGTCCCGCACGCCACCGGCGACGGGCGGCCGCTTCGGCCCCATCCGCACGCAGTCCTCGCGCGACCACAGCACGCGGACGGTCCGACCGTGCTCGTCGGCGAGACGGCGCGCGTCCGCCATGACGGGCGACGTCACCTTGCCGCCGAACGCGCCACCATTGGCGAGCGGCGTGGCCGGCTCGCCGCCCGGCGCGCACCACGACGCGTCGGTCTCGAGGTAGGCCGGCTCGACCCACGTGGTGCGCAGGGTGCGGACCCAGTCACCGGGTGGCACCTCGAGCGGGTGCCGCAGCTCGATCGTCGTGCGTCGGCCCTGCACCTTGCCGGCCCGGGCGCGCGCCTCGGACAGCGTCTCGCCCACCGCGTAGCCGCCCCGGCCGTCGGGCACGGCGACCAGCGCGCCGAGCGGTGCGGTGTCGTCGGCGAACCCGCCGTCGCCCAGCGGCACGTCGCGCCCCACGCGCTGCGGCGCCCTGCCCTCGATCGTGGCGCGCCGCGACGCAGCGTCCAGGTCGCGCGTCCGGTCGACGGGCTCCTCGGTGATCGTCTGCCAGCCGGTGCACCGGCACAGGTGGGCGGCCAGGTTCCCGCCGGCGGCCAGGCGCATGATGATCCCCGGGGTGCAGAAGCCGCACTGGCTCCCGCCGGTGGCGACCAGCCGATCGGCCCACGCCTCCCGGTCGGGAAGGCCGGTGAGCGTCGTCACCCGGCGTCCGGCGATGCGGCGCGCCGGCGTGACGCAGGCGACGCGCGGGGCGCCGTCGACCAGCACCGTGCAGCACCCGCACTGCCCCTGGGGGCTGCAGCCGTCCTTCGGGCTGCGCTCGCCCAGCCGGTCGCGCAGCACCTCGAGGAGGGACGCGCCGTCGTCGGGCACCTGCACCTGCCGCCCGTCGAGCTCGAACTCGATGGTCGCCGGCATGAGAGGGCCACGATACGTTCGACGCCCGGCATGCCCCTCACCCGACGCACGTTCCTCCTCGGCGGCGCCAGCGCGGCGGTGCTCGCCGCATGCGGTGGCAACGACGACGATGCACCCGCGTCGGGGTCGACCTCGACGCCGACGACGGCCACCGCCGGGCTGACGATCGCCCGCGTGTTCGCGCCGACCCAACCGGTGGGCACCGAGCTGCGTCTGCCGCTGGCGCTGGCCGACGGCGAGCAAGCGATCCTCGACGACCCGCCGGCGTCCATCACGGTGCGCTACGGGCCCGAGGGCTCGAGCGAGCGCAGCGAGCCCATCGAGGTCGAGCGGCACGACGACGGCATCCCCACCCCGTACTTCCCGCTGGTGCTGACGCTGCCCGAGATCGGCAGCTGGCAGCTCGACATCGAGGCCGCCGGCCAGCGGGCGGCCGCCTCGGTGAAGGCGGTCGCCGCGAACGAGGTGCCGGCCGTGCCCGGCCGCGGCGAGCCGCTCATCGCGCTGCCGACGCCCACGACGGAGCAGCCCGGCGGCGTCGACCCGATCTGCACGCGTGACCCGGTGTGCCCCTTCCACGACCAGACCCTCGAGGCGGCCATGAGCTCGGGGAAGGCGATCGCCTTCCTGATCTCGACGCCGCAGTTCTGCCAGACGGCCATCTGCGGGCCGGTGCTCGACCTGCTCGTCGCCAGGCAGGAGCAGTACGCGGAGACGGTCGCCTTCGTGCACGCCGAGGTGTACACCGACTCGACGGCCAAGACGCCGGCGCCGGCGGTCCAGGCCTACGGGCTCACCTGGGAGCCGTCCCTGTTCCTCGCCATGCCGGACGGGACCATCACGTCACGGCTGGACTACACCTACGACGCAGTGGAGCTGGATCGGGCCCTGAGCCTCCTCGTGCAGTGATCACACCGTGATCAGCACGCCTGCCGCAGGAGATGGAGTCGACAAGGCCTGCGACCTCTGCGGTGCGCCGCTGTCGGCCGAGGACGCCGCCGCGTTCGCGGACGCGTTCCTCCTGCACGTCCGCGCCGACCACGCCGACCTGCCGTTCCCGGACGACGCCGTCCGCAACTACGGCGAAGGTCTCGCTCGCATGACGGGCAGCACCGAGCGGCTCGACGAGATCGGTGTCGTCGAGGTCCACCCGGTGACGGAGGACCGCATGGACGACTGGTTGCAGCTGTTCGACTTCGAGGTGATGGCCGGGTCGCCGCAGAACAGCGGGTGCTACTGCCTCGAGCCCCACGAGGTGTCGCCCGACGCGCCGCCTCCGCCCTTCGGGCACTGGACGACACGTCGCGCGGCGATGATCGAGCGGCTCCGGGCGGGCACGACGTTCGGCTACCTGGCATACGTCGACGGGCACCCGGCGGGCTGGCTCAACGCCTCGCGGCGTGGCGACTACGCCATGTTCCGCTGCGGGGATCCCGACGACGACCGCACCATCGGCTTGGCCTGCTTCGCCGTCGCTCCGCCGTACCGTCGCCACGGCGTCGCCGCCGCGCTCCTGGCGCAGGCCGTCACCGACGCCTCCGACCGCGGTGCAACCGCCGTCGAGGCCTACCCGCTGCACGAGGCGGGCCCGCTGTACTCCGGCTTCCGTGGCGGGCGGCCGATGTTCGACGCCGCCGGGTTCACCGAGGTGACCGTGCGGGCGCGCGACGCCGTGGTGCGGCGCGAGGTGTGATCGGGTCGACGACCTCCATCACGCGGACGGCCGACATCCACGTCCTCGACGTGCGGTGCTCGTGCCCCGCCGGCACGGTCGAGGACGAGGTGACGAGCGCGTTCGAGCTCGTGTTCATGACCTCCGGCGCGTTTCGCCGGTGCGGGACGCTCGTGGACCCGGCCGTCGCCTACGTCACCGTGCCTGGGCGCGAGCAGCGCATCGAGCACGTCACGCACGGCGACCGCGGGATCGTCGTCCTGGTGTCCGAGCGGCTGGCGGCCGAGCTCGCCCTCGACCACGGGACGCTGGTTCGCACCACGGCGCACGACGGCATCGTCGCCCGGGCTCGGCGAGGCATCGGCGAGGAGCCGTGGCTCGAGGCGATGGCGTCGCTGACCCCGATGCGGCGGCCGAACGTCACCGACGAGCGCCGGCGCGCCGTCCAGCGCGTGCGCGACGCCATCGCCGCGGAGCCCGGCGGGCGCTGGTCGCTGCGCGACGCAGCCGCCGTCGCTGGCTACGCGCCGCATCACCTCAGCCGCGTGTTCCGCCGCGTGACGGGCACGACGCTCACCGAGCACCGCGACCGCGTGCGTCTCTCGCACGCGGCTGAGCTGGCCGCCGACGGCATGCCGCTCGCCGACGTCGCCGCGGCGTGCGGGTTCGCCGATCACGGTCACCTGACGCGGCGGGCCAAGCAGGTCCTGGGCGTGGTGCCGTCGCGACTTCGAGCCTGACTCGCGCACCGATGTCCAAGCGCGTCATCGGCGCGTCGGCGGACCATCGCCGCGGTGCGTCCCTTCACGCGGCTGTTCCTGGCGTCGACGATCTCCAACCTCGGTGACGGCGTGCTGCTGGCCGCCCTGCCCCTCGTCGCTCGCCGCCTCACCGACGACCCCCTGACGATCTCAGCCGTGTCGGCCGCCGCCACCGCACCATGGCTGCTGTTCGGTCTCACCGCCGGCGCCATCGTCGACCGCGTCCATCGAGTGCGTCTCATGGTCGCCGTCGACGTCGCTCGCGCCGCGCTGCTCGCCGGGTTCGCGCTGCTGGTGGTCAGCGACCGGACGTCGATCGCGCTGCTCGCCGTGCTGGTCGCGCTGATCGGCATCGGCGAGACCCTGTTCGACACCGCGGCCCAGTCCGTCGTGCCGGCCGTCGTCTCCGGCGACCGGCTCGAGGCCGCCAACGGCCGGCTGTTCGGGGCCCAGCTGGCCGCCAACGGCTTCGTGGGCCCGCCCATGGGCGCCGCCCTGTTCGCCGTCGCCGCCGGCTGGCCGCTCGCCCTCGACGCGATGACGTTCGCGGTGAGCGCCGCTCTGCTCTGGGGAGTGCGTCGCCACACACCGGTCCCGACATCGCCGGCGACCTCGACGCTGCGCGCCGACGTCCGCGAGGGCCTGTCCTGGCTGTGGGCCGATCCCGGGATCCGGGCGTTCGCCATCGGCGCCGCGACCATCAACCTCGCCCACACCGCGGTGATGGCCATCGCCGTCCTGTTCGTCCGCGACGAGCTGGGCGCGGGTGCGACGTCCTTCGGCCTCACGCTGACCGGCGCCGCGGTCGGCGGCCTGACCGGCACCGTCGTGGCACCGTGGGTGGTGCGTCGCGTCGGGCGCCGGCGGGCGGTGATCGGCGCCATCGCCGCGTTCGGCGCCGGGCTCCTCGTCGCCGGCACCGCCTCGACGGTCGTGGCCACCGCGTCCGGACTCGCGGTGCTCGGCGCCGCCGGCGAGGTGTGGAACGTCGTCGCCGTGTCGTACCGCCAGGCGCGCGTGCCCGACCGGCTGCTGGGACGGGTGATGGCGAGCTACCGGGTCCTCGCCTACGGCGCCATGCCGGTCGGTGCGCTCGCCGGCGGCGCGCTGGCCCGGTTCGGTCTGCGGACGCCGTTCCTGGTGGGTGCCGCGGTGGTCGGCGCGCTGCTGGTGTACTTCGTGCCGGCGACGAGAGGTGAGGTGCTGCCTGCGTGATCACGATCGAGCCGGTGACCGCTGACCGCTGGGACGACCTCGAGCGCCTGTTCGGGCCATCCGGTGCGTACTCGGGGTGCTGGTGCACGTGGTGGCGGCTCTCCGCCAAGGACTGGGATGCGGCCGGGAACGAGGGGCGGCGCGCGCACCTCGAGGCGGTGGTGCAGCGCGGCGAGGCGCCGGGACTGCTGGCGTACGTGGACGGCGAACCCGTCGGCTGGCTCGCGGTGGCGCCGCGCTCCGCGTACCCGCGCCTGAACCGGTCACCGCACACCAAGCCCGTCGACGACGAGCCGGTGTGGTCGATCACGTGCTTCTGGATCGCTCGCGGCCACCGCGGATCGGGGATCGCGTCTGCCCTGCTCGAAGCGGCCGTCGCGTTCGCTCAGGAGCGCGGCGCGCCGGCGATCGAGGGCTACCCGGTCGACCCCGAGGTGCGCCGCGTCGACGACGCCGCTGCGTTCACCGGCGTGCTGCCGCTGTTCTCGCGGGCCGGCTTCGTGGAGATGGCCCGCCGCTCGACGACGTCTCGAGTCGTCGTCCGTCGGCGGCTGACTAGCTGAAGCTCTGCCCGCAGCCGCAGGTGCGCTGCGCGTTGGGGTTGGTGATGGCGAACCCGGCGCCCTGGAGGCCGTCCTTGAAGTCGAGCACGGCGCCCTGGAGCAGCGGTGCGCTGGCGGGGTCGACGACGACGCTCACGCCCTGGACGTCCTGCTTGATGTCGTCGGCCGCGAAGTCGCTGTCGAAGAACATCTCGTAGCTGAAGCCCGAGCAGCCACCGGGACGCACCGCGACCCGAAGGGCCATGGTGGTGTCGCCCTCGGCCTCGAGCAGATCCTTGACCTTGGCTGCCGCGCTGTCGGTGACGGTGAGCATGCTGAAAATCCTAACGGGTGGTGAGGGCGACCTGGCAGGGGGCCCGGTCGACGAGCGTGCCGAACTGGGCGACGTCGGCGCCACCGACCGCCTCCACGAAGCCCTGCACGAGCCCGCGGTGGAGGTTGCACACGAGCTCGGGGTTGGTCTCCGCCAGCTCGGCGAAGGGGCAGCGGGTGAAGGCGATGGTCACGCCGTCGGCGTCCTCGCCCACGGCCGGGTCGAACCCGACGCGGGCCAGCTCGTCGACCAGCGCGGCGATGCAGACGGCGGCGCGGTCGTCCTCGTCGTCGAGCTCGGCGACGACGGCGGCCGCCTCGACCGCCGCAGCAGCGGCGCGGCCCTGCTGGCGGCCGATCTCGACCGCCTCGTCACGGCTGGCGCCGGACGCGGCGGCGACGCCGAGGAGCATGCGCGACATGAGCGGCATGGCCGGCGGCTCGAAGCCGAGCGACGGCGCATCGGGCGAGAGCGAGTACCGGTGCTGGGGCCGGCCCACGACGCCCTTGCTCTCGGTCTCGACCTGCAGGAGCCCGACGTCGCGCATGCGCTCGAGGTGGGGTCGCACCGTGTTCGGGTGCAGGTCGAGCACGTCGGCGACCATCGTCGTGGTCAGCGGGATCGGCGACCGAGCGATCTCCAGGTAGATGGCGTACCGCGTGTTGTCGCCCAGCGCCTTCAGCAGGTCGAGCCGGGGTTCGGGCACGCCCCGAATTTACCAGGGCGGCGCCGGTAGAATCATGGTCGTGCCGACCACGCCGCAGCCGGAGGAGATCCGCGAGCTGCTGAAGGGCGTCATCGATCCCGAGCTCGGCTGCGACATCGTCGACCTCGGCATGGCCAAGGACATCGCCGTCGCCCCCGACGGCGCGGTCACGATCACCATCGCGCTCACGACCGCCGGCTGCCCGCTCAAGGCCCAGATCAAGCGCGACGTCGAGACCCGCATCGGCTCGACCCCGGGTGTCTCGTCCGTGCACCTCGAGTGGACGGAGATGACGGCCGAGGAGAAGACGGCGTGCATGACCGTCGCCCGCAAGGCGGCGAGCGAGCGACCCGTCGACACCGACATCCCAGCCACGGCCAAGGTCGTCGCCATCGCGTCGGGCAAGGGCGGCGTGGGCAAGTCGTCGATCACCGTGAACCTGGCCGCCGGCCTCGCCGCCGAGGGCTTCACCGTCGGCGTGCTCGACGCCGACATCGGTGGCTTCTCGATCCCGCGCATGCTCGGCGTCGAGGGCCGGCTGCTCGGCGCCAAGGACGACAAGAAGATCGTTCCCCACGCCAAGCCGATGGGTGCCGGGATGCTCAAGATCGTGTCGATGGGCTTCCTCGTCGACGACGAGCAGACAGCGCTGCTCTGGCGAGGGCTCGTGCTCCAGCGCGCCGTGCAGCACTTCCTCGAGGACGTGCAGTGGGGCGACCTCGACTACCTGCTGATCGACATGCCGCCCGGCACGGGCGACATCCAGATGGGCCTGGCCCGGCTGCTGCCGCGCGCCGAGATGATCATCGTCACCACGCCGGCCGTCGCCGCGCAGAAGGTGGCGGCCCGCGCCGCCGACCTCGCCCGCAAGACGTACCTGCGCGTCGTCGGCGTCATCGAGAACATGAGCGCGTTCACGTGCGAGCACGGCGAGACGTACCCGCTGTTCGGCATCGGCGGCGGGCAGACGCTCGCCGACGAGATCGGCGCACCGCTGCTGGGCACCGTGCCCATCGAGAACAGCGTCGCCGAGGGCGGCGACACCGGCGAGCCCGCGGTGCTCGGTGCCGGTCCCGCCGCCGACGCCCTGCGCGCCATCGTGCAGGTGCTGCTCACCGAAGCGGTGCCGCCGGTCGACATGGCCGGCTGCAGCGCGCGCCTGCTCGAGAAGGTCGAAGCCGCCCTCGGCCCCAAGCCCTGACGCGTTCTCGGCACCGGAACCGACCAGATCTGGTCGGTTCCGGTACCGAGAACGAGGTCAGTCGGCGATGCGGAGGGCGATCGCGGGGCGGACGCGGGATGCGCTGTTCGCCGGGGCGAGGACGCCGAGCAGCGACGCCAGCATCGGCACGACGAGCAGGACGACGACGGTGCCCCACGGCACGGCGAACTGCACGCCGGTCTCGGCCGAGAACGCCTCCGAGTTGGACAGCACCGACCACGACGTCAGGAGGCCGAGGGCGATGCCGACGACGATGCCCTGGGCGGCGATGAACGCCGCCTCGAGCAGGAACGCCCGGCGCACCATCGAGGACTGCAGACCCATGGCGCGGAGCATCCCGATCTCCTTGCGACGCTCCCGCACGGCGCGGACCATCACCACGCCGAGCCCGGCCACGCCGATGAGCAGACCGAGACCCAGGTAGCCCTCGATCAGACGGAAGAACCCGGCCTGGGTGCTGGTGCCGAGGGCGACCATCTCCCGGAAGGTCCGCGCGTCCGCCCCCTGCGGGATGAGCTCGGTCGTGATCCGCTCCGCGACCGCCTCGGGGTCGGCCGCCTCGGTCACCCGCACGAAGTGGCGGGGCACGGTGGTCGGTTCGACGAACGACTGCAGGAACGAGTCGGCCACGAACACGCCGTTGCCGGCCCAGTCGCCGGCGACGATGCCGACGGCCAGCAGCTCGACCCGCTCGTCGGTCGTGGGATCGACGATGTCGACCAGCATCCCCGGCTTGGGACTCTGCTGGGGCGGGCCGTTGCCGTTCTGCAGGAAGAAGCTGGGGATGATCGCGGGGATGGGCGTCGGCCTCTCGGCGCTGCCCGGACCGCCCTCGAGGAAGACCATCGGCTCGCCGTCCGGCGCGGACAGGACGCCGGCCGCGGCCATCTCCCACGCCTCGGACTCCGACAGGCCCTGCCACGTCTGCTCCAGGTCGGGGGCGCCGCCCTCGAGCAGGCCGGCGTCGAAGCCCGACACGGCCCACCACTCAGGCTCCTCCTGGCCGTCGCGCTGGAACTGCACGCTGCCGCGCCGGAAGCTGGCGACGACATCGACGCCGTCCTGCGCGGCGATCTGCTCCTTCGTCGCCGGATTGGTCCACGACGAGGTGACGAACAGGTCGAAGCCGCCGCGCATCTGATCGGCGACGCGCGGCGTCTGGGCCTGGAAGACGTTCGACAGCGTCGCCATGAACGTCAGCGTGAAGATGATCAGCGTGTACACGCCGAGCAGCAGCCCCGTGCGGAACCGACGCGCGAGCGGGTACGCAGATCCCAGTCGAGCCGCGAGCGACGACCCCGTCAGGCGCTCGCCGGCGCCGGCGACGAAGTCGGCGTTCGAGGCGGCGAGCACGACGGCCGCGGCCGACGTCGTCACGCCCTGCACGACGAAGGTGGCGATGCTCGGGTCGACGTACGAGTCCGGGAAGATGGCGAAGCACGTGAGCTCGTAGAGCACGACGAGCGCGGCCGGCACGCTGGCGGCGATGCGCTCCGGGATGCGCCGACGCAGCAGCAGGATCGTCGAGAACAGGGCGACGGCCGGGCCGAGCGAGGTCGGCGGCGCCGAGCGCCCGCCCACACCCGCCTGCAGGATGAGCAGGCCCACGGCGACGCCGAGGATGCCGAGCACCAGCGACCGACGTGACCGCGGGTCACGCGGCGGCTCGGCCTGCTCGCGGATGGCACGGATGATGTTGAGCCGGCCGATGCGAAGGCTGGTGCCCCAGATCGTGACCATCGAGATCAGCAGGCCCACGAGCATCGCGGTGATGACGCTGGCCGGCTTGACCGTGAAGATCATGTCGAGTCCGCCGCCCTCGTTGCCCCGATCCATGAGCCGCGCCGCGACCGAAGAGATGGCGCGTCCGATGCCGATGCCGACGACGCCGCCCACCACCGAGGCGATGGCTGCGTAGATCGCGCCCTCGATGCCGAACGTGCGGACGAGGTGGTTGCGCTTGAGTCCGACGGCGCGCAGCACACCCAGCTCGGCCTTCCGCTCCTCGGCCAGCATCACGAAGATGTTGACGAGCAGGAGGATCCCGGCGATCACGCTGAACCCACCGATGCCGCTGAACAGCTGCTGCATGCCGTCGGCCTCGCGCTCGGCATCCTCGAGCAGGTCGTCCTTGGCCGCGTAGACGCTGGCGCCGTCGACGCCGTCCAGCCGCCGCTCGATCTCGTCGAACACCGGCGTCGACGTCTCGGCGAAGACACCGCCATCCGCCGACACCAGCAGCCGGGCATCCGGCGGGATGGCGGCGGGCGCCTTGCCCTCGGCTCGCATGCCGTCGATCGTCCCCGGGGCCACGAAGACGGTCGGCGCCAGGTTGTTCCATGCGTAGGAGCCGTAGCCCGCCAACCCCTTGCGGTCGACGACGTCACGGACGACGAGCTGGCGACTCGTCCCGTAGCCGAAGACCTCGATCGTGTCGCCGGGCTCGACGACGAGCTCGTCCGCGAGATCGCGACCGATGACGGCCTCGCCGGGCGCCGGCGTGGCCCCGGCGTCGACCAGTCCGGTCGTCGCCGGGTCGGAGCCGAACGCCCGTGCCGCATCGAAGTCCAGCTCGATCAGCCCCGACATCGTCTCGGCCACGCGGTCGTCGCCCACGGTCGTCGCCGTGGCGCCGATGCGCAGCAGGGGCAGCGTGCCGTCGATCCCCTCGATCGAGCCGAGATCGGCGGCCGCGAGCGCCGGGAGGAGCTTCGACGGCTCGGTGGCGACGATCTCGATGTCGACCTCACCCAGCTTCTGTGGGGCGATGGCGCGGATCGACTCGCCGAAGGTGTCCCCGACGATGAACGCGGTGCAGATGATGGCGGTGCCGAGCATCGACCCGAGCACGACGAGGGCAGCTTCCCCGGGCCGGCGCACGATGTTGCGCGCTGCCAGACGGCGCAGGCTGGGACGCCGGACCACGTCGAACACGACGAGGCCCAGCACGAGGGCGAGTGCGACGAACACGGCTACGCCGTGGCAGGTGCGGCCACGGCCGCGGTGCGGCGCTTGCGGACCGGCTTCGGCTTCTCGACGACGGTGAGATCGAGGACGTCGACGCCGCCGTCGTAGGTGATGACGCCGTCGGTCACCTTGACGAGCCGCGTGCCGGCGCGCCCGATGGCGGCGTCGTGGGTCACCATGACGATCGTCTGCCCGGCCGCGTGCACCTCCTTGAGGAGTGCGAGCACCGACGCCGCCGTCTCGCTGTCGAGGTTTCCGGTGGGCTCGTCGGCCCACACGATCGCCGGCTGCGTCACCAGCGCCCGCGCGATCGCCACGCGCTGCTGCTCGCCGCCGCTCAGCTCGGGCGGGCGGTTCCTCAGTCGGTGCGCGAGGCCGACGACCTCGAGGATCTCCTCGGCTCGACGGCGCGCCTCCTTGGCCTTGACGCCGGTCACGAGGAGCGGGAGCTCGACGTTCTCGGCGGCGGTGAAGACCGGGATCAGGTTGAAGCTCTGGAACACGAAGCCCATGCGGCTGGCGCGGTGCTCGGTCCGCTTGGCGTCAGGCATGGCGTGGATGTCGGCGCCGTCGATGAGGACCGTCCCGGCGTCGATCTCGTCGAGACCGGACAGGCAGTTGAGCAGCGTGGTCTTGCCGTTGCCGGACGGACCCATCACCGCCACGAGCTCACCGGCGTGGACGGTGAGGTCGATGCCCTTGAGCACCTCCACCTCCACCGCGCCGCGGTAGGTCTTGCGCACACCCTCGGCAACGAGGATCGGCTTGTCAGTCATGACGCTCCCGGCGGTCGGCGAACACGCGAGGTGTCGACAGTGTGAGGTGGAACGACGCGCCGCCGCCGACGCGTTCCGTGTACCAGACGCGCCCGCCCATGGCCTCGACCAGGCCACGAACGACCACGAGCCCGAGGCCGCCACCTCGGGTTCCGTCTCGATCACCGCGCGTCCGCATGCGGGTGAACAGCGTCGGCCGAATGTCGGCATCGACGCCACGGCCGTCGTCGTCGACGGTGACCTCGATCACGTCGTCACCGCACGTGTCGGCGCGGACGACGACCGGGCGCGCGCCGTGGACGATCGCGTTCTCGACCAGGTTGGCGACGACCTGTTCGAGCCGCCGCGGATCCGCCTGCACGACGATCTCCGGCGCCACCTCGATGCGCACATCGGTGGCGTCGTCGATGGTGCCCAGCGCGTCCTCGACCGTGCGTCGCAGCGACGTCGGGCGCAGGTTGACCATGAGTGCCTGGGCCTCGATGCGACTGGCGGCGTCGAGGTCGTCGGCCAGGCGCGCCATGCGCTCGGCCTGCTGCCTGATCGACGTCCCCATGCGCTCGAGCCGATCGACGGGCAGCTCGCTGGCGTAGCCCTCGAGCGTCACGCCGAGGCCGAGCACGGCGGTGAGCGGCTGACGGAGGTCGTGTGTGATGAGCGCCAGGAACTCGTTCTTCTGGCTCTCGATCTCCGTCTCGGCACTGACGTCACGCACGATGCCCTGGAAGCCGACGATGCGCTCGCCGAGCACGCGTGGGTACGTGAAGACGGCCAGCTCGCGACGGACGCCGTCCGGCCGCTCGATGGAGAGGTCGAGTCGTCTCGTCGAGTCGCTCAGCAGGGCCTCCAGGCGACCGGCACCGTCGACGGGGGTGAAGATGTCCGTGACGCGGGCGCCGTGCAGCTCGCTGAGCCGGCGGCCGAGGACCAGCGCCAGCGCCGAGTTCGCGTACTGGACGCACCCGTCGAGGTCGAGCTCGTACACGCCGTCGGTGGCGTGCTCGACGACGCTCTCGTAGCGCTGGCGGCTCTCCTCCTCGCGGCCGACCACGGCCTCCCAGTAGCCCTGGGCGACGGCGTCGGTGAGGCGGTCCATGGCCGGCAGCACGCGCGTGAGCAGGAGCGACAGCGCCAGCCCCCAGTGCCGGCCGCGCTCCTCGGCCACCTCGACCGCCGTCTGCACGACGAGGTCGCGGGAGATGCGCAGGACGACCAGGAGCTGGGGCAGCGACGACCGCGACCAGGCGGCGGCGGCGCCGACCTGCTCGAGCTCTGACGCGAGGTCGACCGCCTCGCCGTGCGCGGTGACGGCGAGGATCGCCTCGAAGCGACGTCGCGACTGATCGATGAAGCGCGCCTGCTCGTTCATCGACCACCCGCCGGCTTCGGGAAAGACGGTCTGGAAGATGTCGAAGGCCCGACGCGCCATCTCGTCGCTGCGACCGTCGAGCGCGTCGAGCAGCGCCTGGGGGTCGACCCGGTCGGGGTCGTCCACGATGACGTCGTAGGTGACGTGATCGTCGGACATCCGTGCGTGCAGCGCCTTGACGTCGCCCAGGGCGAACTCGGACGCGCCCGGTGCGGCCACCGGCAGGTAGCCAGCTGCGACGAGTGCTGCGACGCCCTCCCTGCTCATCGCCAGGAGCTTCGCTGCCTCATCCAGGTCGATGACGCGGGGCAGGCCCGCAGAGCCGTCCATGTGCAGATTCCCCCGCGACTCATTCGGCGCGCTTGCTGGGGTTTCCTATGCGGCGGTCCAACTCGCTTCGGCGCTGTCGCGATCCGTCGTGGTGGCGAGGCCATCGTCGACGAGCTTGCGGAGGTGGGCCCACAGCGACGACTCCGCGATCCAGTGCCGCTCCTCGGGCACGTCGTCGTACACGGCGCCGACGAGCTCCTTGACCGTTCCCGAGCCCCGCTCCCGCAGGACGGCGAGCACCTTGTCCTCACGGGCCCGCCGGTGGACGAGGTACTCGTCGACCTTGGCCATCGGGTCCTCGATGACCTCGCCGTGGCCGGGGGCGATGGCGCGCAGGCGGAGGCCCTTCAGCCGCTCGAGCTGGTCCAGGTACGTCGCCATGTCGCCGTCGGGCGGGCCGATCACCACGGTGGACCCGTTCATGATGTGGTCGCCCGAGAACAGGAGCTGCTCGCCCTCGAGGACGTAGCAGAGGTGGTTCGACGCGTGGCCCGGCGTGTGCAGCGCGGTGAGCCGGAACTCGGTGCCCTCGAGCTGGAAGCCGTCACCGATCTCGCGGTCCACGGTGAGGTTGTCGTTGCTGGTGAACGCCAGCACCTCGGCGCCGGTACGCTCCTTGAGCGCGGCGGTGCCCGGCGAGTGGTCGGGGTGCGTGTGCGTGCACACGATCCAGCGGATCCGGTCGCTCCCACAGGCGACGATGGCATCCAGGTGCGAGGTGTCCTCGCCGAGGTCGGGACCGGGGTCGACGACGACGACCTCGTCGACGCCGACGAGATAGGTGTTCGTCCCCGGGCCGGTGAACACCCCCGGGTTGGGCGCCAGGATCCGGCGCACCATCGGGCTGATCGCCCGCGGCACGCCAGGAACCAGATCGGTGGTCACGGGTTGACCGCGTCGTCGTAGCCGGGGTCGCCGGGCAGCAGGATGCGCATGCCGTCGTGGTCGTTCACCACGCGCGGGAGCATCGTCGGCACCTGCTCGATGGCCGCAGCCGCCGCGAGCAGCTCGTCGGTGGTGGCGAAGCGACCGATGGCGTCGAGCGAGCGCAGCGTCGGGAAGATGATGTCGACCTCGCCCCGCTCCTGCATGGCGATGGCGTCGGCCGGGCGCACCCACGCGTTGTCGATCGTCTCGCGGTCGTCGTGCAGGTACGTGTGGCCCTCGGGCGCCTTGGCCACGAAGAAGCGCGTGTCGAACCGGCGGGGCGGGCCGACGGGCGTGATCCAGTGACTGAAGTAGTGCATGGCGTCGACCGCCAGCTGGAGACCCTCCTCGACGCAGACGTCGACGAGCCGGCGCTCGCCGGCGTCGACCGCCTTGCGATGCTCGGCGAACCGCGCCGCGACCGCAGGGTCCGACCAGTCGAGGATGGCGCCGTCGTCGCCGTAGGCCAGCAGCACGCCGGCCTCCTCGAACGCCTCGCGGATGGCGGCCACCCAGAACGCCAGCCCGCCCTCCGGCGGGTCGAGTCCCAGCAGCTCGCTGGCGGCGGCGTCGGAGCGACCGACGCACACGGCGTCGAGGGCGGTGTGGCGGTCGTGGTCGTCGACGGCGCCACCCGGGAACACGTAGGCACCACCCAGGAACGCGCTGTTGAGGTGGCGGCGCAGCATGAAGACCTCCATGCCGTCGGCGCCGTCACGCACGAGCATCACCGTGGCCGCGTCCCGCGGAACGAGGACGTCGTCGGTCACAGGTCGATCACGTTCCCGCCGAAGCCGGAGCGCTGGACGGCGACGGCCGTGAAGCGGCGGGCCAGCACGCGGCGGACCACGACGCGCACGGGCGGGAGCAGCAGCGCCATGCCGACGAGGTCGGTGACGAAGCCGGGCGTGAGCATGAGCGCGCCGCCGAGGAGGATGAGGAAGGCATCGACCAGCTCGGAACCGGGCACCTCGCCCTGCTCGAGCTTGGCCTGCAGGCGGCGGAACACGGCCACGCCCTCGCGCTTCATCAGCCAGCCGCCGACGAGGCTGTCGAGCAGCAGGATCCCGACGGTGCTCAGGGCGCCGATGGCTTGGCCGACCTGGATGATCACGTAGAGCTCGACCAGCGGGACCACCAGGAACAGCACCGCGAGCAGAGCCACGGGGCGAGCGTACCGGCCGCCTTCTCCGAGGGTCCGTGGCGCGAGCGGTACCGTGCGTCACATGCCGGAGGAGGACGGTCGCGACGCGAGCTGGATGGGTCGGCTGCTGCCCCGCTCGGTCCTCGGCATCACCGCGCTGATCCTGTCCCTGTCACTCGGCGCCGCGTTCAGCGGCGCCGTCCTGTACGCCTACTACGAGTTCCGCCTCGACAGCAGCGACAAGAAGGCCGACGAGTTCGCGGCCACGTTCGCCGAGCGCCTCGACACCGCGGTGAAGATCATCGAGGCCGAGCGCGACCAGGCCAAGCAGGACGTGCGCGCCGAGCTGGAGCCGCTGGAGCAGCTGGCGGCGACCGGTGAGACGCTCGAGCGCCTGCGCGACGAGGTGTCGCCGTCGGTCTTCTTCGTGAGCACGCTGGGCGAGGACGGCAGTCCCTCGGTCGGCAGCGGGTTCGTCGTCTTCTCCGACGCCGAGCAGTCGTTCCTGCTCACGTCGCTCACGACGGTGAAGGCGGCGACCCGGCAGCCGGGTCCGCCGATCACCGTGCGCCAGGGCAGCGAGGAGATCGAGGCCCGGCTCGTGTCGTGGGAGGACGACGGCGCCCACGACCTGGCGCTGCTGTCGATCAACCGCGGCAACATCAAGCGGCTGCCATGGGCCGAGGGCGACCCGATCATCGGCGTCGGCGAGCGCGTGTTCGCGGTCTCGGGTCTGGGCGCCGGAGGCGGCGCGGTCACGCAGGGCCTCGTCGGCGACGTGAGCGCGGTCGGCGTGCAGCACGACGCGCCGGTCGGCTTCCAGTTCCAGGGAGGGCCGCTGGTCAACTCGGCCGGCGAGGTGGTCGGCGTCGCGTCGCGGGGCTACTCGCCGCTCGGGTTCTCGCCCGACGCGGTGTGGTTCGCACCGGTCATCAAGACCGCGTGCGAGAAGGTCCTGCAGTGCCCCGGCTGATCTGAGGCCACGCACACGCCGTTCTCGCTACCGGAACGGTGCGGATCGGCACCGCTGCGGTCACGAGAACGATCGAGCTACGGGTCGAAGAGGCCGCCGCCCGGCCTGGTGGTCGTGGTGGTCGACGGGGGCGGCTCGACGGCCGGGGGCGGCAGGGGCTGGCTCTCGGCCGGGCCGCCGTCGGTGCGGCGGGGCGAGCGCCGCGTGCCGACGTCGAAGCCACCGCGCGCCTCGCGCTTGGCCTCGTCAGCGATCTCGGTGATGGGCGCCGGCTCGGAGAACTTCACGACGTCGAGCCCCTCGTGCGCTCGCTTCATGAACCGCTCCCACGTCGAGGCCGGGATGGTGCCGCCAGTGACGCTGCGCACGCCGGCGATGTTGCTGAGCGTCACCGGCTTGTTGCGGTAGCCGATCCACACCGCGGTCGACAGGTTGGCGGTGTAGCCGACGAACAGCGCGTCGCGGTTCTCCTGCGTCGTCCCCGTCTTGCCCGCGGCCTGGCGGTCGTCGAGGCCCTTGCCGGCGGCCGTGCCCCCCGGGGTGAACACGCCCTGGAGGACGTCGTTCATGGTGTCGGCCGTCGTCTCCTTCACGACGCGCTCGCGCTTGGGCTGCTCGTTGTTCTCGAGCACGACGTCGTTGGCGTCGAGGATGCGCACGATGGGCGTCGGCTCCGCCCGCTCGCCGCGCGCCGCCCACACGCCGTACGCGGAGGCCAGCTCGATGGGTGAGGTCTCCAGCGCGCCGAGCGCCACCGACAGGCCGTACTTGGCCGGGTCGTAGTCAGGCACCGACTTCAGGCCCAGCTTGCGCGACAGCTCCATGGTCCGATCGACGCCGACGTCTCGGATCAGCTGCACGTAGATGGTGTTCACGGAGCGCTTCGTGGCCTCGGCCAGCGTCAGCGACCCGTACGACGAACCGCCGTAGTTCTCGACCTTGTAGCCCTCGATCTCGAGCGGGCTGCGACCCGAGTACGTCTTCGACGGCTTCACGCCCTGCTCGATGGCCGTCGCCAGCACGAACGGCTTGTACGACGAGCCGGGCTGGCGACCGCTGCCGCCGCCCGCACGGCCCAGCGCCAGGTTCACCTGGCCGCCCTCGGCGTAGAAGTCGCGCCCGCCGACGAGCGCCTTGACCCGGCCCGAGCCCGGTTCGACCGAGGCCAGCGCCATCTCCACCGGCCCCACGGCCGGGTCGGGGTGGGGCACGGTGCCCTCGAGCGACTTGGCGACCTCCTCCTCCGCCGCCTGCTGCAGTCGCGGGTCGAGCGTCGTGTAGATCTGCAGTCCCATCGTGTACACCGAGCCCTCGCCGTACTTGGCCTCGACGTAGCGTCGGACGTAGTCGACGAAGTACGGGTACGCGGTGCGCGCCTGCTGGCGCGGCAGCACGATCGTGGCCGGCTGACCGGGTGGCGGCGGCCCGAACGCGCCCAGCCACAGCTCCTGCCGCGTCGCCTCGAGCAGCTCGGCGTCGGTGATGTAGCCCTCCTCGTGCATGGCGTTCAGCACGATGCGGCGCTTCTGCTCGGCCAGCTCGACGTTGCCGCGCGGCTCGTAGCGGCTGGGGGCCGGGATCAGCCCGACCAGCGTGGCCGCCTCCGACAGCGTGAGCGTGTCGCGGCCCAGCGTCTTGCCGAAGTACGTCTCCGCCGCGGCGCCGACGCCGTGGGCGCCCTCACCCAGGTACACCGACGACAGGTAGCGGAACAGGATCTCGTCCTTCTCGACCTGGCGGTCGAGCTGCGAGGCCAGGATCGCCTCGCGGATCTTGCGCGAGAGCGAGCGGTCGTCGCCGACGTACGCGTTCTTCACGTACTGCTGCGTGATCGTCGAGCCACCCTGCACGATGGCGCCGCCCCGCAGGTCGGCCCACAGCGCCCGCAGGGTGCCGATGACGTCGACGCCGGGGTGCTGGTAGAAGCGCCGGTCCTCGGCCGCGATCAGCGCCTTGACGAGGTACGGGTTGGCGGCGATGTCCTCCCGGCTCACGGGCTTGGTCGTCTCGAACTGCCGGAACTCGGCGATCTTCTGGCCGTTGATGTCGAACACCGAGCTGATCTGGGCCGTGACCCCCTCGATGGGCGTCGGCATCGACGCGGGCAGCGGGAGGAAGAGCAGCGCCGCCATGACCGTGCCGCCGGCGGCGATGGGCACGACGAGCGCGGTGGCGATGAGGACGCCGATCGCCCGGAGCGTGCGCTGCATCGCGAGGAGTCTAGGGACGCGCAAGGATTCGACCCGTGGGCCGCCCGCCGTCCGTCGACACCCTCGCCCGCTCGCTGGCGTCGACCGGGCTGCCCCATCCCGTCCTCGTCGACGTCGCTCGGGACGCGATCGCCGCCGGCGATGCCGACGGCGCGCTGGCGCGTGCCGAGGCCGCCGCCCGGCGGCTGCTCGGACCGGTGGTCAACGCCACCGGCGTGCTGCTGCACACCAACCTCGGTCGGGCGCCGCTCTCCGTGCGCACCGACGCCTCGTACTCGAACCTCGAGCTCGACCTCGAGACCGGTCAACGGGGCTCGCGGCAGAGCACGGTTGGTCCCCTGCTGGCCCTCGCCTGCGGTGCCGAGGCGGCCATCGTCGTGAACAACGGTGCGGCTGCCGTGCTGCTCGTGCTCGCCGCGCTGGCGGCCGGGGATCGGGTGGCCGTGAGTCGCGGCGAGCTCATCGAGATCGGTGGTGGCTTCCGCATCCCCGACGTGCTCGCCACGAGCGGCGCTGAGCTGGTCGAGGTCGGCACCACCAACCGCACCAAGCTCAGCGACTTCACCGGTGCCGGTCGACTGGCCGTCGCGCTGAAGGTGCACCCGTCGAACTACCGGCTGACCGGCTTCACCGAGTCCGTCACCGTGCGCGAGCTGGCCACCATCGACGCGCCGGTCGTGGTCGACATCGGCTCCGGCCTGCTCGATGCGGCGACGCCGTGGCTCGAAGGCGGTCCGCCGCCGTGGCTCGCGGGTGAGCCCGCAGCGCGACAGACGTTGGTCGACGGCGCCGCGCTCGTCACGTTCTCGGGCGACAAGCTGCTCGGCGGTCCGCAGGCCGGGATCATCGCCGGCCGCGCCGACCTCGTCGCCCGGTGCGCGGCCCACCCCCTGGCTCGCGCCCTGCGACCGGGAAGCCTGCTGCTGCACGCGCTGCAGGACGTCGCCCTCGCCTACCTGCGCCGCGAGGGCGATGCCATCCCCTTCTGGCGGATGGCTGCCACACCGGTGACGGCGCTGCACGCGCGCGCCGTCGCCCTCGGCGTCGGTGCCGTCGTCGAGTGCGCATCGGTGGCCGGTGGCGGCACCCTGCCCGGCGTCGAGATCCCGTCGGCCGGCGTCGCCGTCGACGGTGACGTCCTCGCTCGCCTTCGCGCCGCGACGCCGCCGATCATCGGCCGCGTCGACGGCGGTCGAACGATCCTGGACCTGCGCACCGTCGACCCGGCGGACGACACGCACGTGGCCGCCACGCTTCGGTGACCATGTCATGGCACGTCGTCGGCACCGCCGGCCACGTCGACCACGGCAAGTCGACGCTCGTGCACGCGCTGACGGGAACCGATCCCGACCGGTGGGCCGAGGAGAAGGCGCGGGGACTCACGATCGACCTCGGGTTCGCGTCGACGGTGCTACCCAGCGGCCGGGGACTGGCCTTCGTCGACGTGCCCGGACACGTGCGCTTCCTGCGGAACATGCTCGCCGGCGCCGGCGCCATCGACGCGTGCCTGTTCGTGGTGGCCGCCACCGAGGGCTGGAAGCCGCAGTCGGAGGAGCACCTCCGCATCGTCGAGCTGCTCGGCGTGCGGCACGGGGTGATCGCTCTCACCAAGGTCGGCGTCACCGAGGCGCGACCCGACCTCACTCCGAACGTGCGAGGCACGTTCCTCGAGACCGCGCCGGTCGTCGCCGTCGACGCGCCCGCAGGCATCGGGCTCGACGCGCTGCGCGAGGAGCTCGACGCGCTCCTGGCGCGCACACCGCCGGCGGTGGATCGCGATCGCCCGCGGCTGTGGGTCGATCGCGCGTTCGCGGCAAGGGGCGCCGGCACCGTCGTCACCGGCACGCTCACCGGCGGCGCGCTGCGCGTCGGCGACGACCTCGTCGTGCGCGATCGTCGTGTGCGCATCCGTGCACTGCAGAGCCACGGCGAGTCGATGAACGACGTCGCGCCCGGGCGGCGAGTGGCGGTGAACGTGACCGGCATCGGTCACGACGAGATCGGTCGCGGCGACCCGCTGGTGCGTCCCGGGCAGTGGCACCACACCACGACGTTCGACGCCACGCTGCACGTGCTCGCGTCGCTCGACCACGAGGTCAGCCGGCGCGGCGCCTACGTGGCGTACATCGGGTCCGGCGAGCACCCCGTCCGGCTGCGCGTGCTCGCGCCCGGACCCATCGAGCCGGGATCAGACGGCCCGGTTCGGGTTCGACTCCCTCGCGCCCTGCCGCTCCTGCCCGGCGACCGGTTCATCCTGCGCGAGAGCGGCCGGGGCGAGACGGTGGGCGGTGGCCAGCTCCTCGACGTGGCGCCCGACCAGCCGGCCGACTGGATCGAGGTCGACGACGTCGAGCGGCGCACCGGCGTGCGCGCACCGGCCACCATCGGGCGCTGGGTGGTGTCGGCTGGCGCCCTCGACGCCATGGCCGCCGACCTGCGGGCGCGGGTCGATGCGGGCCTCGACGTGGCGCTCCTCGACGAGCGCGAGCGCGCCGTGCTGGCGACGCTCGAGGGCATCACCGTCGAGCGGGGCCTTGCTCGACCCGTCGACGCGGCAGATCCCCTGGCCGACCACCCGTGGCTGGCGGCGCTGACCGAGCACCCGTTCGCGCCACCGCCGCCCGACGGCGTGCCGCGCGAGCTGGTTCGCGACGCGGTGCGCCGCGGGCTGGCGGTGGAACGCGACGGCATCTGGTTCGCCCCGAGCGCGATCGACGCCGCCGCACGCGCCGTCGCCGCGCTGCTGACGGTCCGACCGGACGGGGTCACGGTGGCCGAGATCCGCGACGCGCTGGGCACCACGCGGAAGTACCTGCTGCCGCTGCTCGGGATCCTCGACGCGACGGGTGTCACCCGCCGCCGCGACGACCTACGAGTCGCCGGCCCCCGGCTCCCGCGGTAGCGACGCCGGCTCCCGCTCGGCCTCGAGCAGGAAGTCGGTGCCGTGCTGGAGGATGGCGAGGCTCCGCAGGTACTGCGCCTCGTTGATCTCGCCCCGGGCGAAGCGCTCCTTGAGCTGCTCCTCGGCCGGTCGGTGATCGCGTTCGATGATCTTCAGGCCGGCGACCAGGGTGAGGATGAAGACGAGGATGATCGCCATGACGATCGCCAGCCCCATCATCAGTCCTCGATGAGTGCCTTGCGCTCCAGCTCGTTGAGCCCGCCCCAGATGCCGTGCGGCTCGCGGATGTCGACCGCGAACTCGAGGCACGGCTCCCGCACCGCGCACTGCGCGCAGATGGCCTTGGCCCGGGTCTCGCGGTCCAGCTTCTCGTCCTTGCGCTCGAAGTACGACGGTGGGAAGAACACCGCAGCCTGCGGTCCGCGGCACGCAGCCTTGATCTGCCAGTCGTCGTCGATGCGAAGTGCGCTCATGAGCTACGGCCCCCCGTCTTCAGCGCTTGTGGCGGACCCTAACCAGGCACTGTCACCGTCTACAAGAGGGGTTTTGGACCGCTTTCGGCGACAGGTTCCACCTGCAGCCGAGGTCCGTCGATGGCGATGACGCGCACCGCCTGACCTGCGGTGACGGGCGTGGAGCGGTTGGCGTGGGCCGGCCACAGGGCGCCCCGGATCCGCACCACGCCGTCGGGCTCGACGTCGGCCACCGCCTCGCCCACCTCGCCGACCATCGACTCCCGGCCGATGGTCGGCGTGGAGAAACGACTCCGCACCGTGGCCGGGAGACCACCGAGCATCATCAAGAGGACGCCGACGACGCCGGCGACGAGGGGGATCCAGCCGAGCGAGACCGGGTCGTCGTAGAGCACCACCGAGCCGACGACGAACGCCACGAGGCCGATGCCGGTCCACACCCGGGGCACGCCGGTCTGCACGTCGACGGCGAAGCCGAACATCCCGAGGACGAGGAGCGCGACACCCACCGGGTTGGTGGGCAGCACGGCGAGGCCGTACGACCCCAGGACCAGGGACAGGGCGCCGACGCCGCCGGCGATGCCGATGCCGCCGGTGAACAGCTCGAACACCAGCAGCACGAGGCCGGCGGCCAGCAACAGGTAGGCGACCGGCGGGCTGGCGAAGCTGTGCATCAGCCTCGGCCACAGGTCGAGCTTGGCCAGCTTGGACTGCACGTTCAGGCGCGCCGTCGGCGGGCCGTCCTCCTGCTCCTCGAAGTCGGCGGTGTCGAGCTCGCGACCATCGACCTCCTCGCCGTCCAGGGCGGCGATGAAGGTGCCCAGGACGGCCGACTCCTCCTGGTTGAGGTCGACCACCCCCGCCTTCAGGGCGCCACCGGGACGGAACGTCCGGCCGTCGACGTCCACGCGCGTGCGGGGCGCCATGCCGGCGACGTCGGCCGCTTCGACGAGGCGGCCCGCGGCCCGGCTCGCCCGGGACCCCGAGTCGCCCACCCACACCGCGATCGGCACGTCGGCGTCGGTGATCGCGACGACCAGCTCGTCGAACGTGTCGTCGTCGACCAGCGACCCGGGGCTGTCGACCTGGAGGATGAGCACCTCCGGCCCGGTCCGCTCCGACGTCTCGATCGTCTCCAGCACGAAGTCGGCGAGCACGGGGTCGATCCACCCCGAGACCTGGGCCACGTCCACGAAGCGGCGGGGCTCGTCCTGGGCGCCGGCGGCGTCGGCGGCGAGGAACAGGGCGCAAAGGGCCAGAACGACCCCCGCTAGCCTCGACGCGGGTGCAGCCCGCCGACTTCCTCCGCGCATCAAGGGTGGTCATCGTTGCGGGGAAGGGCGGGGTCGGCAAAACCACCGTCACCGCGGCGTTGGCCCGCCTCGCCGCGTCCCAGGGCCAGGACACCCTGATCGTCGAGGTCGAGGGCAAGAGCGGGCTCGCCGCCCTGTTCGGCCGACCGCCGCTCGACTACGAGGAGTCCATCCTCCACCCCCGCACCGGCACCGACGGCGAGGTGCGCGGTCGCACGCTCACCCCCGACGACGCCCTCCTCGAGTACCTCGACGACCACGGCATGCGCCGGGTGTCCAAGCGCCTGGTGTCCACCGGTGCGCTCGACGTCGTGTCGACGGCCGCGCCCGGCATCAAGGACATCCTCATCCTCGGCAAGGTGAAGCAGCTGGAGCAGAAGAACGTCGCCGACCTGATCGTGCTCGACGCTCCCGCTGCCGGCCACGCCATCACGTTCCTGCTCGCCGCCCGATCGCTGCTCGACAGCGTCAAGGTCGGACCCATCAACACCCAGGCCCAGGAGGTCGTCGAGCTGCTGGGCGACCCGGCGCGAGCGAGCGTGATGCTGGTGACGCTGCCGGAGGAGACGCCGGTGAACGAGCTGGTCGAGACGGCGTTCCACCTCGAGGACCGCGTCGGCGTCAGCCTCGGACCGGTCGTCGTGAACGGGCTCTACCCGCACCTCGACGGCCTCGACGTCGACCCGGTGGCCGCGGCCGAGGCGGCGGGCACGACCCTGCGCGACGGCGAGGCCGGCGCGCTCAAGGAGGCGGCCGAGTTCCGCCGCCGCCGCACCGCGCTGCAGGAGGAGCAGCTGGCCCGCCTGGCCGAGCTGCTGCCGCTCCCCCAGCTGCGCCTGCCGTTCCTGTTCAAGGCCGACCTCGGCCCAGACGACCTGACCGTGCTGGCCCGCGCCCTGCAGGACGGCGTCGAGGGACTCGCATGAGCGACCTCAGCGAGATCGTCACGACCCGCAGCACGATCGTGTGCGCCGGCTCCGGCGGCGTCGGCAAGACCACGACCGCCGCGGTGCTCGCCATGGAGGCAGCGCGGCGCGGCCGTCGTGCGGTCGTCGTCACCATCGACCCGGCCAAGCGGCTGGCCGACACGCTCGGCATCGAGTCGCTCAGCAACGAGCCCAAGCGCATCGAGGGCGACTGGTCAGGTGAGCTGTGGGCGATGATGCTCGACACCAAGTCGACCTTCGACGGCTTGGTGCAGACGTACTCCGAAGACGCCGACCAGGCCGCGCGCATCCTCGCCAACCCCTTCTACCGGAACATCTCGGGCGCGCTCTCCGGAACGCAGGAGTACATGGCCGGCGAGAAGCTCTACGAGCTCCACGCCGATCCGTCGTACGACCTCGTCGTGGTGGACACGCCGCCCACGCGCAACGCGCTCGACTTCCTCGACGCGTCACGCCGACTCACCCGGTTCCTCGACCATCGGCTCTACCGGATGCTGATGACGCCGACGCGCGCCTACATGAAGGCGGTGAACGTCGCCGCCCAGGCGTTCGTGCGCACCGTGGGCAAGGTCGTCGGCGGCGAGGTGCTCGACGACGCGCTGTCGTTCTTCCAGGCCTTCGAAGGCATGGAGGCCGGCTTTCGTCAGCGCGCCGCCGCGGTCCAGGCGCTGCTCACCGCGGACGAGACGGCCTACGTGCTGGTGGCGTCGCCCCGGGCCGACACCGTCGACGAGGCGACGTTCTTCGCCAAGAAGCTGGCGCAGACGCACCTGCCGGTCGAGGCGCTCATCGTGAACCGCATGCACCCGCGCTTCGGCGACGGCCGCGCCGAGGCCGACCGCGCCCGGGCCGAGACGCTGGCCGGCTCACCGATCGGGTCCCTCTACGCCAACCTCGCGGACTTCCGCCAGATGGCAGACGAGGAGGAGCACGAGCTGGCGGGCCTGGCCGAGCAGGTCGCACCGGCGCCGCTGGTGCGGGTGCCGTTTCTGGCCAACGACGTGCACGACCTCGGCACGCTGGCCGAGATCGGCTCCCACCTGTTCGTCGCCTAGGCGGATTCCGCCAGCGCCTTGAGCGCGTCCTGCTCGCTGTCGGACACGGCAGCGACGCGATCGAAGCCGGTCGTGTGCAGGAGGCGCGCCACCGCGGGCCGCGCGCCGTAGACGGCGACGTCGCCACCGCCCTCTCG
>DASUCO010000236.1:0-3128 GCA_036275955.1 Acidimicrobiales bacterium
ACCGACGACGAGGTGGCGCTGCTCGTGGTGCACGGGATCCTGCACGTGCTGGGCATGGACCACGCCGATCCCGAAGAAGAGGCCGTCATGTTCGCCAAGCAGGACGACCTGCTGGCGCGCTTCCACCGGCCGAGAGCCTGATGGCGTCGCTCGTCCCGACCATCAGCGCCGTCGTCGTGCTCGTCGCCTTCGCGGCGCTGCTGGCGGCGGCCGAGACGGCCATCACCAACGTTCCCCGGGCCAAGGCGCTGGCGCTGCAGGAGGACGGCCGCCGCGGCGCGCCGTCGCTGGTGCGCCTGCTCGAGCACCGCGAGCGGTTCCTCAACCCGGTGCTGCTGCTCATCCTCATCTGCCACCTGATGACGGCCGGGATCGTCGGCCTCGAGGCCGAGAGCCACTTCGGACCCCTCGGCATCGCGCTGTCGCTGGTGGTCGTGGCCGTCGTGATCTACGTGATGGCCGAGGCGGCACCCAAGACGTACGCGCTGCAGCACCCCGAGCGCACCGCGCTGTTCGTGGCGCCCATCGTCAGCGTGCTGGCCGGCTTCCCCCCGCTGCGCATCCTGACGCGGGCGCTGATCCGCATCTCCAACATCCTCCTGCCCGGCAAGGGCCGGCCCGACGGCCCGGTGGTGTCGGAGGACGAGCTGCTGGCCTTCGCCGAGGTGGCGATGGAGGAGGGGCAGATCGAGAGCGAGGAGCGCAAGCTCATCGGCTCGATCATCGACTTCGGTGACACCGTCGCCCGCGAGGTGATGGTGCCGAGGCCCGACATGGTCACCGTCGGCATCGACAAGCGCGTCGACGACGTCGTCGACGAGCTGCTGGCCCGGGGCTTCAGCCGCATCCCGGTGATCGGCGAGGGCGGCGTCGACGACATCCTCGGCATCGCGTTCACCAAGGACTTGATGCTCGCCGTGCGCGCCGCTCGCAGCACGGCCAAGGTCGAGTCGCTCATGCGGGACGCCATGTTCGTGCCCGAGACCAAGAAGGTCGCCGAGCTGATGCGCGAGATGCAGGCCAACAAGCAGCACATGGCGATCGTCGTCGACGAGTACGGCGGCACCGCCGGGCTGGTCACGCTCGAGGACCTCATCGAGGAGCTGGTGGGCGAGATCGTCGACGAGTACGACATCGAGACGGCACCCGTCGAGCACCTGCCCAACGGCGACATCCGCGTGAGCGGGCGCCTCTCGCTGGACGAGGCCAACGAGGACCTCGGGCTCGAGCTGCCCACCGGCGACTGGGACACCGTCGCCGGTCTGTTGTTCACCCAGCTGGGTCACGTGCCGGCGGAGGGCGAGTCGATCGAGGTCGACGGCCACACGCTCACCGCCGACACCATCGACGGCCGCCGCATCGAGCGCGTGCGCATCACGCCCCGGCCGCGCGACTGGAAGCCGGTCGAGGCCAGCGCGTGAAGAGCGGGTTCGCCGCCCTGGTGGGCCGGCCCAACGTCGGCAAGTCGACGCTGCTGAACCAGATCCTCGGCACCAAGGTGTCGATCGTCTCGGACAAGCCGCAGACGACGCGCTCGCAGGTGCGCGGCGTCCTCACCCGCGCCGACGCCCAGGTGGTGTTCGTCGACACGCCCGGCATCCACAAGCCGCGCGGCCCGCTCAGCGCCCGGCTCAACGAGACGGCGCGCGGCGCCGCCTCCGGCGACGTCGACGTGGTGGCGTTCGTGCTCGACGCCACGCAGCCCTTCGGGCGCGGTGACCGCTTCGTGGCCGAGCCGCTGCCGCGCTCGGCGCTGGTGGTGGTCAACAAGGTCGACGTCGCCTCCCGCAAGGAGGTGATCGAGATGCTCACCGCCGTGAGCGCGCTGGACTTCTCCGAGTACTTCCCGGTGTCGGCGGTGACCGGCAAGGGCATCGAGCCGCTGGTCGAGGAGATCGTCGCCCGCCTGCCCGAGGGTCCGCAGTACTACCCGGACGACATGGTCTCCGACGTGCCCGAGGCGTTCTGGGTGGCCGAGCTCGTGCGCGAGCAGCTGTTCCGGCTGCTGCGCGAGGAGCTGCCCCACTCGCTGGCCACCCGCGTCACCGAGTGGGAGTGGCCGCGCGTGCGCATCGAGATCCTCGTCGAGCGCGACTCCCAGAAGGGCATCGTGATCGGCAAGGGCGGCGGGGTCCTCAAGGAGGTCGGCACGCTCGTGCGCGAGCAGCTGCCCGAGGGCGCGTTCGTCGAGCTGTTCGTGCGCGTCGACAAGGACTGGCAGCGCCGCTCGGGGATGCTCGACCGCCTCGGCTACTGAGCGGCGCGGATCTGCGCCAGGTGCTCGGCCTCGTGCCCGATCACCATCTGGCACGCGTCCAGCACGCTGATGGCGCCGAACGTCGAGTGGACGAACGTGCGTGACCACGCGTCGCCGTCGGCCGCCGCCAGCACGCCGCACAGCTCGGCGCGACCGAACGCGTAGGCGAGCACCTGGGCGGCGACGTCGAGGCCGCCGTCGTCGAGCACCGTCTGCAACAGGCGCTCGTCGACGTCCGGCAGCGGCAGGCCGTCGTGCACCAGCGCGAACAGGATGCGCGGACGCCAGATGGCGTCTGCAGCCCGCAGGTGCCCGATCACCTGGGCCACCGACCACTCGTCCGGCGCCGGCCGCCGTTCGAACGCGTCGCCCGGCAGCGCGACGAGCGCGTCGGCAACACCGGCGAGCGAGGCGAGGACGTCGTCGTGCATCAGGGGCGTCGCAGTCCGAGGAGCACGAGGGCAAGGATGGCCGACCACAGACCGACCTCGGGACCGTTGGTGATGCCCCAGCCCGTCTGCAGGTCGGTGATCCACGCCAGGTACTCGGTGACCACGATGGCGGCCAGGCCCGCCAGGAGCGCGTACCGCCATCGCTGCGTGGTGCCGTAGACGAACGAGCCGATGGCCAGGCCGGTGGCAGCCAGCAGCGGGGTGTAGACGACGAGCAGGGCCAGCGCCGGCCCGATGCCGCTGCCGCCGCGCCGGAACCGCGTCCAGATCGGCAGCATCGAGCCGAGCATCGCCGCCGTGCCGGTCCACAGCGCGATGGAGACCCACGCCCCGAGCGCCTGGTTGGCGAAGGTGCCGATGGCACCGAAGGCGCCACGCGGCGACGCCTCCAGGCCGACGTCCCACGCCACGGTGGCCAC
>DASUCO010000237.1:0-2576 GCA_036275955.1 Acidimicrobiales bacterium
CACGTGATGGAGATCGACGACTGGCTCCCCGCCTACGCCGATCCCGACGTCCGCGACAAGATCCGCCCGCTCTACCTGGGGGGCGCCGGGAAGCTGGCCGACAAGGCAGTGCAGGCGGCCGCCGCCCGTCGCGGCGACGCCGATGCCGCCGCCCGCCTCGAGGAGCAGCTGATGACGGCCAAGGGCTGGGGCGCCCTCGGTGCGTTCGACCCCGCCGAGCGCACGCGCGCACTCGACCTGCTCGGCTTCCACAAGCAGCTCGTCTTCCCGACCTTCGCCGGCACCCAGTTCCAGTCGAAGGACGACGAGGTCATGATCGGCGGCACGCGCGCCCTCAACCGCGCCATGGCCGACTTCTGCGCCGACGACGACCGACTCATCGGCGTGGCGTCGATCACGTGGCTCGACGTCGAGACCACCGTGCAGCTCACGAACGAGGCGCTCGACGCCGGCAACGGGGCGATCATGATCCCGAGCGCGCCGCCCAAGGAGCAGTCGCCGACGCATCCGGACTGGGATCCGTTCTGGCGCACGCTGGAGGAGCGCAACGTGCCGTTCCTGTTGCACATCGGCGGCGACCGCCGCGGCCTGCGCCGCCAGTTCCACGAGAACGGCCGGCCGGTGACCGACCTGCTCGGTGGCGGCGAGAACATCCGCTCGAAGGACTACATGGTCCTGCACCACTCCCCCGAGGCATTCCTGTCCGCGCTGGTGCTCGACGGCACGTTCGAGTCGTTCCCCGGCCTCCGCGGCGGCGTCATCGAGCTCGGTGCCATGTGGGTGGTGCCGTGGCTGCGTCGCCTCGACATCGTGCAGTCGACGTTCGGTCGCACCGAGCAGTACCTCAAGGACCTGCCGTTGCAGGCCAGCGAGTACGTGCACCGCAACCTGGCCATCACCCCGTTCCCGACCGAGCCTGTGGGCTGGCTCATCGAGCAGTGCGGCGACGACCTGTTCCTGTTCTCGTCGGACTACCCGCACCCCGAGGGCGGCAAGGACCCGCTGGGCCGCTTCGAGGCGTCGATGGCCGGCACCAGCGAGGCGGCCAAGGAGCGGTTCTACAGCGGCAACTTCGCCGACATGATGGGGATGGCCCCGATCCCCGCCTAGCCCTCGCCGTTCGCGAGCACGAGGTCGAGCTCCTCGGGCGTCATCATCACCTCGCGCGCCTTGGAGCCGGTCGACGGACCGACGACGCCCTTCTGCTCCAGCAGGTCCATGAGGCGACCGGCTCGCGCGAAGCCGACCCGCAGCTTGCGCTGCAGCATCGACGTCGAGCCCAGCTGCGAGCGCACGACGAGCTCCATCGCCTGCTTCAGCAGCTCGTCGTCGTCATCGTCACCCGAACCACCACCGCTGGTGTTGCCCGCCGACAGGAGCGGGTCCTCGTCGCCGCCGAGCGTCTCGTCGTAGCGGATGACGGTCGACTGCCGGCGCCAGTAGCCGACGACCTTCTTGACCTCCTCCTCGCTGACCCAGGAGCCCTGGATGCGGCGGGGGTGCGACGACGCCGGGCCGAGGAGCAGCAGGTCGCCCTTGCCGACCAGGCGCTCGGCGCCGCCCTGGTCGAGGATGACGCGGGAGTCGGCCATGGTCGACACCGCGAACGCCAGGCGGGCCGGGATGTTGGCCTTGATCACGCCGGTGATGACGTTGACCGACGGGCGCTGGGTGGCGATCACGAGGTGGATGCCGACGGCGCGCGCCATCTGGGCGATGCGGCAGATCGACTCCTCGACGTCGCGGGCTGCGACCATCATCAGGTCGTTCAGCTCGTCGACGACGATGATGATGAACGGCAGGCGCGTGTACTGCTTCTTCTCCTCGTCGAGCCGCTGCGGCTCGATGTCCTCGAGGTCCCCGCGGTCGTACGCCGCGTTGTAGCCGGTGATGTCGCGCACGCCGACCTCGCTCAGCAGGTCGTAGCGCTTCTCCATCTCCTTGACCGCCCACGCCAGCGCGTTGGCCGCCTTCTTGGGGTTCACCACGACGGGCGTGAGCAGGTGCGGCAGCCCGTTGTACTGCCCCAGCTCGACGCGCTTGGGGTCGACGAGGATCATGCGCAGCTGCTCGGGCGTGGTGCGCATGAGCAGTGATGTGATCAGCGTGTTGATGCACGACGACTTGCCGGCACCGGTGGCGCCGGCGATGAGCAGGTGCGGCATCTGCGCCAGGTTGATCATGACGGCACGACCGGCGATGTCGCGACCGAGCGCCACCTCGGCCGGGTGCGTCGCGCGCCGCGCCTCCTCGCTCGAGAGGATGTCGCCCACGGCCACGAGCTGGCGGTCGACGTTGGGAACCTCGACGCCGATGGCCGACCGGCCCGGGATCGGGGCCAGGATGCGCACGTCGGGCGACGCCATCGCGTACGCGATGTCCTTCGACAGCGACGTCACCCGGTTCACCTTCACGCCGGGGCCGAGCTCGAGCTCGAAGCGGGTGACGGTGGGACCCACGGTGGCGCCGATCAGCCTGGTCTCGACGCCGTGGGCGGCCAGCGCCATCTCCAACGTGCGACCGGCCTCCTGCACGGCGCGCTGGTCGACGCTGTGCGCCTCGCTGCGCTCGAGCAT
>DASUCO010000238.1:0-2859 GCA_036275955.1 Acidimicrobiales bacterium
CCCAGGCCCGAGCACGGCGCGTCGACCAGCACCCGGTCGAACGACCCCGGCCGCCACGGGGGCCGGCGCCCGTCGGCCGCCACCACGGCCACGTCGAGACGCAGCTTCGCGGCGTTGTCCGCCACCAGCCCGGCCCGACCCACCTGGGAATCGGACGCCGCGATCCAGGCGCCGCCGCTCGCCATCGCGGTGGCCTTGCCGCCGGGACCGGCGCAGGTGTCGGCCACCCGGTCCCCCGCCTGGGCGCCGACGGCCTCGGCCACCCACTGCGACGCGAGGTCCTGCACGTAGCCGTCGGCGCGGGTGGTCACCTCCGGGTTGACGTCCATCTGCTCGAGCGCGCCGATCGCATCGTCGCGTCCGAGGTCGGCCGTGAGCCGCTCGACGATCCAATCGGGGTAGCTCAGGCGAGTGGCGTCGTCGGGCCACTGCACCGGCGCCGACGCCACCTTGCGGAGGACGGCGTTCACGAGCCCGGACGACCGCTTGGGCGCAACGTCGACCGTCGCGGACACCGCGGCATGCGCCGGCGTCTGCAGGAAGTGGAGCTGGTACGCGCCGAGCCGCAGCGCGTTGCGCGTCGGCCCGTCGAGCGGGCGCATGACGAAGCGGTCGACCAGGAAGTCGCATGCGCGCCGCATGCGCGTCGTGCCGTAGACGAGCTCGGTCACGAACCCGCGATCGCGCTCGGGGAGGTTGCTGTGGTCGAGCATCCCCGGGAGCACGAGGTTGGCGTACGCGCCGTCGTCGATGCGCGCCAGCGCGTCGAGCGCCAGCGCCCGCGGGTTCTTCTTCACTCGAGGTGATCCCCGGGCTGGAGCCGGGCGCCGTTGCGCCATGCTGCGGCCGGCTGCGGTCCCTTGCCCGCCGGCTGCACCTCGACCAGCTCCAGCGCGCCGCGGCCGGTGCCGACCAGGGCACCGTCGAGCACCCCGGGCTCGAGGTTCGAGACCGTGGGTGTGCCGCGAAGGACGCGCAGCCGGTCGCCGCGGAACGTCGTCCACGCCCGGCCCAGCCGAACGAGGCGGTGGATCTCCTCCGCCGGGCGCGACCAGTCGATGCGCAGCTCGTCCGGCTCGATCTTCGCCGCGTACGTCGGCTGGCCCACCTGCGGCACGGGTTCGGTCAGGGGGCGCGCCAGGGTGTCGACCAGCAGGCTGGTGCCGATGTCGACCAGTCGGGCGCGCAGCTCGTCGGCCGTCTCGTCCGGACCGATGGTCACCCGCTCCTCGGCGTACAGCCCGCCCGTGTCGAGCTCCTCCTCCAGCTGCATGATCCCGACGCCGGTCTCGGTGTCACCGGCCAGGATCGCCCGCTCGACCGGCGCCGCCCCACGCCAACGCGGCAGCAGCGAGAAGTGCACGTTGATCATGGGCACGCGAGCAAGGACGTCTCGCTTGATCAACCGACCGAAGGCGACGACGACGCCGAGCTCGACGCCGGCATCGACGACGTCGGCGACGCGGGACGTGACCGGGATGCCCAGCTCCAGCGCCGCCGCCTTGACCGGGCTGGGCACGAGCGCCCCGCCGCGTCCGCGCTTCTTGTCCGCCTGCGAGACGACGATCGGGATCTCGTGACCCGCCTCGACCAGGGCGCGCAGCGGCGGGACCGCCGCCTCGGGGGTGCCGAGATAGGCGAGCTTCATGCTTCCCGCTCAGTGGCCTGCGGCCGGGCCGCTCGGGCCTCGCTCGCAGGCTCGCTCAAAGGCCCGGGACTCGGAGCCCGGACTTGGCGCTGACCGTGTCGCTCGTCGCCAGCAGGCGCTCGCGCATGGCGCGCATCGCCTGCTTGCGCTGGTCCTCGTCGAGCAGGTCGAGCAGCAGCCTGCCGTCGAGGTGGTCGAGCTCGTGCTGGAACAGCCGGGCCAGCAGCTCGTCGGCCTCGATCGACACCTCGTTGCCGTGGAGGTCGTGGCCGGTGAGGTGGATCTCCTTGGGCCGCACGATCTCCCACGCCAGACCGGGGACCGACAGGCACCCCTCCTCGTAGACCCACTCGCCGCGGTGCTCCGAGATCGTGGGGTTCACGATGACCTTGGGACCGGTGTCGTCGTGCAGGTCGTACACGAACAGCCGCTTCTGCACGCCGACCTGCGGCGCGGCGAGGCCGAGCCCGGCGGCGTCGTACAGCGTGGCGACCATGTCGTCGGCCAGGCGGGCCAGGCGGCCGTCGATCTCGGTGATCTCGCTGGCCCGCTGGCGCAGGACGGGGTCACCGACGATCCGGATCGCGTAGGGGGCCACGACCAGCGAGGATACCGGTGTGCCGCAGCAGTACTTCGAGGAGGAGCCGGCGGTGGCGTCCGATCGACGGACGGTGCGGCTGGCCCTCCCCGACGTGACGCTCGACCTCGTCACCGACAGCGGCGTGTTCTCCAAGGAGGACGTCGATCCCGGCTCGAAGCTGCTGCTGCTGGAGGCCCCCGAGCCGGCGCAGAGCGGTGCGCTCCTCGACCTCGGCTGCGGCTACGGCGCGCTGGCGGTGACGATGGCGGCCCGGGCCCCCGACGCCGACGTGTGGGCCGTCGATGTCAACCGCCGAGCCGTCGAGCTCACCGCCGAGAACGCCAGGACCAACGGCTTCGACAACGTGCGGGCGGTGACGCCGGACGCGGTGCCGGACGACCTGCGGTTCCGCACGATCTGGTCGAACCCGCCGATCCGCATCGGCAAGCCGGCGCTGCACGACCTGCTCCGGGAGTGGCTCCCCCGGCTCGACGCGAACGGAGAGACGATCCTGGTGGTGCACAAGCACCTCGGCTCCGATTCACTCGCGGCGTGGCTCACCCAGGAGGGGTGGGCCGTCGATCGACTGAAGTCGAGGATGGGCTACCGGATCCTGAGCGTGACGCGATGA
>DASUCO010000239.1:0-6940 GCA_036275955.1 Acidimicrobiales bacterium
TCGCGGTCGCTGATGCCCTGGTCGATCTGCGAGGTGACCGACTGCGTCTTGCTGATCTTCTTGGACTTCAGCCGCTTGCGCTCGAGCATGTTCATGAAGTCCATGTTCCCGCCGAAGTTCAGCTGGTACGTGTGGTCGATCGTGGTGCCGCGGTCCTCGAACAGGCGGGCGAGCGTGCGGTGCACGATCGTGGCGCCGACCTGGCTCTTGATGTCGTCGCCCACGATCGGGACGCCGGCGTCAGTGAACTTCTTCGCCCACGCCGGATCCGACGCGATGAACACGGGCACCGCGTTCACGAACGCCACGCCGGCGTCGAGGCAGGCCTGCGCGTAGTGCTTCTGCGCGATCTCGGAGCCGACCGGGAGGTAGCTCACGAGCACGTCGGCCTTGGCGTCGCGCAGCGCCTGCGCCACGTCGACCGGCTCGAACGGGCTCTCCTCGGCGACCTCGCGGTAGAACTCGCCGAAGCCGTCGAAGGTCGGGCCGCGCAGCACGGTCACGCCGAGCTGGGGGACCTCGGCGAACTTGATCGTGTTGTTCATGCCGGCGTCGATGGCCTTGCTCAGGTCGAGGCCGACCTTGGTGGCGTCGACGTCGAACGCGGCGACGAGGTCGATCTGGTTGATGTGGTAGCCGCCCAGCACGACGTGCATGAGTCCGGGGACCCGCTCGTCGGGATCGGCGTCCTTGTAGAACTCGATGCCCTGCACCAGCGAGCTGGCGCAGTTGCCCACGCCGGCGATGGCCAGGCGAAGCCGCTTCTTGTCGGTCATGCGATCTCCTCGGTGATCAGACGGTCGAGCCACGCGATGTCGCGCTCGACGGACTCGGTGTCGTGCTCGGCCAGGGCGCGGAGGTAGCGATCAGCGATCGTCCCGGGCCGGCCATCGGCGAGTCGCTTCGCCAGCGCGTCGCGGCGCCGCTGCAGCAGCGCGAGCCGGATGTCCGGCTCGCAGAAGCGGCAGAAGGCGAGCTTCACGTTGAAGGCGCGCTCGTCGTCGGAGGGGTCGGCGATGAGCTCGCACAGGCGTGCCTCGCCGACCTCGGTGATGCCGTAGACCTTCTTGCCGCGCGGCCCGCGCGTCGCCTTGCGGCGTGCGGAGCGGAACGCGGCGGCCTCGCCGGTGAACGAGCCGGTCATCGGCATGGTGGTGGCGGGGGTGGTCCCTGCCTCCACGGCCTTGACGGCCCCCATGCCCTCGAGCTTGGCGAGGGCGGGATAGAGCGACCCGAACGACACGCTCGACAGGGGGCCGAGGACGTCGCGCAGGCGCTTCTTGAGCTCGTAGCCGTGGAGCTCGGACTCCTTGAGGACCCCGAGGATGGCCAGCTCGATCACGAGTGCCAACATATCGACTCGATATATCGATTGCAACTACCTACTTCGCTCCGCAGGCTCCGCGCAGCTGCGCCACGGGCGTGGCCGCCCTGCAGAGTGCGGGATTCAGGAGCCGTACACTTCCGGCGATGTCGTTCGACCCGCGGCGGACCCGAGGTGCCGGCGACGGCGCGGCGGGCTCGCTGCCGGGCGAGATCGACTACCGGCTGGCCCGCCAGAGCCTCATCTCGGAGTTCAAGAAGGGCCGGATCGACCGCCAGGAGGTGTGCGACGCCCAGACCGAGCTCCTACGGGCCGCCCGCAACGTCGGGGAGCCGTCGTCGCGCGTCTGCCCGATCTGCGAGGACGCCCACGTCGTGCTCGTCACCTACGTCTTCGGTCCCCGGATGCCGGCGAGCGGCAAGTGCGTGACGACGAAGGCGGAGCTGCAGGCCCTGAACCGCTCCAACGGCGACCTCGCCGCCTACGTGGTCGAGGTGTGTCCGAGCTGCAAGTGGAACCACCTGGCCCGGACCTTCCTGCTGACGGCGACCAAGCCGCCCCGGAGGTCGGCCCGCTCGGTCTGAGCGCCGCCCTGGCGGCCGCCGTCCTGACCGTCGCCTCGGCCGGGCACCTCGCCATCCTCGGGCTGCTGCTCGCCCTCGTGGCGCGCACCCGAGCGGGCGCCGCCGCCGCCTTCCTCGCCACCCTCGCCGTGCTCGTCCGCTGGGGCGGGCCCTCGCTCTCCGCCGTCGGCGGCGACCAGGCCGTGCTCGGCCCCGCCGTGCTCGTGGGCAGCGTGGCCGCCGGCGCCAGCGCCCTCTTCGCCGCGCTTGCCATTGCCCTGTTGGCGCCCCGGTCGCTGTGGGTCACCGCCGCCCTCGCCGTCGTGGCCGGCGCCGTCGCCGCCGGACCCGAGCTTCCGCACGACGTGCCGGTCCGCATCCTCGGCGTGCTCCTCGCGGGAGGAGCCGCCTACGCCGCTCGCTTCGTCCCGGCGCACCACCTGCTGGCCGCGGTGGTCGCCGCCATCGCCCTCCTCCTGGCCGCCGTCGGATGATCGCCCTCGCCCTGCTCGCCCCGCTCCTCGCACTGCCGCTGACGTGGCGGGCGCCCAGCACCGTGGCCGCCCGCCGCTGGGTGTCGTGGCTGGCGCTCGCGGTCGCCGCCGTCTGGCTGGTGCTGCTCGTGACCGACGATCGAGCCGAGCTCGGCCGCTTCGGGGCCGGCGCCGCGCCGGTGGCCGTCGGCACCTGGCTCCTCGTCGCCTCGGTGCGCTGGCCGGCCCGCCGGTGGCCGCTGGCGCTCACCGTGCTCGCGGCGGGGACGGCCGCCGGTGGCGCCGCCCTGCTGGCCGGCGCCGGTGACCTGTCCGACGCCGGCGGCGCGCTGGCGATCGCGGCCGCGCTGGTCGTGCTGGCCGCCCGGGCCGAGGACGATCGTGGCCTCGTGCCCGCCGCGCTCGGCGTGGCTGGCGCCGCCGTCGTGGCGCTCGGCCTGGTGGGGCTCGAGGCGGACACCGGCGGCTTCGCCGCCGGCGGCGGCGCGCTCGTCGCCCTCGGCGCGGCTGCCGTGGTGGTGGGTGCCGGCAACCGGGTCCGCCGGGCCGGGGTCGTGCTCCTGCCGCTGGCGCTGGCCCTCGGCGTCCAGGCCGACGTGGGGACGGGCATCGCGCTCGTCCTCGCCATCGTCGCCGTGCTCGTCGCCGACCGACCCGCCACGTCGCTCGGGCTGTGGGCGGTGGCCGCCGCCGCCCTGAGTCCGGCCGCCGGCCTGCTGCTGGCCGCCGCCGCCGTCGTGTCCGCCGCCTGGCTGCACCCGGTGGCGTCGCTGGCCGCGCTGCCGGGCGCCGCCGCCTTCGCCTTCGTCGCCGTCCAGGACGGCTCGCCGGCGCGCCTGGCGCTGGCGGTGCTGGGCGTCGTCACCCTCGCCCGCCTGTGGCGCCCGGTCGAACCGGACCTGGTCGGGGGTCGCCTGGCACCGTCGACCATGGCCGCCGTCGGCATCGGGGCGTGGCTCGCCCTCGCGCCCGAGACGTGGGCGTGGGCGCCGGCGCCGGGCTTGGCGTCGTGGGGGACGGGGGTGCTCTACGCCGGGTTGGCGGCCGCGTTCGGCGCGTTCGTGATCGCGTCGTTCACCGACACCGCCTTCGTCGCGCCCGACCTCGAGGTGGCCGACCCGTCGTACCGGCCGGGCGAGCCCACGTGGGCGTGGCGCGCCACGCTCGCGGCCCTCGCCGTCCTCGCGATCGCAGGAGCCCGGCTCGTAGCCTCCGTGGTGTCGTGACGGGGCCCGAGGACCGCAGCATCGTCTGGCGACACCGTCGGCTGCTCTTCCTGGCCGGCCTGCTCGCCATCGCCGGGCTGTCCGGCATCGGGTACGTGCTGGCCCGCGTCCCGCTGCCCGAGGCGGAGTCGCCGGTGGAGACGACGTTCCTCTACGACGCCGGCGGCAACAAGCTGGCTGAGCTGTCTGGCGGCGAGAACCGCACGTCGGTGCGCCTCTCGCAGGTGTCCGAGCACCTCATCCATGCGGTGCTGGCCCAGGAGGACCGCGACTTCTTCAAGCACCCGGGCGTGAACCTGGCCTCGATCGCGCGCGCCGCGATCGCCGACCTGCGGGGCAAGCCGCTGCAGGGCGGATCGACGATCACCCAGCAGTACGTGAAGCTCACCTACGTCGGCAACGAGCGCACGATCGTGCGCAAGCTCAAGGAGGCGACGCTCGCGGTCAAGCTCGAGCGCAAGCTCTCCAAGCAGGAGATCCTCGAGCGCTACCTCAACGCCATCTACTTCGGGCGCGGCGCCCACGGCGCGCAGGCCGCGGCCGAGGCCTACTTCGGCGTCGACGTGAGCGAGCTCACCGTGCCGCAGGCCGCCTACCTGGCCGGGCTCATCCGGGCGCCCGAGGCGGCCGACGCCAGCACCGCGCCCGAGGAGGCCAACCGGCGGCGCGACCTGGTGCTCGGCGCCATGGTGGAGGAGGGCTACATCGAGGGCGACGAGCGCGACGCGATCGTCGCCACGCCGGTCCAGTCGTACACGCGGCTGCGGGCCGACGTCGTGCACGACAAGATCGTCGGCGCCGAGTCGGGCACGCAGTACTTCGTCGAGTACGTGCGCCGGCAGCTGGCCGAGCGCTTCGGCGACGCCCGGGTCAACGGCGGCGGGTTGCGGGTGTACACGTCGCTTGACCTCGACCTGCAGCGCGCCGCCTACGACGCGGTGTACCGCGACGTGCTGAACCAGCCAGGTGACCCGGCCGGCGCGCTCGTGTCGGTCGACACCGGCGGCTTCGTGCGGGCGATGGTCGGCGGCCGCGACTGGGACGCGCCCGACGGGTTCGCCCGCGTGAACTTCGCGGTCGGCGTCGACGGCGGTGGCCGTGGTCGCCAGCCGGGCTCGTCGTTCAAGCCGATGGTGCTCGCGACAGCGGTGGCCGACGGCTTCTCCGTCGAGTCGGCCTTCGACGCGCCGGCCAAGCTGGTGATGCCCGGCGCCAACGCCGGCAAGGACTACACGGTCCGCAACTACGAGGATGAGTCGTTCGGCCGGATGAACCTGGTCGACGCGACGGCCAAGTCCGTCAACACCGTCTACGCGCAGCTGATCGAGGCCATCGGCGTCGAGCGCGTCGCCGCCTTCTCCAAGCAGCTCGGCATCACCAGCGAGGTGCCACCGGTGATGTCGATCACCCTCGGCACGCCGACGGTGTCGGTGCTGGAGATGGCCAAGACGTACCTCACGTTCGCCACGCGCGGCGTGCGCGTCGAGCCACGCGTGATCGAGCGGGTCACCGACGCCGAGGGCAACGTGCTGTGGGAGCCGCCGGCGCGCACCACGCGCGTGATGGAGGAGCACGAGGCCGACGTCGTCAGCTACGTGCTGCAGCAGGTCATCAAGCGCGGCACCGGGACGCGGGCGCGGCTGGGCACACCCGCCGCCGGCAAGACCGGCACCACCCAGTCCTACGGCGACGCCTGGTTCGTCGGCTACACGCCCGGCCTCAGCACCGCGGTGTGGCTCGGGTTCCCCGACGGCCAGGACCACGAGCTGCGCGGCGTGCACGGCATCAACGTGACCGGTGGCTCCCTGCCGGCCGAGATCTGGCACCGGTTCATGGCCGTCGCCACCGACGACCCTCGCTACCGGGGCGAGTTCGTCGACCCCGGCGAGCTGGGGGGCCAGCTGATCCCGTCCGCCGGCCGCGTGCGCGACGGCGAGGAGCCGACCACCACCACGGCGTCGACCGCGACGACGGTGCCGGAGGAGTCGACCACCACCTCCTCGACCGCCACCACCGCGCCGGAGGAGGAGACGACGACCACCACCGAGGCCGAGGAGACGACCACCACGACCACGACGAGCACGACGACGCTGCCCACGGGGTAGGGACCCGGACATGGCCCCCTCGTCCCATCCTGGAAGTGGCGTGACCCACCACTCCACCGCCCCGCCTGCCGCCGTCTTCGCCGTGCTGGCCGACGGCGAGCGCTACGCCGACTGGGTGGTCGGGGCCAAGAAGATCCGCTCCGTCGACCCCCACTGGCCCACCCCCGGCGCCGAGTTCCGGCACAAGGTCGGCGTCGGCCCCATCGAGATCAAGGACCGCAGCACGGTGCAGGCCGTCGAGCCCGGCCGGTCGATCACGCTGAAGGTCCGGGCCCGCCCCGCGGGGGTGGCCCGGGTGCACATCGAGCTGGAGCCGGCCGACGACGGCGGCACCGAGATCAACATGGACGAGGTCCCCATCGAGGGCATCGCCAAGACCATCGACAACCCGCTGCAGCGACTGCTGCTGAAGGGCCGCAACGCCGAGGCGCTGCGGCGGCTCGCCACCATCGCCGAGAACGAGGAGGCACGCACGTGACCACGCACCAGGACGTGAAGGACGCCACCGCGCAGACCGAGGCCACGATGCGGCCCCAGTCGGTGCCGGTGAACATGTACGCGACGCCCGAGGCGGTCGTCGTCGTTGCCCCGCTGCCCGCGGTGCAGCCCGAGGACGTGTGCGTCGAGGTGCGCAACGGCAACCTGCGGTTCTGGTCGCACGTGCGCAGCGCCGGCACCCGCGACTACCTGCTGCACGAGTGGGAGTACGGGGGCTACGAGCGCGAGCTCGAGCTGCCCGACGGCTTCGGCGCCGGCGTCGAGGCCACGCTGGCGAACGGCCAGCTGGCGGTGCGGGTGCTCAAGGGCACCCCCGGCGCCGAGACCGTCTCCGTCACCCCGTCCCAGCCGTAGCCACCCTCGTTCTCGGTACCGGAACCGACCACATCTGGTCGGTTCCGGTACCGAGAAGCGTGGGTCCTAGCCCTCGGCGAGCTCCTCGTGGGGGTAGTGGGTGCGGCACGCGAAGCACCACGTCTCCACCTCGTCGAGCTTCTCGATCTTGCCCTCGGTGTCCCACGCCTCGGGCGTGACGTAGACGCGGTGCACCCTGGCGAGGTCGGTGGCGTCGTCGCGTCCGCAGCTCTCGCAGGTCCCGGCTGACATGAGGCGGAAACTACTGGGTACCATCGCGATCGCCGCCGGCAGCCACTCGGGCGCTGGACGGCTCAGGAGGTGCCCCATGGGTTCCCGCGTCACCGCTCCCGCCATCCGTGCCCGCAAGGTCGCG
>DASUCO010000240.1:0-4865 GCA_036275955.1 Acidimicrobiales bacterium
GATGGCGACGCACAGCTCGAGCCCGTTGAGCTTGGGCATCATCACGTCGCTGACCACGATGTCCGGCAGCTCGGCCCGGCACTTGTCCACGCCGTCCTGGCCGTCGACGGCGGTGACGACCTCGAAGCCCTCCATCTCGAAGTTCACCTCGAGAAGGCGGATGATGACGGGGTCATCGTCCACCACCAGCACCTTCGGGGTCCCCGGCACCCGCGCATCCTACGGGCGGCGAACCGAGGGCAGGTAGACGGATACGCTGACCAACCCCTGCCCTCGTAGCTCAGGGGATAGAGCAGCGCCCTCCGGAGGCGTGTGCGGAGGTTCGAATCCTCCCGAGGGCGCCAGCAGGATCGTGAGGGAGGACGCACACGCCTCCTCCGGTCGCTGCGAGCAGCGCGCGGTCACTCCAACCCCGTGGAGGCGTGTGCGGAGGATCTGGTGGACGGCGCCCTACTGGGCGTGCTCGGCGACGCCGCCCGCCGCCGGGTCGTCGTCGGTTCGGCCAACGAAGGGCATGCGCACCTCGTCGCGCTCGCCGCGGAGGGCGCGCCACACGCGCTCGGCGGTGACCGGCATGTCGATGTGGCGGACGCCGAGGTGCGACACCGCGTCGATCACCGCGTTCTGCACCGCCGGCGGTCCGCCGATGGTGCCGGACTCGGCCACGCCCTTCGCGCCGAGCGGGTTGTTGGTGGCGGGCGTCTCCGTCATCGACGACTCGAACGACGGCAGGTCGGCGGCCGACGGGAACGAGTAGTCGGCCAGGTTGGACGTCAGCGGGTTGCCGTCCTCGTCATAGGCGAACTCCTCGAACATCCCCTGGGCGATCCCCTGTGCCAGCCCGCCGTGCACCTGTCCCAGTGCCAGCATCGGGTTGATGAGCGTGCCGGCGTCGTCCACGGTGACGATCCGCTCGAGCGTGGTCACCCCCGTCTCGGCATCGACCTCGACCACGGCGACGTACGCGCCGAACGGGTACGACGCCTCCCGCACGTCGTAGTCGGAGACGCAGCGCAGCGCGTCGCGCTCGCCCAACGATGCCGCCACCTCGGCCCACCCGACGCTCGACGCGCCCGGCGCGCCGACGACGTGGAAGCGGCCGGTCCCGACGTCGAGCACGACGTCGCCCTCCCCCGCCTCGAGCAGGTCGGCAGCCAGTCGTCGCGCCTCGGCCACCAGCTGCTCGGACGCGTCGGCCACCGATGCACCCGCCTTCTGCACCGAGCGCGACCCGCCGGTGATGCCGCCCCGGGGCACGACGTCGGTGTCGCCGTGCTGGACCTCGATCTTCTCGAGCGGGATGCCGGTGCGATCGCTGACGATCATCGCCCACGTGGTGTGGTGTCCTTGGCCGTACGGCGACGAGCCGGTGAGAACGAGCGCGCCGCCGTCCGGACGCAGCTGCACCGAGCCGTACTCGCCGCCTGGTAGCGCGCCGGTCCGATCGATAAAAACGGACGCGCCGATGCCGAGCAGCTTCGAGTCGCCCGCGGCGCGACGGCGCGCCTGCTCCGCTCGCACCGCCGGAAGGTCCACGAGCTCGAGCGCCCGCTCGAGCTGTGCCGCGTAGTCGCCGCTGTCGTACGTCTGCCCGGTCGGGCTCGTCCACGGCTGCTCGTCGCCGCGCAGCAGGTTGCGTCGGCGCACGTCCATGGGGTCCATGCCGATCTCGGCCGCGAACAGGTCGATGGCGCGGTCGACCAGCGCCGAGGACTCCGGCCGTCCGGCGCCGCGGTAGGCGACGATCGGCGTGGTGTTGGTGACGACCGCACGCGAGGACCAGCGCACGTTCGGGATCCGGTACGGGCCGGGCAGCAGGGCGCCGGTGCCCGTCACCATGAACGGGCCCATGAGCGGATAGGCGCCGGAGTCCGCCAGCAGCTCCACCTCGAGGCAGGTGATCGTGCCGTCAAGCCGGCCGCCGATCTTCAGCGCCTGCACCTGCGCGCGCGAGTGGCCGAGCCCGACCATGTCGGCCGAGCGCGACGGCGTCCACCGCACGGGTCGCCCGGCGCGCTGCGACAGGAACGGCAGCAGCAGGTCCTCGGGATATGCGCGCGCCTTGGCCCCGAAGCTGCCGCCGACGTCGCGCGTGATCACGCGCACCTGCGACTCGTCGAGCCCGTACAGCTGCACGAGCTGGGCGCGGATCGGGTGGGCGCCCTGGCACGAGGCGTGGAAGACCAGGCGACCCTCGTCGGTCCACTGCGCGGCGGCGATGCGCGTCTCCAGCGGGCACGGCGCCACGCGCTGGTTGCGGATGGTGTCGGTGACGACGACCTCGCACTCGTCCCACGGCAGGGACTCGCTCCCGCCCTTGGCGCGCGACACGACGTTGGTGCCGGCGTCCGGGAACAGCAGCGAGCCGTCCTCGACGGCGTCCTCGGGTCGCACGACCGCCGGCAGCGGGTCGTAGTCGATCTCCACCAGCTCGAGAGCGTCCTCGACCGCGGCCGCCGTCTCACCCACGACGGCGACGACGGGCTCGCCCACGAACCGCACCGTCCCCCGCGCCAGCAGCGGGCGGCGCATGGCCGCGGGGATGAACCGCGCCATCGGCGGCAGGTCGTCGAACGGCAGGTCGTCGGCCGTGACGACGTCGACGATGCCGGGCGCGGTGCGCGCCGCGTCGACGTCGACGCGCTCGATGCGGGCGTGGGCGATCGTCGAGGTGACGAAGCCGACGTGCAGCGCGCCGGGCAGGTCGACGTCGCCGACGAACGTCCCGCGGCCGGTGAGGAGTCGCTCGTCCTCGACGCGACGGACGGGCGTTCCGATCAGGGGCACGGGCCGACCGTACCCCCGTGTCAGGACGACGCGAGGAGGCGCCCGGCGTCCTCGGCAGCCACCGGGTGTCCGAGCAGGTAGCCCTGTGCTTGGTCGCAGCCGAGTGCGCGCAGCACCACGAGCTGCTCGTCGCGATCGACGCCCTCAGCCACCGCGATCATGTCCATGGCGTGGGCCAAGCCGATGACGGCGGCCACGATGCTGGTGTCGCCCTTGTTGACGCCGATGCCGCTCACGAAGGTGCGGTCGATCTTCAGGCAGTCGACCGGGAACCGGCGCACGTGGGTCAGCGACGAGTAGCCGGTGCCGAAGTCGTCGATCGCGATGCGAACACCGGCTGCCTTGAGGCGGTCGAGGCTCACGGCCGCCGGCGTGGACGACCCGCGGGCGGCGCGCTCGAGCATCGCCCGCTCGGTGATCTCGAGGCACAGCGAGCCGGGGTCGACGCCGGCTCGCTGCACGGTGGCGCGGACGATGTCGGGCAGGTCCGGTGACGCGAGCTGCGCGGCCGAGACGTTGACGTGCATCGTGAGCTGCGTGTCGCCCAGCTCGCTCCACTGCCGCAGCTGGCGGCAGGCCGCATCCAGCACGAGCTCGCCGATGGGGACGTCCAGACCGGCGTCCTCGGCCACGTCGAGGAACGCTGACGGGTGCAGCAGCCCGCGCACCGGGTGGCGCCAGCGCAGCAGCGCCTCGAAGCCGGCGACGCGCTCGTCTCGGCCGCGGATGCCGAGGTCGATGATGGGCTGGTAGTGCACGACGATCTGACCGTCGGGGATCGCGCCGCGCAGCTCCTCGGCCAGCATCCGCCGCTCGGCGACTCGCAGGTCGGATCGGCGGTCGTCGCCTCGCCGCGCCGCCTTGACCGCGTACATGGCCCCGTCGGCCTCAGCCAGCACGTCCTCTGCCGTCGTGCCGTCGCCATCGACGACCACGACGCCGACGCTGGCGAAGACCTGGGTCGACTCACCGGCCAGCTCGAAGGGGATGGCGACCACCTCCTCCACGCGTCGCGCCAGCCCCGCCGCCTCCTCGTTCGACGCCAGCCCCTCGGCCACGATCACGAACTCGTCACCGCCGTAGCGCGCAACCGTGTCGCCAGGCCGGATCACGCCCTCGAGGCGGCGGGCCAGCTGGCGCAGCAGCTCGTCGCCCGCCTCGTGACCGAGGATGTCGTTGACCGGCTTGAAGCGGTCGAGGTCGACGAACAGCACCGCCGTCGTGCCCACCTGCCGGCTGGCCCGGCCGAGCGCGACGCGCAGGCGATCGTCGAGGAGGACGCGGTTCGGCAGCTCGGTCAGGACGTCGTGGGTGGCGAGGTGCTGCAAGGCGTCCTGCGCCAGCCGCAGCTCGGTGATGTCATGGGCGCTGACGACGAGGCCCTGCACCACCGGGTCGTCGAGCAGGTTGACCACGGCGATCTCCATGGGCACCGGCTCCGGGCGGGCACGGTGGACGAAGCGGGCGTCGAAGGTGGTGGTGCCGAGCGTGCGCACGGCGCGGTCGAGCGCGACGCGCGCGTGATCGACGTCGGCGTGGTGCACGAGATCGAGCAGCGGGCGACCCTCGACCAGGCCGGGGTCGTGCCCCAGCGCACGCGGGAGTGCGCCGCTGACGCTCGACACCACCCCGTCGTCGGTGACCAGCATGATGATGGACGCCGAGCTCTGGACAAGCGAGCGAAAGCGGTCGTCGGAGTCGCCCAGCAGCTCCCAGCGCCGGCGATCGGTGAGATCCCGCGACACGATCACGATGGCGCCGATGGTCGGGTCGTCCAGCCGGTTGGCGGCGAGCAGCTCCAGCTGGCGCCAGCCGCCGTCGGCCGTGGCCACCCGGAGCTCGAGCGGCGTTCCCATCGGCTGGCTGAGCATCGACGTCAGCGAGACGACGGCCATCTCGAGGTCGTCGGGGTGCACGAGGCCGAGGCAGCTCGTCCAGCGGAGGTCGTCGCGGGACCAGCCGAGGACCGCCTCGCACGCCTGGTTGGCGTGCAGCATCCGCCCCTGGGCGTCGACCATGAGGACGAGGTCGGGCAGCGATTCCAGCGTTGCTGCAGCGGCGTTGGGGTTCAGATCGCG
>DASUCO010000241.1:0-12107 GCA_036275955.1 Acidimicrobiales bacterium
CCTCACCAAGCACCGGCGCGTGCTCGACGAGCTGGCCGACGCGCTGATCGAACACGAGACGCTCGACACCCCCGAGCTGCTCGAGATCCTCGACCGCGCCGGCGTGAAGACGCGGCCGACGGTGACGCCGCGCCGGGCGCCCGCGCGCGCGTCGCGCGAGGTCAAGCCGGTGAAGTCGCGCCGCACGGTGCGCGGACCGCGCACCGCTCCCGGGACCGCCTAGTGGTCGACAAGCCGCGCATCGAGGCCGCGGTGCGCGAGATCCTGCTGGCTGTCGGTGAGGATCCAGACCGCGACGGTCTGGTCGACACGCCCGCGCGCGTGGCCCGCATGTACGAGGAGGTGCTGGCCGGCATCGAGCAGGACGCCGACGAGCACCTGAAGGTCACCTTCGACGCCGACCACGACGAGATGGTCATGGTGCGCGACATCCCGCTGGTGTCACTGTGCGAGCACCACATGGTGCCGTTCCTCGGCAAGGCGCACATCGCGTACATCCCGGGCAAGGACGGTCGCATCACCGGGCTGTCCAAGCTGGCTCGACTGGCCGAGGTGTTCGCTCGCCGCCTGCAGGTGCAGGAGCGGCTGACGGTGCAGATCGCCGACGCGCTCGAGCGCGAGCTCGAGCCGCGTGGCGTGCTCGTCGTCATCGAGGCCGAGCACATGTGCATGTCGATGCGCGGCGTGCGCAAGCCCGGGTCGACGACGGTCACCTCGGCCGTCCGCGGCCTGTTCCGCGAGAACGTCGCCACTCGGGCCGAGGCGATGAACTTCATCCACCGCGGGGGATGACGCCGGCACTGGTGATGGGGGTGCTGAACGTCACCCCGGACTCGTTCTCCGACGGCGGGCGGTACCTCGATCGGGACGCGGCGATCGAGCACGGCTTGCGGCTGTGGCGCGAGGGCGCGGCGTACGTCGACGTCGGCGGCGAGTCCACCCGGCCCGGGGCGGCGCCGGTCGACCCCGACGAGGAGCGGACCCGGGTGGTGCCGGTCATCGAGGCGCTCGTGGCGGCGGGCGTGCGCGTCAGCGTCGACACCCGCACCGCGGCGGTGGCGGAGGCCTCGATCGCCGCCGGCGCGTCGATGCTCAACGACGTGTCCGCCTCGCTGCACGAGGTGGCCGCGGCCGCCGGCGTCGCCTGGGTGGCGATGCACATGCGGGGTGAACCGGGGACGATGCAGGACGCGCCCGTCTACGACGACGTCGTGGCCGAGGTGCGCTCGTTCCTGGTCGAGCGAGCCGACGCAGCTCTGGCCGCCGGCGTCCCCGAGGTGTGGATCGACCCCGGGATCGGCTTCGGGAAGACCGCGGCCCACAACCTCTCGCTGCTCCGCCACGTGGATCTACTGGTCGAAACCGGCCATCCGGTGCTGGTTGGGACGAGCCGGAAGCGGTTCCTCGGGGCACTGACCGGCGGAGCCGACGAGGACGACCGCCTGGAAGGAACTCTCGCAACCTGCACGTGGGTGGCCGCCACAGGCGTCAAGATGGTGCGAGTCCACGACGTCGCCCCGGCGGTGGAGGCGATGCGCATCGTGGGAGAGGAGGTGGTCCAGCCATGAGCGAGCGCAGCGAGCGTGGAAGCACAGTGGGGATCGCCCTTCATCCCTCGCCGAAGGCGACTCCATGAAGGGGAAGTGGGCCCAGGGGATCGTTCCTCGGTACTTCACCTGGATCATCAAGGACCAGCTCTCGATCTGCGAGCGCCTCGGTGGCTACGGCGTGAACCACCGCAAGGTGCGCCGGCAGGAGGAGATCATCTGGGTGCGCGAGCAAGGCTTCACGCGCATCGTCAGCCTCCTCGCGTCGCCCCACAACCTTCACCACTACGAGGAGCTCGGCGTCGAGTACCGGCACCTCCCGTTCGGACCGCACGACGACGCGTCCGAGGTGCTGCCCAAGATCTGGGACGACCTGCAGGCGCAGCTGGCCAACGGCGACAAGCTGATCGTCCACCACGACGAGCTCGGTGACCGTCTGCTCGGTGTGATGGGCGGCTACCTGATCCACGCCGGCCTGGTGCCCGAGGGCCCGCGCGCCACGGCGATGATCGAGCGGCTGGTGGAGCGCCAGATGGGCCCGGCCGGACGCGAGCTGGTCGCGGTCGCATCGCGCCGCGCTCGTGCCTGACCGGATCGAGCTGCGCGGCCTGCGCGTCGACGTCATCTGCGGCGTGCTCCCGCACGAGCGCACGACGCCGCAGCCACTCGAGATCGACGTCGATCTGACCGCTGACCTGTCGACGGCCGGGGCCAGCGACGACCTGGCCGACACGATCGACTACGGCGCGGTGACGGCCGAGGTCGAGCGGGTGGCGACGACGCTCCAGCCGCAGCTGCTCGAGCACCTGGCGGCGAGCATCGCCGACGCCGTGGTCGCGCTCGACGGGCGCATCGAGGGCGTCGAGGTCGCCGTGCGCAAGCTGGAGCCGCCTGTGCCCGAGCGGCTGGCGACCTCGGGCGTGCGCATCACCCGGTCGCGGTGACGCGCCGGGCGTTCCTCGGGCTCGGCTCCAACCTGGGCGACCGGGCCCGGCACCTGGCCGACGCGATCGCCGCCATCCCCGACCTCGTGGCGGTGTCGCCCACCTACGAGACCGACCCCGTCGGCGGCCCCGACCAGGGCCCGTACCTCAACGTCGTGGTCGAGCTGGACACCGAACGCACGCCCCGGGAGCTCCTCGAGCTGTGCCAGGCGTTGGAGACCGCCGCCGGTCGGGTGCGCACCGAGCGGTGGGGGCCAAGGACGCTGGACGTCGACGTCCTCCTGGTGGGGGACCTCGAGGTGGACGAGCCCGACCTCCAGGTGCCCCACCCCCGGCTGTGGGAGCGGGCGTTCGTGCTGATCCCGCTGGCCGACCTGGCGCCCGACCTGGTGCCGGATCCCCCCGTCGACGCAGGTGTCCGCCCCGCGTCTGGGTAATCTGATCCTGCGAACGGCACTCGACTGAGGCCGGAACGTGGAAGGAACCCAGTGCCCACCCTGCGCGTCATCGGGCCCGGACGAGCCGGGACCGCGATGTCGAGAGCGCTCGTCGACGCCGGGTGGACCGTCGCGGCCCCGGTGCGGCGTGGTGAGGACGTGCGCCTGGCTGCCGACGGCACCGACCTCCTGCTGATCGCCACCCCCGACGCGGCCGTGGCCGAGGTGGCGGCCGCCGTGGCACCGGTGCCGACCACGGTCGTGGCCCACCTGGCCGGCAGCCTCGGGCTCGACGTGCTGGCGTCGCACGAGCGCCGGGCGTCGATCCACCCGCTCGTGAGCATCCCGACCGGCGAGACCGACGTGCGCGGCGCGTGGTTCGCGGTGGCCGGCGACGAGCTGTCCCGCCAGGTCGTGGCCGCGCTCGACGGACGCGCGGTCGTCGTCGACGACGAGCACCGCGCCGCGTACCACGCCGCCGCCTGCATCGCCTCGAACCACCTGGTGGCGCTGCTGGGGCAGGTGGACCGCGTCGGGCGCAGCGCCGGCGTGCCGCTCGACGCGTTCCTGGCGCTTGCGCGCCAGACGATCGACAACGTCGCCGCCGTCGGCCCGCAGCGCGCGCTGACAGGACCGGTGCGGCGCGGCGACCACGTCACCGTCGATCGCCACCGTGCGGCACTGGCCGCCGACGAGCGCGGCGCCTACGACGCGATGGTGGAGCAGGCCGAGCGGCTGGTGGCGTCAGCGTGATCGAGGTCCACGAGACGATCGCCGACCTGCGCTCCGCGCTCGACACGGCGCGGCGAGCCGGCAAGACGGTCGGCCTGGTGCCGACCATGGGCGCCCTGCACGCCGGACACGCGTCGCTGATCGGTCGCGCCGCGTCCGACTGCGACGTGGTCGTCACGACGATCTTCGTGAACCCGCTGCAGTTCGGCGCCAACGAGGATCTGAGCGCCTACCCGCGCTCGCTGGCGGCCGACATCTTCCTGGCCGACGAGAACGGCGCCACGCTCGTGTTCGCGCCGTCGGTGGAGGAGATGTACGGCAGCGGCACCCACACCACCGTGTCCGTCGGCGGCCCGCTCACCGAGGTGCTCGAGGGGGCCAGCCGCCCGACGCACTTCGACGGCGTGGCCACCGTCGTCGCCAAGCTGTTCGCCATCGTCGGCGGCTGCAAGGCGTACTTCGGCGAGAAGGACTTCCAGCAGCTGGCCGTCGTCCGCCGAATGGCCGCCGACCTGTCCCTGCCGGTCGAGGTGATCGGCTGCCCGACGGTCCGCAGCGCCGACGGACTGGCGCTGTCGTCGCGCAACGCCTACCTCGATCCCGACGAGCGCCGCGTCGCACCTGTGCTGCACCGCGCGCTGGTGGCCGGCGCCGACTGCGTGCGCGCCGGCGAGGTCGATCCCGCCGCCGTGGTGGCGGCCATGACGCAGACCATCGCTGCCGAGCCCCTGTTTCGGCTCGACTACGCCGCCGTCGTCGACCCCGCCACGTTCTCCACCCCCGATCCACTCACGGGTGAGCTGCGGCTGCTGGCCGCCGCGCACCTGGGCAAGGCCCGTCTCATCGACAACCTGGGCGTGACCGTCGCGAACGGCATGCACCGGAAGGAGCGTTGACCACCATGCGTCGCCGGATGATGAAGTCCAAGATCCACCGCGCCACCGTGACCGGTGCCGACCTGCACTACATCGGCTCGGTGTCGCTCGACCCCGAGCTCATGAAGCTGGCGGACATCCGCGAGCACGAGCAGGTCGCCATCCTCGACATCGACAACGGCGCCCGCTTCGAGACGTACGCCATCGTGGGCGAGCCGGGGGAGGTGTGCCTCAACGGCGCCGCGGCGCGACTGGTGGCGCCGGGCGATCGCGTGATCGTCATCACCTACGCCGACTACGAAGACGCCGAGCTCGACGGCTTCGAGCCCACCATCGTGCACGTCGACACCGCCAACCGTCCGGTCGACCCGTCGCTGGTGCCGGCGTCGCGGACCTATGTCGAGTTCGACGCCCACGTCTGAGAACGGTTCGGTCCCGCCGTACGGGCCCGCGTAGCGTCGGGCGATGCCCGCGGACCTCGATCTGCTGATCCTCGGCAGCGGTGTGGCCGGCCTCAGCGCCGCGGTGCGGGCCGCCGCCGGTCCCGGCCTGCGGGTCGGCGTGCTGACCAAGGCCGAGCTCGAGCAGTCGGCCACCCGGTGGGCCCAGGGAGGCGTGGCCGCCGCGCTGTCGCCCGAGGAGGACTCGACCGACCTCCACCTGGCCGACACCCTGGCCGCCGGCGCCGGGCTGTGCGACGTCGACGCCGTGCGGGTCCTCGTCGACCAGGGACCGACCCGCGTGCAGGACCTGATCGCGCTCGGCGCCGTGTTCGACACCGACACCGAGGGCAACCTGCTGCGGGCCCGCGAGGGTGGCCACTCCATGCCGCGCATCGTGCACGCCGGCGGTGCAGCGACCGGATGGGAGATCGAGCGGGCGCTCGTCGTCGCGGTGAACGAGACGGCGGCGGCGGTGCTCGAGCGCTGGTTCGTGCTCGACCTGCTGGTCGAGGGCGGGCGCTGCCGCGGCGTCGTCGCGCTCGACGCCGACGGCGAGCGGCGAGAGGTGCGAGCCACCCACGTCCTCGTCGCCACCGGCGGCGCCGGCCAGGTCTTCGCGGTGACGACGAACCCGGTGCAGGCCACCGGCGACGCCACGGCCATGGGCCTGCGCGCCGGTGTGGCGGTGGCCGACGTCGAGTTCATGCAGTTCCACCCGACCGCGCTGCACCACCCCTCGATGCCGCGCCCGCTGCTGTCCGAGGCCCTGCGCGGTCACGGCGCGCTGCTGCGCGACACCCAGGGCGAGCGCTTCGTCGACGAGCTGCTGCCCCGTGACCAGGTCAGCCGAGCGATGACGGCGCGCATGCTCGAGCAGGGCGTCGAGCACCTGTGGCTCGACGCCACCGTCCTCGAGCGCTTCGACGAGCGGTTCCCCACGATCGCGGCGACGCTGCGCGAGGTCGGCCTCGACCCCGCCACCGAGTGGCTCCCGATCGCACCGGCCGCCCACTACCTCTCGGGCGGGCTCGTCACCGACCTCGACGGCGCCACCTCGCTGCCCGGCCTGTGGGCAGCGGGCGAGGCGGCGTGCACCGGCGTCCACGGCGCCAACCGGCTGGCCTCCAACTCGCTGCTGGAGGGGATGGTCTTCGCCCCGCTCGTGGTCGAGGCCATCGACGCCGGCAAGGACGGCCCCGACGCCACCGGTGCCATGCGCGCCGTTCTGGGCGGCGATCGGGACATCCCCGGGCGACCGCTCCCGGTGCGCCTGCCCGTCCCGACCGACCCCGGCGAGGTGGACGCCGCGCCCAAGCTGCGGGACCGCCTGCAGCGGGCGATGACGGCCGGTGCCGGCGTGCTGCGCAGCGAGGACTCCCTGGCGACCACGCTGGCGACGATCGACGAGATCGCCGCAGCCGTGCACGCCAGCGGCGAGACTTCCCCCGAGATGGCGGAGATCCGGAACCTGCTCGACGTGTCGGCATCGCTCGTGCACGCGGCGCGTGCGCGCACGGAGAGCCGTGGCAACCACTGGCGATCGGATCACCCCGAACCCGACCCGGCGTTCCGCGTACGACTGGTGCAATCGTGAGCGCGCGGAAGGGGAACGAGCTGGATCCGCCGGTCACCGCCGTGCGCGACGCGGTGGCGCGCGCGCTGCGCGAGGACCTGGAGCCGTTGGGCGACGTGACCTCGGCGCTGCTGCCCTCGGACCTGCAGGGCTCGGCGCGCATCGTGGCGCGCGACGAGGGCGTGCTCGCCGGCACTGCCTGCGCGAGCGAGACCTTCCTCCAGGTCGACGATCGCATCGAGGTGGAGTGGGCGCAGTCGGACGGCGCCACCGTCGAACCGGACCAGGTGCTGGCCGTCATCACCGGTCCCTTTGCGTCCATCCTCACCGCCGAGCGCACCGCCCTGAACTTCCTCGGCCACCTGTCCGGCATCGCCACGCTCACCCGCCGGTTCGTGCGCTCGGCCCATGGCGGCGCCCGCATCTGGGACACCCGCAAGACCACGCCCGGGCTGCGCGCGCTTGAGAAGGCGGCCGTGCGGGCCGGTGGCGGCATGAACCACCGCGGCAACCTCTCGGAGTGGGTCCTCATCAAGGACAACCACCTAGGGGACCTCGGCATCACCGAAGGCGTGCGACGGGCGCGGCTCCGGTGGCCGGCGCGCACGGTGCAGGTCGAGGCCGACCGGCTGGAGCAGGTGCAGGAGGCCATCGACGCCGGCGTCGACATCGTGCTCCTCGACAACATGACACCCGACCAGGTCGTGCAGTGCGTCGAGCTGCGTGGCAGCGCCGCCCGGCCGCTGCTCGAGGTGTCGGGCGGTGTGACCCTGCACACGGTCGCCGACTACGCGACGACGGGCGTCGACCTCATCTCGGTCGGCGCCATCACGAACTCCGCACCGGTGCTCGACATCGGCATGGACCTCTCGCGCTGATGCTGCTCGCCGTCGACGTCGGGAACAGCGAGACCGTCATCGGTCTCTTCGAGGATGGCGCGCCCGAGCTCGTCGATCACTGGCGCGTGTCGACGAACGCCGAGCGCACCTCCGACGAGATGGCGCTGCTCGTGCAGGAGTTCCTCGCCTTCCACGGCTTCAGCTTCGACACCGACGTCGCCGGGGTCGCCGTGTGCTCCGGCGTGCCGAGCGTGACCGCCGCCCTGCGACAGATGACCGAGCGCTACTTCGGGTTCGACGCCGTCGTGCTCGAGGCGGGCGTGAAGACGGGCGTGCCGATCCTCTACGACAACCCCAAGGAGGTCGCCGCCGACCGCATCGCCAACGCCGTCGGCGCCCTCGAGCGCTACGACCCGCCGATCATCGTCGTCGACTTCAGCTCGACGGCGACGATCTTCGATGCCATCTCGGCCAAGGGCGAGTACCTCGGCGGCACCATCGTCCCCGGCGTCGAGGTGTCGCTCGACGCGCTCGTCGGCCGCGCCGCGATGCTCCGCCGCGTGGAGCTGGTCGAACCCCGCAGCGTGATCGGCCGCAGCGTCGTGGAGTCCATCCAAGCCGGCGTCGTCTACGGCACCGTGGACGCGGTCGACGGCATCGTCGGCCGGTTCCAGGCCGAGCTCGGCGTGTGCTCGGTGGTCGCCACCGGTTCGATCGCCGAGCTGGTTGGCCCGCTGTCGACGACCATCCAGCACCACGAGCCGTGGCTCACCCTGCGCGGCCTCCGCACGATCTACGAGAAGAACCGGTGAAGAACCAGCCCTACCGATTCGAGAAGACGCACCAGGCGGCCGAGCTGGTCGGCCAGTACGGGGAACTGGAGCCCGGCACCGAGACCGGCACCGTCGTCACCGTCGCCGGTCGCCTCATGCTCAACCGGCCGCAGGGCAAGCTGGCGTTCGGCACGCTGCAGGACTCGACCGGACGGATCCAGCTGTTCGCGCGTGCGAACAGCACGCCGGACTTCGACGGCTTCGCCAAGCTGTCGCTGGGCGACTGGATCGGCGTCACCGGGCAGGTGATGACGACGAGGAAGGGCGAGCTGTCGGTCGCGGTCGAGGCGTGGACGCTGCTGGCCGAGACGACGCGCTCGTTTCCTGACAAGTGGCACGGCATCTCCGACCCGGACATGCGCTACCGCCAGCGCTACGTCGACCTGTGGGTCACCGACGAGGCGCGCGAGGTGTTCCGCGTCCGCCACGAGGTGATGCGGCTGACCCGTCGCTTCCTCGAGGACCGTGGCTTCGTCGAGGTGGAGACGCCGGTGCTGCACCCGATCCCCGGCGGCGCTGCCGCGCTGCCGTTCGTCACCCACCACAACGCGCTCGACCAGGAGCTCTACCTGCGCATCGCGCCCGAGCTCTACCTCAAGCGGCTCGTGGTCGGCGGCATCGAGCGCGTCTTCGAGCTCGGCCGCGTGTTCCGCAACGAGGGCATGGGGAACCGGTGGAACCCCGAGTTCACGATGCTCGAGCTGTACCAGGCGTACGCCGACTGGACCGACATGCAGGAGATCACCGAGTCGCTCGTCGAGCACGTCGCCAAGGAGATCCTCGGAACAACCGTCGTGCAGTGGGACGGCAAGGACGTCGACCTGGCGACGCCGTGGCGGCGCGCGTCGATGTCCGATCTCATCGAGGAGGCGATCGGCGCACGCGTCGACGCCCGCATGGAGCTGGACGAGATCCGCAAGGTGGCCCTCGAGCACGGCGCCACGTTCGATGACGCGTGGGGGCCCGGCAAGGTGATGTACGAGCTCTACGAGAAGGTCGTGGAGACGAACATCTGGGCGCCGACGTTCGTCACCGAGTACCCGAAGGAGGTCTCGCCGCTCTCGCGCGACCACCGCGAGATGCCCGACGTGGTCGAGCGCTTCGAGGCCGTCGTCGCCGGCCGCGAGATCGCCAACGCCTTCAGCGAGCTCACCGACCCGGTGGAGCAGCGGGCGCGGTTCGAGGACCAGGCCAAGGCCAAGGAGGCGGGCGACGCCGAGGCCATGTCGGTCGACAACGACTACATCCGCGCCCTCGAGTACGGGCTGCCGCCCACCGGCGGCATGGGGCTCGGCATCGACCGGCTGGTGCAGCTGCTCACCGGCACGACGACCATCAAGGACGTCATCCTCTTCCCGACCCTGCGACCCGAGGTGACCGATTGAGGGTCCTCGTGACAGGGATGGGTGGTGAGCTCGGCACGCGCGTCGCGACCCTGCTCGAACGGGAGCGCGCGGTCGCCGCCGTCGGCGGCATCGACCTGGAGCCGCCGCGCCGCCGGCTGGCCAAGGACACGTTCTTCGCTCGCATCGACCCGCGCGATCGAGTGCGGATGGTCAAGGCGGTGCGCGAGTTCGCGCCGACCGCGCTCGTGCACCTCGGGGTGTTCGAGCCGTTCGCCCGTGCAACCCCGGGCGATGCCGCCGAGCACACGATCGCCGGCACCGTCTCCGTGCTCGACGCCGTCGAGTCGCTCGACGCCATCGTGCTGCGGTCCGGCATCGAGGTCTACGGCCGCCGGCGCGGGTCGCCGTCGGTCCCCGACGAGTCGGCGCGCGTCGACCCCACGACGGGGTTCGGCCACACGCTGGTCAAGACCGAGGGGCTCGTGCGCCGCCACGCGAAGCGGGTGGCGGTGCTGCGATTCGCGCCGATCGTCGGCGGGCACGTGCCGAGCCCGCTGGGGCGCTACCTGCGCCTGCCGGTGGTGGGCTGCAGCGCCATCGCCGATCCCGCCTTCTCGCTGGTGCACGCGGAGGACGCGGCGCGCGCCGTCGTCCACGCGCTCCTGTCCGGCGCCGATGGCACGTACAACGTCGTGGCCGAGGGAGCGGTCACCGCGTCGCAGGCCGCCCGGCTCGGCAACCGCGTGCCGCTCCCCATCGTCGGCCCGGCGTGGCCGGCGCTGACCCGCATCGCCGAGCTGGCCGGCGCGCCGGTGCCCAGCCACGTGCTCGAGCTGCTGCGCCGTGGTCGCTCGGCCGATGGCGGCGCCTTCCGGAGCGAGCTCGGCTTCGGCTTCCTGCGCACGTCGCCCGAGGTCGTGCAGGACCTCTTCGAGTGGGCGCCGGTCACCCCGCTGCGAGCGGTCGCCTAGTGGCGCCCGATCTGAGCGAGCTGGTGTCGCGCCGCTGGGACGGCACCTTCGAGGTCGACCCGTGGGGCCTCGACGTCGACCTCCTGCACCTCGTGGCGCCGCTGGCCGATGCGCGCTGGTCGATCTCGGTCGAGGGCGAGGACGTGCTGCGGGACGGTCCGGTCCTGCTGGTGGCGGGACGCCGGCTGCTGGCGCCGACCGAGCCGGCAGTGATCGCCGCTGCCGTCTTCCGGTCAGTCAGCCGGCCGCTCCGCGTGCTCGGCATACCCGACGTCGCCCCGATCGGACCGCTCCTGCGCCGGTTCGGGGGCGTGGTCGACCACCCGGCGGAGGCCGCCGCGCTGCTGCGCGCCGGGCACCTGGTCCTTGCTCGGCAGGCGTTCGAGGTCGACGCGCCGATCGTGCGCGTCACGACGAGAGGCTGGGAGCTCAGCCGCCGGTGGCGCGTGACGTTCGACTAGGTCCGTTATGGTCCCGTTCACATGCCGTTCACCGTGGGGGGAGACGGCGCCCGCATCCACTACGAGGTGGCTGGGCGCACTGATGGGGAGCCGCTGCTCCTCATCCAGGGGCTGGGCGCCGACCTGAAGGGCTGGGCCGCCCAGCGCTACGCCCTGGGTCGTCGCTACCGCCTCCTGCTCGTCGACAACCGGGGCGCCGGCGGGTCCGACAAGCCCGAGGGCCCGTACGACCTAGAGGTGATGGCGAACGACGCCGTCGCCGTGCTCGACGCCGAGGGGATCGACTCGGCCCACGTGATGGGCGCGTCGATGGGTGGCGTCATCGCCCAGATCGTCGCCGTGCGCCACCCCCATCGGGTGCGCTCGCTCGTCCTGTCGTGCACCGCCTGCCACCACCACGCCTGGCGCGTCGAGCTGCTCGAGGACTGGGCCGACCTGGCTGAGGCCAAGGGGATGCGGGCACTGGCGCACGAGGCCATCCGCTGGCTCGTGGGACCACGTCACCACGTCCGGTTCCGGGTCCCGTTCGGGCTGCTCGGCCCCCTGGTCCTGAACATCCCGGCGCACGCGTTCGCGGCCCAGGCCCGGGCGATCACGTCGATGTCGGACGATGTGCGCGAAGAGCTGCGCTTCATCGACGTCCCGACGCTGGTCATCGTCGGCACCCAGGACATCCTCACGCCGCTGCCTGACTCCGAGGAGCTGGCCGAGCTGATCCCCGGTGCCGAGCTCTCCGTGATCACCGGTGCCGCCCACGGACTGATGATCGAGGCGGCCAACGCCTTCAACGACCGCGTCCTCGCCTTCCTCGATCGAGCGCAAGCAACGGCAGAGGCCGCGTAGACGACAGCCCTTCGACCCACGCCGAAGGCCTCGAATCGAGGGGCGGGACGGGGGACGACGGCACGGGCTCCGCCGGGCAACATCGCGTAGGTTCGGCCCATGCGAATCGGGTTGGGTGCAGGCGGCGGGTCGATCGACCAGGCCGTCCAGAGCGTGCAGAAGATCAAGGCCGACGGGTTCAGCTCGGCGTGGTTCAGCAACATCTTCGGCCTCGACGGGATGACGGCGTGCGCCATCTCTGGGCGCGAGGTGCCTGACATCAC
>DASUCO010000242.1:0-17581 GCA_036275955.1 Acidimicrobiales bacterium
CAAGCGCCGCTACGCGTTCGTGTTCGGCGACTTCCGCCGCCTCCATCGCATGGGCCTGATCGCCTGCTACTACCGAGCTGCCGAGTGGGAGCACACCGAGATCCAGGTCGCAGCCCACAAGCTGCTCCTCCACCTCGACCGCTCGCGCCGCTCGCACTGACCGCGGCGCAACGCGCGCCCCCATCGGCACGTTGAACCGCCCCGGGTTGGCTGGAGGCTCCCTGGTTGGGTGACGGCGCCGGCGAGGGCGTCGTCGTTGTCAGTCCGGCACTTCGGGGCGTTGAGCTTCTCGACGCAACGATGCCGGTACAGCCGGTCTGGTTGCGTCGAGATCCAAATCGCCTGCTCGCGATTGCCGGCCAGGGAGCGGAGCTTTGTCGCGTCGACGTGGCCCAGGCACGTGCTCGCGACAACGTTCGGCACGGACGCCGGACGCGGCGCCGGCCGCCGGCGGCTACTTGACGAGGTTGATGATCTGGAACATCGGCATGTAGAGCGCGACGACCATGCCGCCGACGGCGCCGCCCATGACGACGATCAGCAGGGGCTCGAGCAGCGACGTGAGTGCGTCGACGGTGGCCTCGATCTCCTGGTCGTAGAAGTCGGCGACCTTCTCCAGCATCGTGTCGACCTGGCCGGTCTCCTCGCCGACGGCGAGCATCTGCACGACCATGGGCGGGAAGATCGCGTGCTGGTTCAGCTCCGACGCCACAGACTCGCCTCGCTTGACGGCCGCCTGCGTCTCCTTGATGGCGGCCGCGGCGACGCTGTTGTTCACCGTCTCCGAGGTGATCTCGAGCGCCTCGAGGATGGGCACGCCGGAGCGCAGGAGCACGGCGAACGTGCGCGAGAAGCGCGTGAGCACCGTCTTGTGCACGAGCTTGCCGAAGATCGGCACCTTGAGCTTGAACGCGTCCCACGCCGCTCGACCCCGCTCGCTGGTGATCCACTTGCGGAACGCGATCACCATGAGCACCTCGGCCACGATGATCAGCGGCGCCCACTTCACGACGAACGCGGAGACGCCCAGCAGGATGCGGGTGGGCAGCGGCAGCGTGCCGCCGAGGTCCGTGTAGAGCGTCTCGAACGTCGGGACGACGAAGATCAGCATCGCCGTCACGATGAGCAGCACCAGGAACAGCACGGCGACCGGATAGGTCATGGCCGACTTGATCTTGCGCTTGAGCTCGACCTGCTTCTCGATGATGTCGGCCAGCTGCAGGAGCACGCTGTCGAGGACGCCGCCCGTCTCGCCGGCGCGGACCATGGCGACGAACAGCCGGTTGAACACCTTCGGGTGCCGCGCCAGGGCCTGTGAGAGGGATGCGCCCTTCTCGACGTCCTGACGCACCTCGCGGCTGACCTCGGCCAGCACCTTGTTCTCGGTCTGCTCGGCGAGGATGTGCAGGGCGCGGATCAGCGACAGACCCGAGTTGATCATCGTCGCGAACTGGCGACTGAAGACGGCCACGTCCTTCTGGTTGACGCGGTCGCTGAGCCCCGGGATCTTCAGGTCGCGCTGCAGCTTGGAGCTGCTCTCCTGCTGGATCGCGATGGGCACGTAGCCCATCTGCCGCAGCTTGTCGGCGACGAGCGTCTGGCTGTCGCCGTCGAGCGAGCCCTGGAGCAGCCGGCCCTGGTTGTCGCGGACCTTGTACTGGAACGTCGTGGCCACGGTCAGACCGCCAGCCGGCGGAGGTCCTCGGGGTTGGCGCAGCGCTCGGTGGCCGTCGCCATCGTGACGAGACCGCCCTTCACGAGCGTCGCCAGCGCCTGGTCCATCGTCTGCATGCCGAACTTCCCGCCCGCCTGCATCGACGAGTAGATCTGGTGGGTCTTGCCCTCGCGGATGAGGTTGCGCACGGCCGGCGTGGCGACGAGGACCTCGGCCGCGCACGCTCGGCCCTTGCCGTCGGCGGTGGGCACCAGCTGCTGGGTGACGACGCCCTGCAGCGCGGACGCGAGCTGGACGCGCACCTGCTGCTGCTGGTGGGCGGGGAACACGTCGATGATGCGGTCGACCGACTGCGGTGCGTCCTGGGTGTGGAGCGTGCCGAACACGAGGTGACCGGTCTCGGCCGCGGTGATCGCGGTGTGGATGGTCTCGAGGTCGCGCATCTCGCCGACGAGGATGACGTCGGGGTCCTGGCGCAGCACGTGCTTGAGCGCCTGGGCGAACGAGTGGGTGTCCTCCCCCACCTCGCGCTGGTTGACCACCGCCATCTTGTGCGTGTGGAGGAACTCGATCGGGTCCTCGACGGTCATGATGTGACACGGCTTGGTCGAGTTGATGATGTCGACCAGCGACGCCAGCGTCGTCGACTTGCCCGAGCCGGTCGGACCGGTGACGAGCACCAGGCCGCGCGGCAGCTGGGCGAACTGGGCGACGGCGGGCGGCAGGCCCAGCGTCTCCAGCGGGACGATCTCGTACGGGATCGACCGCATCACGGCGCCGACGGAGTCGCGCTGCAGGAACACGTTCACGCGGAAGCGGCCGCGACCCGGGATCGAGTGCGACGTGTCGAGCTCGTGCTCGGCCTCGAACTTCTCCCGCTGCTTCTGGGTGAGGATGGCGTAGACCATCCGCCGGATCTCCGACCCGTTGAGCTCGGGGAACTCGGTGAGGCGCTTGAGCTCGCCGTTGACGCGGACGGCGGGGTGCACGCCGACGGTGAGGTGGAGGTCGGAGCCGCCGAGGTCGAGCACGCGACCGAGCAGGTCGTTGACGTGCAGCTCGTCGGGAGCGTCCGGGTCGAGGCCCCACGCCGAGGCCGGCGTGCGGGTGACCGGTGCACCGAGGTCGATCTCGACGATGGGTCCGTCGGACGCGGGAGCCGCGGCGACGGAGCCCCCGTACATGGCGCTGACCAGACGGGCGAGCTCGGCGCGCACGGCGACCGCCGGCTGCACCTTCCACCCGGTGGCTGCCTCGACGGCCGCGGCGACGTCGCGATCACCGGCGTCGGCCATGGCGACCACCAGCTCGTCGCCGGCGGTGTCGACGGCGACCACGGAGTGGCGCACGGCCAGCTCGGCCGGGATCAGCCGGTCCAGCTCGGTGGGGACGACGTGATCGGTCAGGTCGACGAACCGGCGCCCGACGGAGTCGGCGATGGCGGCGACGAGATCCTTCTCCCCGACCAGCCCGCTCGAGACCAGCACGGCGGCGAGCGGCCGTTGCTCGGCCGCCTCGCGCTGCAGGCACTCCTCGAGCGCCTCGCGGGAGAGCACCTTGCGCTCGACGAGGAACTCCCCGAGTCGACGTGATGTCGGGTTCATGGCTTGCGGTATCGGACGATGGGACGCGAAGCCTTAGGCGACGACACGGAGCAGCTCCTCGACGGACGTGTTGCCCAGCCGCACGTGCGTCAGGCCCGAGCGGCGCAACGTGTACATGCCCTGGGCGATGGCGACCTTCTTGATGTCCTCGGTGTGGGCGCGGTCGGCGACCATGCCCTTCAGCTCGTCTTCCAGCAGGAGCACCTCGTGCAGCGCGAACCGGCCGTCGTAGCCCGTCTTCGAGCACGCCTGGCAGCCCAGCGGCTGGTACAGCTCCTCCGGCGGCTCCTCGATCTCGGTGTCGATCCCGAGCGCGTCGAGGTCGGCCGTGGTCGGGAAGTAGGCGACCTTGCACCGCTCGCACAGCCGCCGGATGAGGCGCTGGGCCACGATGCAGTCGACCGACGACGACACCAGGTAGGGCTGCAGGCCCATCTCGATCATGCGGGCCGGCGTCGAGGCGGCGTCGTTCGTGTGCAGCGTCGACAGGACGAGGTGGCCGGTGAGGGCGGCCTCCATGGCGATGACGGCCGTCTCCTTGTCGCGGATCTCGCCGACCAGCAGGATGTCGGGGTCGGCGCGCAGGATCGTGCGCAGCGCGGCGGCGAACGTGAGGCCCGCCTTCGGGTTGATCTGCACCTGGTTGATGCCGGCCAGCCGGTACTCGACCGGGTCCTCGACGGTGATGATGTTCTTCGACGGGTCGTTGAGCTGGTTCAGCGTGGCGTACAACGTGGTGCTCTTGCCGGAGCCGGTCGGGCCGGTGACGAGGATCGTCCCGTACGGCTTGTTGAACATCGTCTCGTAGCGGCGCAGCGTGTTCGGCAGGAAGCCGAGGTCAGCCAGGTCGAGCAGCGACGTGCCCTTGTCGAGCACGCGCATGACGACCTTCTCGCCGTACACCGTCGGCAGCGTCGCCACGCGCAGGTCGACCTGCTTGCCGGCGATGTTGGCCGACACGCGCCCGTCCTGGGGCACGCGCTTCTCGGCGATGTTGAGGTCGGCCATGATCTTCAGCCGACTGACGAGGCCCGACTGCACGCGCTTCGGCGGCCGCATCACCTCGTGCAGCACGCCGTCGATGCGGTAGCGGATGCGCACGTCATACTCGGTGGGCTCGATGTGGATGTCCGACGCTCGGTCCTGCACCGCCTGACGGATGATCAGGTTGGCGAGCTTGACGATCGGTGCGTCTTCGGTGACCTCGCGCAGCGACGCGAGATCGAAGTCGTCGTCCGCGATGTCGGCGGCCTTGGTGGTGACGTCCTCCACCTCGGCATCGAGACGGTGCACCCGGTTGATCGCGGACTCGATCGCCTCGCGCGTCGACACCACAGGCCGCACGTCGGCGCCGGTGACGGATCGGATGTCGTCGACGGCGAGCACGTTCGACGGATCCGCCATGGCGACGACGAGCGTCGTGCCGTCCCACGCGATCGGCAGGGCCTGGTAGCGACGCGCCAGCGCGTCGGAGATGGCGGATGCCGCGGTCGGGTCGACCTGGTGGTCGCCGAGGTCGACGAACTCGAGTCCCGCCTGCTCGGCGAGCGCGCCGACGAGCTCGGCTTCGGTGATGGCGCCGTGCGCGACGAGCACGCGACCGAGCGAGCGGCTCGTCCGAGCCTGCTCGGCGATCGCTCTGTCGATCTGCTCCTGGGTGACGACCCCGCGCTGGAGCAGGATCGTGCCCAGCGGCACCTTGGCGGCCATGACGATTCATCTATCGGCACGAAAGGGACCGAAGTTGAGGCGGTGCGCGCGCTGACTAGTGCGTGCTGCTCAGGACTGTCAATGCCCCGGCCGACATCGCCTCGAGCGGAGGGTCCTCACCTGTCCACAGCCGGAACGCCAGCGCGGCCTGGTGGATGAGCATGCCGATGCCGTTGACGGCGCCGACGCCCCGCTCGCGCGCCGCCGCCACGAGCGGGGTCACGAGCGGGCTGTAGACGAGGTCGGCCACGAGCTGCCCGGGCGACAACCGGTCGGGGTCGACCGGCAGGGCGGGCTCGCCCTTGAGCGACACCACCTCCGCCATGCCGATGGGCGTGGCGTTCACCACGATGTCGACGTCGGACGCCTCGTCGATCGACCCGACCCGGCCCCGGGAACCGGCGAGCTTGGCGCATGCCCCGGCCCGCTGGGCCCGGCGGGCCGCCACCACGACCTCGGTGGCGCCGGCGTCGGCCACCGCCTTGACCACGGCGCGGGCGGCGCCGCCGGCGCCGACCACCAGGAACCGCTTGCCGCCCGGCTCCACGCCGGCGTCCTGGCGCAGCGCGTTGACGAAGCCTTCGCCGTCGGTGCTGTCGCCGACGAGCTCGTCCGCCACCCGGAACACGGTGTTCACCGCGCCGAGCGCCTTGGCCGTCGGCGTGAGGCGGTCGACGGCCTTGGCCGCGTCGGCCTTGTGCGGCATCGTCACGTTGAGGCCGTCGATGCCGAGCGTCCGCATGGCCTTGATGGCGGCCCGACCCTGGCCCTCGGGCACCTCGAGCGCCACGTACACCCAGTCGAGTCCCAGCTCGCGGAACGCGGCGTTGTGGATGGCCGGCGACAGCGAGTGCCGCACGGGATCCCCGATGACCGCGGCCAGGCGGGTGCGACCCGAGGCCCCCGCGCTCACGGGATCAGGCCGTCGCGCTGCGCCCGGTTCTTGGCGTTGATGAACTCGTCGTAGTCGTCGGTGAAGAAGTGCGTCCGGGGATCCTGCAGCACGTAGTACAGCCACGGCCCGGGCTCGGGGTTGAGCGCCGCCTCGAGCGAGGCCCGGCGCGGCATGGCGATGGGGTGCGGGATCAGACCCTGGCGCAGTCGGGTGTTGAACTCGTGGTCCTGCTCGAGGTCCGACGTGCGCAGGCCGGTGCCCTTCCGCTCCAGACCGAGGTGGTAGTAGAAGGTCGCGTCGATGCCGAGCGGGATCCCCTGCTCGAGGCGGTTGTAGATGACCCGGGCGATCTTGGGCCGGTCGCCGTCGTCCTTGGCCTCGGCCTCGATGAGCGAGGCGACGATGATCGCCTCGTACGGGCTGACCCCGACGCGCGCCTGGGCATCGCCCAGACCGACCTCGTCGGCGACCTGGTCGAACGTCGACACCATGCGGCGCAGCACGTCCTCCTCGGTCTCGGTCTCCTCGATGCGGTACGTCTCCGGGTAGAGGAGGCCCTCCATCGTCGTGACGCCCTCGGGCTGGAACTTCGAGCGGATCGTGCCGCTGTTGACCAGCTCGAGGAACCGCGCGCCGTCGAGGTGCTCGATCTGGTCGACGCGCGTCGCCACCTCCTCGACCCACAGCGACTCGGGCACGGTCAGCGACACCGCCGGCGGCAGGGCGGGACCCTCCTCGAGCGCCTTGACGACGTCGCCCATCGAGCTGTTCTTGGCCAGCTGGTACTGCCCGGCCTCGAACGGACCGCCGCCCTTCACGCGCAGGTACCAGCGGAACACCTCGGCGCTGCTGATGATCCCGGCCTCGGCCAGCTGGTCGGCGATGGCCGAGGTCGTCGCGCCGCGAGGGATCTCGAAGGCGATCTCCTCGCCGGGCGGACCCGACGGGTCGACCTTGCCCTTGACCCACAGACCGCCGGCGCCGACGGCGAGCAGCACCAGCGCCGAGAACGCGGCCAACACCACCAGCCAGCGGGCGGTCCGACGCTCCCGAGGGGGAGGCTCGGTGAGCAGGTCGTCGTCGAGCGTCCGGTCCTCCTGGTCGAACAGCACGGCGACATTCTTGCTGGTCGCCGCGACCCTCAGGTCCGGAGCAGCGCCTCGCCCGTCTCCAGCACCTCGATCGGGTCCCCGACGGCGATCTCCGCCCCCGCCGGCTCGATGGAGGAGGCCATGCCGAACAGGGCGTTGCCGGGCAGCATCATCTGCTCCAGCGGCGACGCATCGGGCAGGTCCGGGCACCAGCGGTGCGCCTTGAGCACCACCGCCGGCTCCTTGCGGCGCTCCCCGGTCTCCTGGTCGACTTGGGGCACCGCGCACCGCGGCCACGGCATGACGCACTGGACGGTGGCGGCACCGACGCGCAGCGTGCGCCAGGTGTCCTCGGCCCACGGCTCGGCGCCGTCGACGGCGAGGTTGGTGCGCCAGCGGTCGAGGCCGAACGGCTCCTTGGCCCGCTCGGCCAGGAAGCGGTGCGACGCCTCGTTGACGACGAGCACCGGGCAGGCGTCGCCGAAGGCCACCTCGGTGTTGAACACGTCCCCGAACCGGCGCTGGTAGCCCGGGGCGACGCCGACCAGTCGCACCGGCTCGCCCAGGTACGTGCTGAACCACGCCGCCGCTTCGTCGCCGCCGTCGCCGGCCGGCACGTCGCCGGTGAACGTCGTGGTGGTCGTGTCCGCCACCGACGGACGCGGGACCTCGAGGTCGTCCATGCCCGGGCCGCGGAGGAGCACGCCGTCGTCCTTGAGCTCGGGCCGCACCCGGGCCAGCGCCGGGTGCTTGCGCTGGGTCATGAACGTGCCGTCGGCGTCGACCAGCTGCCACTCGCGATCGCCGGCCAGCCCGTAGGCGTTGACCGTCGCCCGCTCGACGGCGATGCCGCGGCACGCCTTGATCGGGTACAGGAACAGGCCCGAGATCTCCACGACTCGGCATTCTGCTGCGTCTCGGGACTTGCAAGGCTGGAATGCGAGTGAACGACACCACGACCTTTGCCGAGTGGTACCGCCGGGCCCAGCCCGGGCTCCTCGAGTCCGTGCTGCGCGCCGTGCACCGGCGGGCGGTGGCCGAGGACGCGGTCGACGAGGCGTTCGAGAAGGCCTTCGCCCGGTGGGACCGCGTGCAGTCGATGCGCTCCCCCAACGGCTGGGTCTACCGGGTGGCGGTGAACGCCGCCCGGCGCCAGCTCTCGCGCGAGACGCGTGAGGGCGAGCGCTTGGCGTTCGCCACCGCCGGCCGTGTGCCGGCACCGCCGCCGGGTGGTGAGACGTGGCTGGTCGTCGCCACCCTCCCCGTGCGCCAGCGCACGGCGGTGGTGCTGCGCCACGTCGGTGGCATGACCGAGGCCGAGGTGGCCGAGGCCATGGGCGTCACCCGGAGCACCGTCAGCTCGACGCTCGCATCCGCCTACAAGGCGCTCGACCAGCAGCTGGCCGAGCCTCGGACCCAGAAGGATGCGATGGATCTCACACTTGCCCTGGCCGTGACGTGCGACGTCGACGGCTGCGACATCGAGCCGCTCGACGGCGGCGCCCGCCGCGTCACGTGGTCGGACGCCGTGCGCAACACGATCAAGGTGCGACCCGGCGACCTCGTCGCCATCGACGGCGACGAGGTGGTGTGGCGGTGGTGGGGCGGCACCGTCGTCACCGCCGGCGAGCGGCGAGCCACGGTCGAGCGCAACGTCACCCAGCGCGAGGCCGACGCGCCCCGCACGGCGCACATGGAGGTCGACGTGCCCGACGAGCTCGACCTCGAGCCGGGCATGTGCGTCTGGTTCGGGACCGACGGCGACCGCAAGGTGGTGGTGGCGGCCGGCTCACCCGAGGCGGCGGTGACGCGACTGCCCGACGTGCTTCAGGCGCTGTCCTGAGTCGGACGACATTGCTCAGCGGAGCTGAGAATCGACCCAGCTCTGCAGCATCACCGCCGCCGCCACCTTGTCGACCACGCGACGACGGGCATCGGCCTTCATCTTCTGCTCCATGAGGGACTGGTGGGCGGTGACGGTGGTGAAGCGCTCGTCGTAGGTCTCGACCGGCACCGGCAGCGCGGCACGCAGCTCCTCGACCTCGGCTTCGACGAGCCGCGCCGCCGGACCCTTCGAGCCGTCGAGCGAGAACGGCATGCCGACGACCACGATCTCGGCCCCGCACTCCTCCACCAGCGCGGCGACGCGCGCGTGGTCGGCGGCGTGGTCGCGCCCGCGCTCGATCACCTCGTAGGGCGTGGCGAGCACGCCGCTGCTGAATGCGACCCCGACCCGCCGTGAGCCGAGGTCGAGGCCGAGCGCCTTCACAGGCCGGCGGCGGTCCTCGCCAGCGCCAGAGCCTCGTCGATCTTCGTCGCGTCGCGGCCGCCGGCCGTGGCCAGCAGCGGGTCCTTGCCGCCCCCGCCCCCGGTCGCCTTGGCGGCGTCGGCGATGAGCGCGGACGCGTTGAGCCCGCTGTCCTTGGTCGTGGCGCCGATGAGCGCCACGCCGCCGGTGTCGGGCTCACCGATGAGCACCACGCCGCGGATGCCGGGCTGGTCGCGCACGGCGACGGCCAGGTCCTTCAGGTCGTCGCGGCCCATCCCGTCCTGCCGGGCGACCACCACGCCATCGACTGCCTGCGCCGCCAGTGCGGCCGCGCCGGAGCCGGCCGCCTGCTTGCGCAGCGCCTTGAGCTCGTCGCGCAGGGCCTTGGCCTCCTCGCGCAGGCGCTCGACGCCGGCGAGGACCTCCTCGGGGCCGCCGACGTTGAGGATGCCGGCCGCCGACTGCAGCGTCTCCTCGGCCGTGCGCAGGCGCTCGATGGTGGCGGTGCCGGTGGTGGCGAAGATGCGGCGCTGGTTGGACCCGATCGACCCCTCGGACGTGATGCGGATCGGGCCGATGTCGCCCGTGGCCCGCACGTGCGTGCCGCCGCACAGCTCGGTGGTGGGGCCGGCCTCGAGCACGCGCACGATCTCGCCGTACTTGTCGCCGAAGAACGCGATGGCGCCCGCCTCGAGGGCCTGCTCCTTCGTCGTCTCGTAGTGCTTCACCGGCTCGTTGTGCAGCACGACGGCGTTGGCCAGGTCCTCGACCTCGCGCAGCTGCTCTGGTGTCAGACCCTCGTAGTGGCTGAAGTCGAAGCGCAGGTAGTCGGGGTGCACCAGCGAGCCCTGCTGCTTCACGTGGTCGCCCGCCACCTTGCGCAGCGCCCAGTGCAGGAGGTGGGTGCCGGTGTGGTTGCGGCGGATGGCATCGCGGCGATCGGCGTCGATGGCGGCCGTGGCCTGCTGCCCGGGTTCGATCTCGCCCTCGACGATGCGCGCCACGTGGCGGTACAGGTTCGGCACCGCGTAGGTCGTGTCGAGCACCTCGGCCCGGCCGGTGTCGGTCGAGATGGTGCCGGTGTCACCGATCTGGCCGCCGGACTCGGCGTAGAACGGCGTGCGGTCGAGGAAGACCTCGACGGTGCCGTCGTCGAGCGGCAGGACGGCGAGCACCGTCGCCTTCGACTCGTACTCCTCGCGCCCGGTGAACTCGGTGGTGCCGTGCTCGCCGACGATGGCGCGGTAGGTGTCGAGCGCCTCCTTGTCGATGACGCCCGCCTTGCGCGCCGACTTGGCCCGCTGCCGCTGCTCCTGCATCGCGGCGTCGAAGCCGGCGAGGTCGATGTCGACGCCGCGCTCCTCGGCGATCTCGCGCGTCACCTCGATGGGGAAGCCGTAGGTGTCGTGCAGCTTGAACGCGGCGGCGCCGGTGACCTTGCCGTGCTGCAGCTCGTCCTCCAGCAGCGCCGAGCCCTGCGCCAGCGTCTGCCGGAACCGGTGCTCCTCGCGCTCGATGGTGGCGATGATGCCGTCACCGTGGGCGCGGAGCTCGGGATAGGCCTCGCCCATCAAGTCGAACACGGCCGTGAGCAGCTCGGGCAGGAACGGCCGGTCGATGCCGAGCTGCTGGCCCTTGGTGATGGCGCGGCGGATGACGCTGCGCACGACGTAGCCGCGCTCCTCGTTCGACGGCGGGATGCCGTCGTCGATGAGGAAGGCCATGGTGCGACCGTGGTCGGCGACGACACGGATGGCCGCGTCGTACGGGTTGGTGCCGGCGCCGTACGGCTTGCCAGCGATCGACTCGACCGTGCGCACCAGCGGCATCAGCGCCTCGGTGTCGTACACCGTCGGCGACGACTCGAGCAGCATGAGGAAGCGCTCGAGGCCACCGCCGGTGTCGACGTTCTTGTTCGGCAGCGGTGACAGCGCACCGGTCTCGTCCCGGAACTGGTCCATGAACACGAGGTTCCAGAACTCGACGTACCGGTCGCTGTCCCCGTGCTCGGGGCCGCCCTCGGCGCCCCACTCCGGTCCGCAGTCGTAGTGGAGCTCGGAGCACGGGCCGCAGGGACCGGTGGCCCCCATCTCCCAGAAGTTCTCCTTGTCGCCCAGGCGCTGGATGCGCTCGAGCGGGATGCCGATCGTCTCGTGCCAGATCGCCTCGGCGTCGTCGTCGGTGACGTGGACGGTCGGCCAGATGCGATCGCCGTCCATGCCGATCTTCTCGACCACGAGGTCCCACGCCATCTTGATGGCGTCTTCCTTGAAGTAGTCGCCGAAGCTCCAGTTGCCGAGCATCTCGAAGAAGCTGAGGTGGCGGCGGGTCTTGCCCAGCTCGTCCACGTCGTTGTGCTTGCCGGAGATGCGGACGCACTTCTGCACCGACTGGGCCCGGGGCCACGGCGGCTCCTCCTCGCGGAGGAAGTAGGGGACGAACTGCATCATCCCCGAGTTCGTGAACAGGGGCGCCGTGGGGTGCGTCGGGATCAGGCTGGCGGATGGCACGAGCACGTGTCCGCGCTCGGTGAAGAAGTCGATCCAGATCTTCCGGAGCTGGTTGGCGTCCATGACCTCAACGAATCTAGAGGTCGATCACCGAGCCCCTACGGACACTTCTCTGGCTGTCGACCTCGGCGCGCAGCTCCTCCTCGCGCTCGGCCATCGCCGTGCGGCCCTCCCGCACGGCGGCCCGGAGGTCGTCACCCAGCTTGGAGATGGCGCCGGCCAGGTCCTGGGACACCCGCTCCGGCCGGTAGCGGTCGACGGTCTCGCGGATGAACCGCATGAACCAGAACGACATGCCGAAGCCGATGCCGAGTCCGACGGCCAGCCAGAAGATGCGCTTGAACATCAGTCGCGACGGCGGAACGCCTTGGCCGCCTTGGCCGTGCCGGTGGCGAAGGCGATGGCCTTGATGATCGGGTTGGAGAACGCCAGGTAGGCCAGCTGCGAGGCGGAGTCCACCGTGTTGGTGACCGAGGTGGCCGAGTCGAGCAGGGTGTCGAGACGCTCGAGGTCGGTGTTGGCCTGGGTGACGGTCCGCTGCAGCTCGTCGATGACCGGCAGCGTCTCCCGCCGGAGCTCCTCGATCGACAGGCGCAGCGTGGCCAGGGTCTTCGTCAGCGCCACGAGCGCGAACACGAGCACGGCGACGCCGATGATCGACGCCACGGCGACGATGATGGCGGCCAGGTCCGACGCGGTCATCTCCGCCGCAAGAACAGGCATCTCCGCGGCGAGGATCACTGATCGTCCTCCGTCAACGAGCGCATGCGGCGAGCAACTTCCTCTTCGAATCCGTGGGGGGAGGGCTCGTAGTAGGTGCGGCCCGCCACCTCTGCGGGCCGGTACTCCTGCGCGGTCCAGCCCCGTGGGTCGTCGTGAGGATACTCGTAGCCCTTCCCGTGCCCGATCTTCCCGGCCGACTGGTAGTGGGCGTCCCGCAGGTGGGCCGGGACCTCGCCGGCGGGCCGCTCGCGGACGTCGGTGCGGGCGTTCCAGATGCCCAGCGCGGTGCGGTTGGACTTCGGGGCCGTCGCCAGGTGGACGACCGCTTGGGCGAGGTTGAGCTGGGCCTCCGGGAGGCCGACGAGCTCGACGGCGTGGCCGGCGGCGGTGGCCACCAGCAGCGCCATGGGGTCGGCCATCCCGACGTCCTCCGACGCCAGGACCACCAGCCGGCGCGCGATGAAGCGGGCGTCCTCCCCTGCCTCCAGCATCCGGGCCAGCCAGTACAGCCCGGCGTCGGGATCGCTCCCCCGGATCGACTTGATGAAGGCCGAGATGACGTCGTAGTGCTCGTCGACGCCGTAGCGCAGGGCCCGGGCGTCGAGCGCGGCCTCGGCGGCCTCGAGCGTGACGTGCCGGGTCGGCCCGGCCAGCGCGATCGCGACCTCGAGGGCCGTGAGCGTGGCCCGACCGTCACCCTGGGCGCGGTCGGCGAGGTGGGCGAGCGCGTCCTCGTCGGCGGTGGCGCCCTCGACGTCGAGCCCGCGATGGAGCAGCGACATGACGGCGGCGGTGTCGAGCGTCTGCAGCCGGAACAGCGTGCTGCGCGAGAGCAGCGGCGCGTTGACCTCGAAGTACGGGTTCTCCGTGGTCGCACCGATCAGCGTGATCGTGCCGTCCTCCACGCCGGGGAGCAGCGCGTCCTGCTGCGCCTTGTTGAAGCGGTGCACCTCGTCGAGGAAGAGGATGGTGCCGCGTCCGTGCTGCCCCAGCCGGTCGACGGCGCGGGCGATCACCTCGCGGACGTCCTTCACGCCGGCCGTCACCGCGCTGAGCGACTCGAAGGCGCGCTCGGTGGTGTTGGCGATGACGCGCGCCAAGGTCGTCTTCCCGGTGCCCGGCGGGCCCCAGAAGATCACCGAGCTGAGGCGATCGGCCTCGATCAGCTCGCGCAGCGGCTTGCCCGGGGCGAGCAGGTGCTGCTGGCCGACGACCTCGTCGAGCCGCTGAGGGCGCATGCGCGACGCCAGCGGCGCCCGCTTGGCGAGACGCTCCTTGGCCGCGGATTCGAACAGGTCAGCTATCCCACGACGTTATGGCCCAACAGCTCCTGCAGCTCCCTCGGTCCGACCGGCGGGGAGAACAGGAAGCCCTGGGCGAGACGGCAGCCGAGCTCGGCCAGCGCATCGCGCTGGGCCACCGTCTCCACGCCCTCGCCGATCGTCTGCAGTCCGAGTGCGTCGGCCATGCCGACGACGGCGGAGACCAGCGCCGCCTCGCTGCCCCGGGCACCGAGCCGCTCGACGAAGGACCGATCGATCTTCACGGTGTCGACCGGGAACCGGTGCAGGTACCCGAGCGACGAGAAGCCGGTGCCGAAGTCGTCGACGACGATCGACACGCCGAGCTCGCGCAGCTCGGCCAGCGTGCGCTGCAGCGCCTCGTCGTCGTGCAGCAGCACGCCCTCGGTGAGCTCGATGGCCAGCTCGGCTGCCGGCCAGTCGTGAGCGGCGAGCGCGGCGCGGACGGCGTGGACGATGTCGCCCGTGAGCAGGTTGCGACTGGACACGTTGACCGACAGCAGCAGCGGGCGAGCGACGCCGAGCACGCGCCGCCACTCGGTGGCGTCGGTGAGGGCGCGCTCCAGCACGGCCTCGTCGACCTGCACGATGAGACCGCTGTCCTCGGCCACCGGGAGGAACGCCGCCGGGTCCAGCAGGCCCCGCCGCGGGTGGCGCCAGCGAGCCAGCGCCTCGACGCCAACGATCTCGCCCGTCTCGAGCGAGACCAGCGGCTCGTAGTGGGCGACGATCTCGCCGCGCGCCAGCCCGGTGCGCAGCTCGCCCTCGACCCGCAGGCGGGCGACGGCGCGGTCGTGCAGCGAGCGGTCGGCGACCTCGATGCGGGCCCGACCGCGCTCCTTGGCGCGATACATGGCGGCGTCGGCGTCGCGCAGCAGCACCTCGGGACGGTCGGTCGAGGAGCGGGCGAGCGCGACGCCGATGCTGGCCGTCATCACCACCTCCTCGTCGTCGACGCGGAACGGCTCGGCCAGCGCCGCCTCGACGCGCCCGGCGAGGGCGAGCGCGTGCTCCTCGTGCTCCACCTCCTCGCACAGCACCACCAGCTCGTCGCCTCCGAACCGGGCCACGGTGTCGCCCGGCCGCACGACGTTTCGCAGGCGCTCAGCGAACGTCACCAGCACGTCGTCGCCGGCGGCGTGGCCGTAGCCGTCGTTCACGAGCTTGAAGCGGTCGAGGTCGCAGAACAGCACGGCGAGCGTCTGGTCGGGATGGCGCTCGAGGCGGCTCAGCGCGATCGTCAGGCGGTCGAGCAGCAGGGTGCGGTTGGGCAGGCCCGTCAGGCTGTCGTGCAGGGCCAGAAAGGCCAGCCGCTCCTGCACCCGGTAGCGCTCGATGGCGAGCGCGCCCACGTGCGAGACCACCTCGAGGACGGACATCTCCTCGTCGGTCGGCGCGCGGTCCTCGGGCGGCACCACCAGGAGCACGCCGACGCGATCGCCCGCGTCCGGTCCCCGCAGCGAGCGGGTCCACGGTCCGGTGACCGGCGGGTTGCCGTCGTCGACGAGGACCGCGGCGGCGGCACCGTCGATGCGCGAGGTCACCAGCACCTCGAGGTCGCGCAACGTGTCCTCGAGCGGGACGCCGCGCGTGATGCCCTCGAGGATGCGCGCCTCGTCCGCCAGCAGCAGCTCGGCCCGCTTGCGGTCGTTCACGTTGCGCGTCGTGAGCACGATGCCGCCGATGAGCGGATCGTCGAGGAGGTTGACCGCGAACGCGTCGACGTAGGTCCACGACCCGTCTTGGTTGCGCAGCCGCAGCTCGCCCTTGACCTCCTGGCCCGGGGAGGCGAGCAGCTGCTCGAGCACCTCGCCGACGCGCGGCAGGTCGTCGGGGTGCACCAGCTCGAGGCCGAACTGGCCGGGCCAGTGCTCGTCGGGCATGCCGAGGGTGCCGCCCGGGTTCCCGCTGTTCCAGATGATTCGACTCTCGGCGTCGATCACCGTGATCGTGTCCGACACGTTCCGCAGCAGCGCCCGCAGGCGCTCCTCGCCCGCCATGGCCTCGCGGGGACCGTCGGTCACCGCGTCATTCTGGAGGTCAATCGCGCTTGGGGGGCAGCACCCTGATGCCGAGCTCCTCGATCTGCTTGGGGTCGACCGGGCCGGGCGCGCCCGACATCGGGTCGAGGCCGGACTGGGTCTTCGGGAAGGCGATGACCTCTCGGATGTTGTCCTCGCCGGCGAGGATGGCGATGAGCCGCTCCATGCCCACCGCGAACCCACCGTGGGGCGGCGCGCCGTACCGGAACGCCCCCATGAGGAACCCGAACTTGGCCTGGGCCTCCTCGTCGGAGATGCCCATGGCCTTGAACACCCGGGCCTGGATGTCGGACCGGTGGATTCGGATCGAGCCCGAGCCGAGCTCCCAGCCGTTGAGCACCAGGTCGTACGCCTGGCTGCGGACGCGCAGCGGGTCCGTCTCGAGCAGGTCGAGGTCCTCGGCGAACGGCATGGTGAACGGGTGGTGGGCGGGCTGGGGGTTCCCGGCGTCGTCGGTGCCCTCGAACATCGGGAACTCGGTCACCCACACGTAGCGGTACGGGCCCTCGGACACCGGCGGACGCCCGAGGTCGTTGCGCAGGGTCCCGAGCACGTTGCGCACCACGTGGCGGTCGTCGGCCACGATCAGCAGCACGTCCCCCGGCTCGGCGTCGAGCCTCTTGCGGACCTGCGCCTGCTCGTCGTCCGACAGGAACTTGGCGACCGGCGAGTCGAGTCCCTCGGCGGTCACCTTCAGCCACACCAGGCCCTTGGCGCCGATCGACTTGGCCTTGTCGGTGAGCGCGTCGAGCTTGTTGCGGCCGAGCTCGTCGGCCTTGCCGGCGACGCGGATGCCCTTGATGCACCCCGCGCCAGCGAACGCCTTGAACTCGGTCGACGCGAACACGTCGGTGAGCTCGACCAGCTCCATGCCGAAGCGCAGGTCGGGCTTGTCCGACCCGAAGCGCTCGGCGGCGTCGAGCCAGGTGATGCGCTCGATGGGGGGCGGGCGTTCACCAGTCGCTGCTTCGGCGGCGTCGAGGACGGCCTCGGACACGAACTCGAGCACCTCGTCCTGGGTGACGAAGCTGGCTTCGATGTCGAGCTGCTTGAACTCCCACTGGCGGTCGGCGCGCAGGTCCTCGTCGCGCAGGCAGGTGGCGATCTGGAAGTACCGGTCGAAGCCGCCCACCATCAGCAGCTGCTTGGCGATCTGGGGCGATTGGGGCAGCGAGTAGAAGCTGCCCGGCATCTTGCGGCTGGGCACGATGAACTCGCGCGAGCCCTCGGGCGTCGGCACCCACAGCAGCGGCGTCTCGATCTCGGCGAAGCCCTGTCGGTACATCGCCTCACGCATGGCGCGGTTCACCACCGAGCGCACGCGCAGGTTGCGCTGCATGCGGTCGCGGCGCAGGTCGACGTAGCGGTACTTCAGCCGCACGCCCTCGTCGGTCTCGACCCGCTCGCTCACCGGGAACGGCGGCGGTTCGGCCTCGTTGAGGATCTCGACCTCGCAGTCGCCGATCTCGACCTCGCCGGTGGGCAGGTCGGCGTTGGTGGTGCCCTCCGGCCGCATGCGGACGGTGCCGGTGATGCGCACGACGTACTCGCTGCGCACGTCGATGCCGGTGTTGATGACGCACTGGACGAGACCGGTGTGGTCGCGGACGTCGACGAAGGCCAGGTGCTCGCCGTGCTCGCGCCGGCGCGCGACCCAGCCGCACACCGATGCCGTCTGGCCGGCGTGCTCGGGTCGCAGCTCGCCGCACTGGTGGGTGCGCATCTGGGTCACGTCGAAAGCTCCTCGAGGAGCGCGTCACG
>DASUCO010000243.1:0-4390 GCA_036275955.1 Acidimicrobiales bacterium
AACGACTCGAGGTCGAAGCCGTCGCACTCGGCGGCGAACGAGCCGAGGTCGAACGGTGCGTCGACGTCGAGGTTGGCCCACACCAGGCCCCGCCACTCGGCCACCGCCACCGGGTGCAGCGCGATGTCGTCGACGTCCTCGCCGAAGTCGCGCGGCCGCTTGAGGGCGCCGTCGAGGCCGTACGTCCACCCGTGATACGGGCACTGGATGGCGCCGCCCACGCACGCCAGCGGCGATGCCCTATGGCGGCACACGTCGTCGAAGGCCCGCAGCGAGCCGTCCCCTTGGCGCACGACGAGCACCGGCCAGCCGGCGATGTCGCCCTTGAGGCAGGTGGTCGGGGCAGGGCCCAGCACCTGCCACTCGCGACGGAAGATCGCCTGCCGTTCGCGCTCGTAGACCTCCGGGTCCCAGTACCAGCGCGCCGGGAGCGTCTCGGTCACCCGCGAATGCGTAGCACCGCGGCCGTGCAGCGAGGCGCCGGCACGAACGCCGACGACGGCAGCGTGCAGACGATCGAGCACCTCGCCGAGCGCTCGACCCACCTTCGGGCGGCACCCAGCTCCAGGATCAGGTCGGCACCGACGAGCGGCACGTGGCGGTCCAGCAGCCGCCGCACGATCTCGTTGGACCCGGCGAACGGAAGGTTGGCCACGACACGGAACGGGCGGCGCGGCAGCCAGATGTCGGCCAGGTCGCGCTGGTGCACCGAGACGTTGGACGGTGCCCGCCGGGTCAGGCGCCGCACCAGCTTCGGATCGCGCTCGATGGCGACGACGCGGCCCGCCCGCGCGGCGAGCGGGAACGTGAGCGCGCCGGTGCCGGCCCCCAGGTCGAGCACCAGCTCGTCAGGGCCCACGCCGGCGCGGGCGACGAAGCGACGGGCGACGTCAGGCCGCAGGAAGTGCTGTGCGCGAGGGTGTTCCTCGCGCACGGCGGACCATCACGCAGAACACCATGCGCCGAGGCTTCCCTACGCTGTCGGGCGTGGCAATCGATATCAGCCAGGAGCAGTACACGACCGACGGCTTCTACCGGATCGAGTCGTTCGTCGACCCCGACGTGGGTCAGGCGATGCTGGACGACGTCGTGGACCTGGTTCGCGCCCACGACCGGGGCGAGCCCGTCGACGCGCTGGTGCTGCCCGAGGCCCAGCCGGACTTTGCCGATGGCAAGGGCAACCCCGAGGACGTGATCGCCAAGGTGTTCAAGCTGCACCGGCGCCCGGCGTTCGCCTCGTTCCTGCGCACGCCCGACCTGCTGCCGATCGTGACGGGGCTGCTCGGCGCCGACGACGTCGACTGCTTCCTGAGCCAGTTCATCTTCAAGAACCCGGGTGCGTGGGGCCAGCCGTGGCACCAGGACTCGTACTACTTCCCGTTCACGCCGGCGCGACCCATCGTCGGGCTGTGGCTGGCGGTCACCGAGGCCACGCTCGAGAACGGCTGTCTGCACGTGCTGCCCGGGAGCCACACAGAGCCCGTGCACGAGCACATCCCCGATCGGCGACCCGGCGCCAACTACGGCTACATGGAGATCGTCGACCACGACATGGACGGCCAGGTGCCGTCGCTCATGCAGCCCGGCGACCTGCTCGTCTTCGACAGCCACCTCATGCACCGCTCGACCGACAACGTGTCCGACGGCATCCGCGCCGCCATGGTCTTCCACGTGGCCGCCGCCGGCACCGTCGACGGCACCGAGGCCGCTCGGGGCTACAAGAGCCCGGTGAACGACTGGGTGGCGCTGGTGCGCGAGGGCGCGTTCGTCTGATGCTCATCCGTGGCGCGACGGTCTACGACGGGACCGGCGCAGCGGGCGCCATCCGCGACGTGGCCGTGCGCGGCGATCGCATCGTCGACGGCGACCACGATGACGGCGTCGTGCTCGACGGCACCGGACTGGCACTGGCCCCGGGCTTCGTCGACGTGCACACCCACGACGACGCCGCCGTGCTGGTCGACCCCGAGCTGCGGTGCAAGACGCTGCAGGGCGTCACCTCCGACATCGTGGGCAACTGCGGCATGGGCATCGCGCCCCACCGCGTCGGTCTGGCTCTGTTCCGTGCGTGGACGCCGGGCCTCGAGGACGTACCCGCGTGGGACGGCTACGGCGGCTACCTCGACCTGCTGGACGCCAACCCGCCGAGCCTGAACGTCGGCGTCCTCGTCGGTCACGGCTCGGTCCGGGCCGAGGTGCTGGGTGGCGGCGACGTGCAGCCCGACGACGCCGGGCTCGACCGCATGCGGTCGCTCGTGCGCGAGGGGATGGACGCCGGCGCGCTCGGCCTGTCGACGGGACTCATCTACGAGCCGGGCCGGTACTCGCGTACCGAGGAGGTCATCGCCCTCGCGAGCGAGGCACGCGCCGGCATCTATGCCACGCACATGCGCAACGAGGCCGATCACCTGCTCGACGCGGTGGCCGAGGCCATCCGCATCGGTGAGGAGGCCGGCATCCGCGTCCAGATCTCGCACCACAAGGCCAGCGGTCGCGCCAACTGGGGTCGGGTCCGTGAGTCGCTGGCCCTGATCGACGCCGCTCGGGCGCGCGGTGTCGACGTCGCACTCGACCAGTACCCGTACACCGCTGGCAGCACGAGCCTGGCCGCGATCATCCAGAACGGCGCGCTCGACGGCGGGCCGGGCAGCGGCGTCGGCGAGCTCGGTCCCGAGCAGGTGCTGGTGGCGTCGGCCGAGGGTCATCGCGAGTGGGAGGGCCGGCACCTCGGCCAGATCGGCGAGCTGGTCGGCATGCCGTGGCGGATGGCTGCCGATCACGTCGTCACCGCGACGCACGGCTCGGCCATCGTCGTGCTGGAGTCGATGAGCGAGGACGACGTGCGGACGGTGATGGCCCATCCAGCGACGATGATCGGATCAGACGGCATACCGGCGCCGGGCAAGCCCCACCCGCGCCTGTGGGGCACCTTTCCGCGGGTGCTCGGCCGCTACGCCCGCGACGAGGGCGTGCTCGGGTTGGCCGACGCCATCCGCCGCATGACGTCGCTGCCGTGCGAGACGTTCGGCCTGACCGACCGCGGGGTCATCCGCGACGGCGCGTTCGCCGACCTCGTGCTGTTCGATCCTGCGACGATCGCCGACGTGGGGACCTACGACGACCCGGCCCGCCCGCCCACCGGCATCCGTGCCGTCATCGTCAACGGCACCGTCGTCGCCCGCGACGGCGAGCACACCGGCGCTCGGCCCGGCCGCGCGCTGCGCCGCTGATGCCGGCCACGCTCGACGACGTCGCCGCCATCGTCGCCACGCTCCCGGGCGCGGTCGAGGGCGAGCGTGGCGGAGGCCGGACGTGGCTCGTCAACGGCAAGGTGTTCGCATGGGAGCGCGGCTACAGCAAGGCCGATGTGAAGCGGGCCGGCGACGAGGTCCTGCCGGAACCCCCGCTGCTCGGCGTGCGCACCGCCGACCTCGACGACAAGGAGGCGATGCTCGCCGCCGGGCACAAGGGCTTCTTCACCATCCCCCACTTCGACCGGTATCCCGCGTTCCTCATCCACCTGAAGTCCGTCGGCAGGCGTCCGCTGAAGGAGGCGCTCGTCGACGCGTGGCTCGTGTTCGCGCCGAAGGCCGATGCCGAGGCGTACCTAGGACGCTGACCGGGTCAGGGCGTGCTCGACGATCCCTGGCGGATCTCGCGCGTGATCACGGCCGGATGATCTCCTTCGTGGTGGTGAGCTCATCCAGGATGGCCATGATCGGATCGACACCGATTCCCGGACCGGTGGGCACCCGCAGCTGACCGCCGACGAGCTCGAAGGGTGGCGTGACGTCGCGCGTGTAGTAGCGGTCGCTGGCGGACGTGTCGCCGGGAAGGGTGAAGCCGGGCAGCGACGCCAGCGCGACGTTGGCGGCGCGGCCGATCCCGGTCTCGAGCATGCCGCCGCACCACACCGGGATGCCGTTGGCGACGCAGACGTCGTGGATGCGGCGTGCCTCGAGATAGCCCCCGACGCGACCCGGCTTGATGTTGATGATGGCGGCCGCACCGAGCCGGATCGCGGCCGCGGCATCGCGTGCAGACTCGATGGACTCATCGAGGCAGACGGGGGTCTTGATCAGCTTGGCGAGATCGGCGTGACCCAGCACGTCGTCCTCGGGGAGCGGCTGTTCGATGAGCAGCAGATCGAACGGATCCAGCTTTGCCAGGTGGCGAGCGTCGGCGAGGGTGTACGCCGTGTTGGCGTCGACCTGCAGCAGGATGTCCGGCCACCGTTCGCGCACGGCCGCGACCGGTTCGACGTCCCAGCCGGGCTCGATCTTGAGCTTGATGCGGGCGTAGCCCTGGTCGAGGTAGCGCTCGACCGCGTCGAGCAGCTGCGGGACGGAGTCCATGATCCCGACCGAGACGCCGCTGTCGACCGCGTCCT
>DASUCO010000244.1:0-9394 GCA_036275955.1 Acidimicrobiales bacterium
AGCACCAGCGTGAGCGCCAGGAGGATCCACACCGCGACCGCGTGGATGCGGGCGACGTCACCGATGACGAGGTTCAGCCGCGCCGCCTGCTCGTCGCCGGCGTGCGGTCCGGCGGCGGTGACGACGGTGCCCAGGAAGATCACGAGGGCGCTGGCGGCGAACACCAGCCTCGTCAGCGCACGCACGGTGTCGTCGGCCGCCAGCACCGCTGCTTCGCGCGACGACCGCTCGTGGAGGACCACCGCGTTCCACACCAGGACCATCGAGAGGAGGAAGTGGCCCATCACCAGCCGAGGCGACAGGTCGAACAGGACCACGAGGCCGCCCAGCCCGATCTGGGCGAGCACCCCGGCGACGAGTCCGGCCGCCAGCCAGACCAGGTCGCGCCGGTAGGGGACCCGCCGGAGCGCGCCGAGCACGGCCAGGATCACGGCGACGGAGACGATCCCGGTGATCGTGCGGTTGACGAACTCCACCATGGCCGGGGCGTCGGAGATCTGCGACGGCGCCAGCTGGCCCTCCTCGCACGTCGGCCAGTCGCTGCAGCCGAGCCCCGATCCGGTGAGCCGCACGACGGCACCGGTGAGGATGATCGTGGCCAGGGACAGCAGGGCGACGAAGGTCACCCTGGTGTACGTCGCGGCGGAGATCCTCACGCGCTCAGGATTACGTATGTCCCGGGCCCATGCGTAACCTTCGTGCCCGTGCAGCTCGCTCTCGATCGTCCTTCGGCGCGCGCACGAGTCGGTGGGTTCGTGGCGCTCACCAAGCCCCGGATCATCGAGCTGCTCCTGGTCACCACCGTGCCGACCATGGTCGTGGCCCAGCAGGGGATGCCGCCCCTCTGGCTGATCGCCGTCACCGTGCTCGGCGGCACGTTCGCCGCCGGTGGTGCCAACGCCATCAACATGGTCGTCGACCGCGACATCGACGCGGTCATGCACCGCACCCGCAACCGCCCGCTCGTCACCGGGGTGGTCCAGCCCACCGAGGCCCTGGTGTTCGCCCTGGCGCTCGAGGCGATCGCGTTCGCCCTGCTGTGGGCCACGGTGAACCTGCTGTCCGCCGTGCTGGCCGTGGCCGCCACCGCCTTCTACGTCTTCGTCTACACGCTGTGGCTGAAGCGCACCTCGACCAGCAACATCGTGATCGGCGGCGCCGCCGGCGCCGTCCCCGTCCTCGTCGGCTGGGCCGCCGTGCGCGACTCGCTGGACTGGGCGCCGCTGGTGCTGTTCGCGGTGATCTTCGTCTGGACGCCGCCCCACTTCTGGGCCCTGGCCGTCAAGTACAAGGACGACTACGCCGCCGCCGAGGTGCCCATGCTCCCGGTCGTGGCCACCCTGCGGACCACCGCCACCCGGATCATCCTCTACACCCTCGTCCTGTGGGCCCTGACCCTCGTCTTCGCCCCCGTGGCCGGGATGGGCGCCCTCTACACCGCCTCGGCCGCGGGCCTGGGGGCCGTGTTCCTGGCCTTCGCCATCCGGCTGTACCGGACGCCCACGCCCGCCGTCGCCATGCGCCTGTTCTCGTGGTCCATCACGTACGTGACCCTGCTGTTCGGGGCCATGGCCGCCGATCAGCTGCTCCGGTAGCGGTGCAAGTTCTTGGGCCGAATGGACCCTGTGTAATGTCCGCCGCGCTCATTGGCCCGGCTGACGAGGTTGCTGCACGCACATGGCGATGACCGAGACCCGACCCGCAGCGGCGAGCGCCGAGGACGCAGCGCCCGCCCCGGCGGCCCCGGTCGAGCCCGCCGGCCTCGCCGGCTGGCTGACGACCTCCGACCACAAGCGCGTCGGCCGCATGTGGATCGCCACGTCGCTGGCGTTCCTGCTGGTGGGCGGCGTGCTGGGCGAGCTGCTCGGCGCCGAGCGCCTCGACAGCGGTGCCGACCTCCTCAAGGACGGGACGTTCCCGCAGATCTACACGCTGCACGCCGAGGCGGCGGTGCTGCTGTTCCTGGTGCCCTTCTTCATCGGCCTGGCCACCTACCTGGTGCCGCTGCAGGTCGGCTCGCCGGAGATCGCCTTCCCGCGCGGCTCGGCCACGGCCTACTGGGGCTACCTGGTCTCCGGGCTGCTGCTGTGCGCGTCGTACGTTGCCGACGGCGGCATCACCGGCACCACCTCGACGGCCGTCGACCTGTACCTCCTGAGCCTGATCCTGGTGGCGGGATCGCTGGCCATCGGCGCGCTGAGCGCCGTGACGACGGTGCTGACGATGCGAGCGCCCGGCCTCACGCTGCTGCGCACGCCGATGCTGTCGTGGTCGGTCCTCGTGGGTGGCGGGCTCCTCCTCATCCAGCTGCCGGTGCTCGTCGCCCGGCTGATCGGGATCTTCCTCGAGCACCACCTCGCCGGCGCGCTGCCCGACGGCGCGTACGACGGCATCGCCTGGTTCTGGTCGCAGCCGACCGTCTACCTGGCCGGCGTGTTCGCCGCCGGCGTGCTCCTCGACGTCGTGCCCACCCTCGCCGCCCGCCCGCTGCGCTTCCCGGTCGCCGGGATCAGCGTCATCGGCCTCCTCGGCATCCTCAGCATCGGGGGCTGGGTCCTCGACCCGGCGGCCACCGACGATCTCCTCTACGTGGGCATGGGCCTCGCCGCCGTCCTGCCGGCGCTCGCCCTGCTCGGCGTCCTGGGCGACACTGCCCGCGCCGGGTCGCCGCGCCTCGTGGCGCCGCTCGTCCTCTCGCTCGGTTCCGCGCTGCTGCTCCTCGCCGGTGCCGCCGCCGGCGCCGTCGGCGTCATCGAGCCGCTCGAGCTGGCCGGCACCACCTGGGACGCGGGGCAGCAGCACCTGGTGCTCATGGGCGCCGGCGGCCTGGCTGCCTTCGCCGCCCTGTGGTTCTGGGCGCCCAAGCTCTGGGGTGCCGCGCTCAGCGACAAGGCCGGCTACCTGGTCGCCCTGCTCGTCCTGGGCGGGACCGTCCTGCTGGCCGGACCCGACCTGTTCAACGGCGCCTCCGAGGACCTGCCTCGCGGCGCCATCGAGTTCGACGCCACCGACACCACCAAGGCCCTGAACGGCGTGAGCGCCGCCGGCGGCGCCCTCGCCGCCCTGGGCGCCATCGTCGCCATCGGCGCGGTGGTCGCTGCCGGCCGTCGACGCGGGACCGCCGACGCCGACCCCTGGGGTGGTGGTGCGTCGTTCGAGTGGACGACGTCGTCGCCGCCGCCTGCCCACAACTTCGACGAGACGCCCGAGGTGACCGCGTGAGCACGGCCGTCGCCGCCTACGACCCGATCGGCATCGAGCCGGCACCGGCGCCGATCCCCGGCCGCCGCAACGTCCTGCTCGTCGGCTCGCTGCTGGCGTGCGCCGCCGGCACCGCGCTGCTGGGCGCCCTCCTCGGCGGCTACTTCAGCGCCCGCGACGTCGCCCGGGCTGCCAACCAGCCGTGGCCGGGCGAGAACCTGGTGCTGCCGAACGTGGCGCTCTTCGTCACCTACATCGGCCTGCTGCTGTCGAGCTTCACCGCCCAGTGGGCACTGGCCGCCATCAAGCTGGACGACCGCCGCCAGGCATACCTGGCGTTCGCGTCGACGATCGGTCTCGGCCTGCTGTTCGTGAACGGCATGACGTTCTGCTGGACGCGCATGGGGCTGGCCGTCGGCGACTCCCCGTTCGCCACCCACATGTACGCGGTCACGGTCACGCACGCGCTGGTCGTCATCGCCGCCATCGTCGCCTGGGTCGTCGTCGGGTTCCGGGTGCTGGGCGGCCAGTTCTCGCCCCGCAACAGCGAGCCCATCGCCGCCGCCATCGTCGTGTGGCACTTCGTCGTCGCCTCCGGCCTCGTCATCTGGTGGTGCCTCTGGTTCCTCGAGGGAGGCCCGGGATGAGCGAGCGCCAGCGAGCCAATGTCACCGCGGGTCTTCTGCGCGGGCTGGCGAACCCGGGTCTGACGGTCGGGGTCGCTCGAGAGGGGAACGCGTGATCACGACGGCTGGAAAGGTGTGGTTCGCGGTCACCGCCTTCGCGCTGATCGCGGCCGAGGTCTACTTCCTCGCCACCGGCGGCGAGGACGGCGGTGCACTGACGCTGCTGTTCGTCGCCGTGGCCGCCGCCGTCATCGGTGGCGCCGCGATCGCCATCCGCGACGGTGACGCCACCGTCTCCGGCGAGGGCACGCGCGAGCCCGTCGTCGTCCGCTCGGCGCTGCCGGCGCCGTGGCCGGTCGTCGTCGCCCTGGGCGCTGGGCTCGCCATCGTCGGCTACGCCGCCGGCGGCCTGCTGCTCTACGCCGGCCTCGGCGTCATGGGGATCGCGCTCGTCGAGTGGATGGTGCAGAGCTGGGCCGAGCGCTCCACCGCCGACCCTGCCTACAACGCCGCCCTGCGCAACCGGATCATGTTCCCGCTCGAGGTGCCGGTCCTCGGCATCGTCGGCGTCGGGTTCGTGATGCTCACGTTCTCCAGGATCCTGCTGGCGGCGCCCGACAAGAACACCTCGACGATCATCGCCCTCGTCGTGGCCGCGGTGATCACCGCCGGCGCCTTCATCATCGCCAACCGCCCGCGGGTCTCCGCCGGCGCCCTCTCGTGGATCCTGGCCGTCGGCGCCGTCGTGCTGCTGGCCGCCGGCGTCATCTCCGGGGTGAGCGGGGAGCGCGAGGTCGAGGTCCATGAGGCCGAGCACGCCGACGACGGCAACCAGGACGACGCCGAAGAGCCGGGAGCCCACACACCGTGATGCAGATCGTTCGCCGCTGGGGCCGTCTGGCGGGCCTGCTCCCGCTGGTCTTCCTGACCGCGTGCGCCAAGGACGCGCCGCAGGACTTCCTGCAGCCCGAGGGCACCTTCGCCAAGAAGATCGACGCGCTGTGGGACCCGGTCTTCGCGATCGCCGTCGCCGTGTTCGTCATCGTCGAGGGCCTGATCGTCTTCGCCGTCGTCAAGTTCCGGGCCAAGCCGGACGACGACGAGCTGCCGGAGCAGATCCACGGGAACTTCCGGTTGGAGATCGGCTGGACGATCCTTCCGGCACTGGTGCTCGCGGTGATCTCGGCGATGACCCTGCCGGTGATCTTCGAGCTCACCGACGAGCCCGACGAGGCGCTCAAGGTCGACGTGTGGGGCCAGAAGTACTGGTGGGGCTACGAGTACGGCGCCGAGGGCAACGAGGCCTACGGCATCGAGGACGCCGGGATCCGCACCGCCAACGAGCTGCACATCCCCGTCGATGTGCCCGTGTACCTGACGCTGCAGTCGAACGACGTCATCCACTCGTTCTGGGCCCCCAAGCTCAACGGCAAGAAGGACGTCGTCCCCGGCCGGGTGCACAACTGGAAGCTGCAGGCCGACGAGCCCGGCGTGTACTCCGGCCAGTGCGCCGAGTTCTGCGGCACCTCGCACGCGTTCATGCGCCTGAAGGTCGTGGCCCACGACGACGCCAGCTGGGCCGAGTGGGTCGAGACGATGCAGGCCCCGGTCGAGACGCCGTCGAGCGGCCTGGCCGCCGAGGGCTACGAGCTGTTCGCCCAGAAGGGCTGCGCCGGCTGCCACCAGGTCGACGGCGAGTACGAGGAGGTCGCCGACACCGCGCCCGCCGCGCCCAACCTGACCAAGCTCTTCACCCGTGACTGCTTCGCCGGCTGCATCTACGACCTCGAGGACCGCAACGAGCTCGAGGCCTGGCTGCGGGATCCGCAGCGCAAGGCCGGTTCACTGATGGTCATCGGTGAGCTCACCGAGGACGAGATCGACCGGCTGTACGCCTACCTGGAGACGCTGCGCTGATGGCACTCACCGAAGATCGCCCGGAGACGCTCGAGCTCACCGCCGGCGACGAGGCCGTCGTCCGTCACCCGCTCGGCGCGTTCACACGCCCCTCGGGCATGACGGGCTGGCGCTCGTGGCTCACCACCGTCGACCACAAGAAGATCGGCATCCTCTACGGCGCCACCGCGCTGTTCTTCTTCTTCATCGGCGGCATCGAGGCGCTGCTCATCCGCGCGCAGCTGGCCCAGCCCGACGGCCAGGTCCTGACGCCGGGCCAGTACAACCAGGTGTTCACCATGCACGGCACGACGATGGTGTTCCTCGTCGTCATGCCGCTGGCCGCCGCGTTCGCCAACTACCTGATCCCGCTGCAGGTGGGCGCTCGCGACGTCGCGTTCCCACGCCTCAACGCGTTCAGCTACTGGACGTTCCTGTTCGGCGGCATCGTCCTGAACTCGGGCTGGTTCCTGGGCGGCTCACCCGACAACGGCTGGTTCAACTACGCGCCGAACTCGGGGCTCGCGTACAGCCCGGGCAACGGCATCGACTTCTGGAACATGGGCCTGCTGATCGCCGGCATCGCGTCCCTCGTCGGTGCGGTGAACCTGATCGTCACGTGCCTCAACATGCGGGCGCCCGGCATGACGCTCATGCGCATGCCGGTGTTCACGTGGATGGCGCTGGTCACCCAGTTCCTGCTGCTGTTCGCCATCCCGGTGCTGACCGTCGCCCAGTTCCTGCTCATGTTCGAGCGGCTCTTCGGGGCGGGGTTCTTCGATCCCGAGATGGGCGCTGACCCGCTGCTGTGGCAGCACCTGTTCTGGATCTTCGGGCACCCCGAGGTCTACATCATGATCCTGCCGGCCTTCGGCATCGTGTCGGAGATCATCCCGGTCTTCTCCCGCAAGCCGCTGTTCGGCTACCCGTTCATGGTGTTCTCCGGCATCGCCATCGGCTTCATGGGCTGGGGCGTGTGGGCGCACCACATGTTCGCCTCCGGTCTCGGCCCGGTGTCGGTCGCCGCGTTCTCGCTGTCGACGATGTTCATCGCGGTGCCGACAGGCGTGAAGATCTTCAACTGGGTCGGCACGCTGTGGGGCGGCAAGCTGCGGCTCACGGTGCCGATGGCGTTCGCCATCGCGCTGGTCGCCCAGTTCACCGTCGGCGGCCTCTCCGGCGTGAGCCACGCGGTGTCACCGTCGGACACCCAGCAGACCGACACCTACTACATCGTCGCCCACTTCCACTACGTGCTCTTCGGTGGCGCGCTGTTCGGCATGGTCGGCGGCCTCTACTTCTGGTGGCCCAAGATCTTCGGGCACCACCTCCGTGACCGCCTCGGCTGGTGGCACTTCTGGCTGATGGCGCTCGGGTTCAACCTGACGTTCGGGCCCATGCACATCGTCGGCCTGCAGGGCATGCCGCGACGCACCGCGTCGTACGCCGCGGGCATGGGCTGGGACTTCTGGAACATGGTCGAGACCGTGGGGTCGTTCCTGATCGGCGTCTCGTTCCTGGTGTTCGCCTACAACATCCTCGTCAGCCGCAACAACCCGCCGGCCGAGCCCGACCCGTGGGACGCCCGGTCGCTCGAGTGGGGCACCACGTCGCCGCCGCCGGTGTGGAACTTCGACGAGACGCCCGTCGTGCACCAGCTCGACGAGTGGTGGCATCGCAAGTACACCGAGGGCGACGACCATCGCCTGGTGCTGGCCGCCGAGCCGCCGACGCCGTTCGCCACCGCGGCCGGTCCGTCCGAGCCGCCCCACCTGCCGTCACCGTCGTACTGGCCGCTCGTGCTCGCCCTGGGTCTGCCGTTCATCGCCTTCGGCCTGCTGTACACGTACTGGCTGGCCGCCGTCGGTGGCGTGCTCGTGTTCCTCGCCGTCTACGGCTGGAGCCTGGAGCCGTCCGTCGACCCGGCCGGCGGGCACGACGACCACGGCCACACCGGCCACACCGGTCACGCCATGCCCGGCGCAAGTGACGACCACGCCGAGGTGACCGACGAGGAGCCCGTCGCCGTCGCCACCACCCCCGAGGACACGACCGAGGTCAGCGAATGAGCGCCACCACCGTCGACGCGACGAGCGCGGCGCACCCGACCGAGGCGCACCACACCTCGACCGGCCTCTCGAACGAGAAGCTCGGCATGTGGGTGTTCCTGGGGTCGGAGTGCCTGCTGTTCGGCGGCCTCATCACGACGTTCCTCTTCTACCGGGAGAAGGAGCCGCTCAAGGGCCCCGCCATCGGCGACCTGTACGACATCCCGTACACGTCGGTCAGCTCGTTCGTGCTGCTGATGAGCTCGCTCACGATGGTGCTTGCGGTCTCGGCCATCAAGCGCCATGACCAGCGCAACACGCGGGTGTGGCTGTTCACCACCGCCCTGCTCGGTGCGTCCTTCGTGGCCGGCCAGGTCTACGAGTTCACGATCTTCTACCGCGAGGGTCTCGGCTACACCACCAACCTGCAGGGGTCGGCGTTCTACACGCTCACCGGCTTCCACGGCGTGCACGTGTCGCTCGGCATCGTCATGCTGCTCTCGGCCGTGGTGCTGTCGCTGCGGGGTCGCATGGGACCGGAACGGGCAGAGACGGTCGAGATCATCGGTCTGTACTGGCACTTCGTCGACGTCGTCTGGATCGTGATCTTCACGGTCGTCTACCTGATCCCGTAGGGAGGTCTCGATGACAACCACCCACGAGGTCGAACACGCAGACCACGAGCACGGCCATCCGACGGATCGCACGTACATCGGCATCGCGCTCGTGCTCGGTCTGATCACCGCGGCCGAGGTGGCGACCTACTACGTCGACCTGGGCGCGCTCTTGGGCCCGGTGCTGATCGTGATGATGATCGCCAAGTTCTCGATCGTCGCCGGCTGGTTCATGCACCTCCGCTTCGACAGCAACCTGTTCACGCGGGTGTTCGTCAGCGGCATCGTCCTCGCCATCGGCGTCTACCTCGCGGCGCTGACGAGCTTCCACTACTTCTCCAGCTAGATGCACGTGCTGGCCGCGGTCGCCGAGCGCCCGTTCCGGTTCCAGCCGCATCCGGAGATCTGGGCGCTGATCGGCGGTCTCGTGCTGCTCGCCGTCTACGCGGTGAAGCGCGTCGGGCCGGCGGCCACGCGCGAGGGCGAGGTCATCACCACCCGCGGCCAGAAGGCGTGGTTCGTCGCCGCGCTCCTCACGCTGTGGTTCGCCACGGACTGGCCCATGCACGACATCAGCGAGGAGTACCTGTACTTCGTCCACATGATCCAGCACCTGCTGCTGTCGTTCGTGATCGTGCCGATGTTCCTGCTGGCGACGCCGACGTGGCTGGCTCGCATGGTGGTCGGCTCCGGGCGCCCGTACCGCCTCCTGCGACGGATGACCCGCGTGGTGCCGGCCACGCTCCTGTTCAACGCCGTCGTGGTGTTCAGCCACTGGCCGGCCATGGTGAACGGCGCCGTCGGCAACCCGATCGTGCACTACGGCGTGCACGTGCTCGTGGTGTTCTCGGCGCTGATCATGTGGCTTCCGGTGTGCGGCCCGCTGCCCGAGCTGCGGTTCTCGCTGTTCGTGCAGATGCCGTACCTGTTCCTGCAGTCGATCATCCCCACCGTGCCCGCAGGCTGGCTCACGTTCGCCGAGGGCGTCGTCTACTCGTCCTACGACCGC
>DASUCO010000245.1:0-31828 GCA_036275955.1 Acidimicrobiales bacterium
GTACATGTTGCCGTGGTCGGTGATGCCCATCGCCGGCTGGCCGTCTCGCACAGCCGCCGTGACGGCGTCCCCGATCCGAGCCGCCCCGTCGAGCATGGAAAATTCAGTGTGTTGGTGCAGGTGAACGACGGAGTCACCCACGGCGAGCACCCCATCCCGCGACGGTCACGAGCGTCGTCCGACGTGCACAAAGCGCCCTGCCAACCACCGACACGTCAACCTCTCCGCGGCGTCGTCCCCAAGCTCATCCACAGCGGCGACGCCGCCTGTGGATGAGTTACACCCCTGTGATTCTAGACCCCGGGCGACTGGCGCACGCCGCGGCTCGGACTGTCCTACGACGCCTGATCCCGCTTGATGAAGGAGATCCGGCCGCTGACCTCGAGGACCCCCAGGCGGACGTCCCTCAGGTCCTCGATGCCCTCCTGGCGGGCGGCCTCGTACAGCTCGGCCATGGGGATCTGCTCCAGCTTCAACGTGGCCTCGACCGGCTTGCCGTCGTCGATCACCACCAGCGGCACGCCCTCGATCATCCGGCGGGCGCGCTCGCTGCGCCACGTGAGCCAGTTCATGACCGTCACCCAGAACGCGAACGTCGAGACGGACAGGAAGAGACCGCTGACCGAGTAGTCCTCCTGCGTCACGCCCGTCTGCACCAGGTCGCCGAGCACGACCAGCAGGATCAGCTCGAGCGGCGACAGGTCGCTCAGCGTCTTGCGCTTCATGCCGCGCAGGAGGACGAAGACGAAGATGAACGCGACAGAGGCGCGGGCGACGATCTCCACTACGGCCGGACCTTCGTGGCGAACCTGATGGTGAGCTCCGGCTCACCCGGCTCGAGGAACGACACCGCGCCCTCCCGCTCCTCGAGCTGGGCGCCGGGCTCGATGCGGGCGTCGTAGGACACCAGGAACGACTCGCCGTCCGGTGCGTCGAACGTCCAGATGATGCGGTCGCCGTCGGATCGCTCCTCGGCCGGCGACGGGTAGATGCCGTTGAGGTCCCACAGCTCGAGGTACTCGACGTCGATGGCGATCTCGACGTCGTTCTCGAACCCGCCCGGTCGCTCGACGGTGATCTCGAACGGGGAGGCCAGCGCCGGACGGGTCACCGTCGGGTAACGGACCACGAGCTCGGCGCCGCTCGCCGAGGTGGCGGTGAGGCGCTCGTCGTCGACGCCCCAGATGTCCACGCCGGGGATGGCGTCGACCGCGGCCGACGCCATCACCGCGAACAGCACCAGGCCGGTGAGCCACGACGCGGCCCGACGATGGCGGATGCGCGACCGGCCCACGTCCGTGTTCGGATGCACGACGGCGGTGGTGTCCGTGGACACCGAGGAGGGCACGCCGCCCGTGTACCCCGCAGGTGGCGCTAGAGATACGTCCCCGGCGGCTGGGGAGGCTGCCCGGACCCCGGTCCGAGACCCCGCTGCTGCGCCATCTGCTCCAGCTGCTGGCGGGCGGCCATCTGCTGGGCGAACAGCGTGGCCTGGATCCCGTGGAACAGGCCTTCGAGCCAGCCGACCAGCGACGCCTGGGCGACGCGCAGCTCGGAGTCCGACGGCGAGTCGGTGGTGAAGGGCAGGGCCAGCTTGCCCAGCTCCTCCTGCAGGTCGGGCGAGAGGCCCTCGGCCAGCTCGCGCACCGACGTCTCGTAGATCTCGCGCAGGCGGGATCGACTGGCATCGTCGAGGGGCGCCTGGCGCACCTCCTCCAGCAGCTGGCGGATCATCGAGCCGATCCGCATCACCTTGGCCGGCTGGTCCACCGACTCGGTGTCGGAGGTCGTCTCCTGCGGCTCGACGACCTCGACCGCGGCGGTGCCGTCCTGCTGCTCCTCATCCATCAGAGAGACCTTTCCTAGTCGTTGCGGAGCGCGAGCAGTGGCACGCGCATCTCGGCTGACGTCAGCGACCCGTGGCGGGCCACCAGGCGATAGGGGCCGGTGTCGTTGGGGTCCTCGAAGGCCACCGGGTCGGCGGCGGCGATGACGACGTCGCCCATGCGCGCCGCGGCGGCGTCGCTGACCTTGGGACCGAACCACTCCTCGGCGAACACCTCGTCGCGCGTGCGCACCCACGCCCGATCGCCGTGCGCCCCGCGCGCGGCCTCGGCGAGGTCGTCGAGCGCACCGGGCCGCGCGTGCAGCCACCGGAAGCGGCCCTCGCCCGACAGCAGCTCCGTCGCCTGCATCACCTCGTCGGCGATCGGCACGATGGCGTCGCCGACGTGCACCTGTCCGTGGTCGGACGTGAGGACCAGCACGGCACCCTTGGGCAGCGCGGCCGCGAGGTCGGCGACCAGCCGGTCGGCGGCGACCAGCTCGGCCTCGTAGTGCTCCTCCAGGCCGTACTCGTGCGCCACCTTGTCGACGCCGTCGTAGTAGGCGTAGACGAACGGCTCGCCTGCCGCGAGCAGGCGGCGGACCTCGGTCACCAGCGTGGACGTCGTGCGCCAGCCGAAGAACCGCACGTCGGCCAGATGGGCGGCGGTGAAGCCGGTGCCGGCGAATTCGGCGCGCGTCACGATGGGCACGCGATGGCCGCGGAACGCAGGCTGGGACTGGATGCGGTCGGGCGGGATGACGACCCGGGCGTCGCCCTCGGGCGTCTGCCAGCGAAGCACGTTCAGCACGTCGCCCCGCACGTTGATCCGGTAGCCGACAACGCCGTGCTCACCGGGCGGCGCGCCGAGGCTGAGCGAGCTGAGCGCGGTGGCCGTGGTCGACGGCGCCACCGTGCAGATGGCCCCGCCGTCCATGGAGGAGATCGTGGGTGTCACCGCCCGCCGGGCCTCCAGCTGCTCGAACCCCAGCCCGTCGAGGGCCAGCAGCACGACCTGGGGCGCACGGAAGGCGATCTCGGGGAGCCACGCCGGCCGCTCGTGCGCCGGCTCCAGCAGCGCCGGCACGACGTTGCTGAGGCACGCACCGTCGTACGGGGGCAGGACCGGGGCTTCCACTGGCCTCCAGTCTGCGTCATCCTGGGGACACCCCACACCCCGGGTCCCGGCATAGCCTCAACAACGTGAAGGTCTCGACGCGGGGCGACTACGCAGCACGTGCCCTGCTGTCCCTCGCGCTCCACGACGATCGCGAGGGACCCACGTCGGTCCGCGACATCGCCGAGCGCACGGGCCTCCCCCAGCCCTACCTGGAGCAGATCCTCCTGGCGCTGAAGGGCGCCGGGCTCGTCCGCTCCAAGCGCGGCGTCGGCGGCGGGTACGTCCTGGCACGCTCACCCGCGGAGATCACGCTGGGCGAGGTCGTGAGCGCGGTCGACGGGCCGATCGCCGTGGGTGACTTCGGCCGGCCCCACGAGGACGGCGCCTGCGACCACGAGGGTCAGTGCGTCCTCCTCGGCCTGTGGGCCGACGTCGGCGAGCACATGCGCGAGCACCTCGACTCGTACACGCTGGCCGACTGCGTCAACCGCGCCCGCAACTGGTCGCAGCCGCTGAAGTCGCCCAGCGAGGTCCGCTAGGACAAGCGAGCCAGCGCCGCCTCCAGCTCGGGCGGCAGCGGCGAGTCGAACGTGACGCGCTCGCCCGTCGCCGGGTGGTCGAACGCCAGCTGGTGGGCGTGGAGGAACGGGCGACCCAGCGGGAACTTCGCCCGCGCGCCGCGGTAGCGCGGATCACCGACGATCGAGTGTCCGATGGCGGCCAGGTGCACGCGGATCTGGTGCGTGCGACCGGTCTCGAGCTTGCACTCGACGAGCGCCACCTCGACCGGCTCGGTGAACGTGCGCCGCAGCTCGTAGCCGGTGCGCGCCTCACGGCCCTCGGCCGTGATGGCCATGCGCGTCGGGTCGCGGCGCGAGCGGCCGATCGGCGCGTCGACGAGACCGTTGGGCGGGTCGGGGTGTCCCCACACCAGCGCCGTGTACCGACGGTCGACGGTGCGGGACGACAGCTGGCCGACGAGCGACTCGTAGGCATCCTGCGTGCGGGCCACCACCAGCAGCCCCGACGTCCCCTTGTCGAGCCGGTGCACGATGCCCGGACGCTCGGCCTCGCCCACGTCGACCAGATCGGGGTACGCGGCCAACAGGCCGGCGGCCATCGTGCCGCGGTCGTTGCCGGCGCCCGGGTGCACGACGAGGTCAGCCGGCTTGTCGACCACGATGACCGTGTCGTCGACGAAGACGATGGGGACGTCGACCTCCTCGGGCTCGATGGCCGGACCCTGGACCGCCTCGGGCACGTCGACGTCGACCACATCGCCCTCCGCGACCCGGGCCGACGGCTTGGTCACCACGCGCTCGCCGATGCGCACGGCGCCGGCGTCGACGAGGTCGGCGACCTCCGATCGGGGCAGGCCGGTGAGCATGGCGACGACGCGATCGATGCGCTCGCCGGCCAGTGCCGCCGGGACCGTCTCCCGGGTCGTCACGGTGCCTGCTCGCGCCCGGCGACGACCGCCAGCGTCAGCGCGCCGAAGAACACGCCCATGTCGGCCACGTTCCACACGGGCCAGAACTGCACGTCGATGAAGTCGACCACGCGGCCGCCGAGGAAGCCGTGGCCCTCGCGGAACAGCCGGTCGAGCAGGTTGCCGATGGCGCCGCCCAGCACGAGCCCGACCGCGATCTGCGCGGCGCGGGTCTGGAACGCGGCACCCGAGCGGAACAGGACGAGCACGATCACCAGCGCGGCGAGCGCGAACAGCGGTGCGTACTTCGATCCGAGCCCGAACGCGCCACCGGGGTTGTGGACGAGGTTGAAGCGGAGCTTCCAGAACAGATCGATGTTGCGATCGTCGAGCGCCTGCAGCGCCCACCACTTGGTCGCGTGATCGACGATGACGACCGCCAGCGCGATCACCATGGCGAGGACCGAGACGGTCCTCGTGCCCCGGATGCTCAGCGTCGGCTCAGGCCGCCGCTCTTGCACTGCACGCAGAGCGCGGCCCACGGGATGGCCTTGAGGCGCTCCTTGGGGATGGCCTGGCCGCAGCGCTCACAGATGCCGTACGTGCCGAGGTCGAGCTTCTCGAGCGCACGGTCGATCTCGTCGACCGCGGCCATGGCCTGGGCCGACAGCGCCAGGTCACGCTCGCGCTCGACGTTCATCGTGTCGCCCTGGCCCGACTCCTCGTCGAACTGCACGTCGCCCGGCTCGCGATCGCGCGCCAGCTCGTCGGCCTCCGCCTTCAGCGCGCCGGCCTGTCGGATGTACGTCTCGCGCTCCTCGAGCAGGGCCACCTTCTGGCCCTCCTGGAACTTGTCGAGCGGGGCCCCCGCCTTCTTGGGGATGGCCTTCTTGACCGGGGGCGGCGCCGGACGCTTTGCGATCGGTGCCGGTGCCGGAGCCGCCTTCTTGGCCGGCGCGGGTGCGGCCTTCTTCGCCGGTGCCGCAGCCTTCTTGGCCGGCGCCGCCTTCTTGGCCGGTGCGGCCTTCTTCTTCGCGGGCGCCGCCTTCTTGGCCGGTGCTGCCTTCTTCTTGGTCGCCGGCGCAGCCTTCTTGGCGGGGGCCGCCTTCTTGGCGGGCGCCTTCTTGGCGGCGGTCGTCTTCTTGGCCGGGGTGGCCTTCTTGGTCGCCGTCGACTTCTTGGCGGCGGCCTTCTTCGCGGTCGGCATCTGAGCCCTCCTGGGGAGGCGGGCACGCTACCAGCGAACGCCTAGAAGCGGTCCCCGGGCTTCTTGCCGACGGCAGACAGCGCCAGCTCGAGACGCTCGCGCACGGTCTCCTCGTCCAGACCCTTGACCTGGAACCGCTTGGCGCGGTTGGTCTCGCCGCCCGTGATCGAGACGGCTGACTCCTTCACGCCGAACACCTCGGCCAGCAGCTTGCCGACCGCCTCGTTGGCCCGGCCCGCCTGCGGCGGCGCGGCGACGCTGACCTTCAGCGCGTCCCCGTGACGCCCCTGCACCTGCGTCCGACCGGCGCCCGGCTGCACGTGCACCCGCAGCACGACGGAGCCGTCGTCGCGCACGTCATAGAGGTCGGTGTCCATCAAACGGAGGCTAGGGCCCTGGGGAGCCACCCGTAGGATCTTCGGACCATGTTCGCCGAGCTCCCCGACAAGCCCGATCACGACGCGCTGGAGCGCGCCGTCCTCGAGCGCTGGGAGCGCGAGGGCACCTTCGCCGCCCTGCGGGACCAGAACATCAACGGGCCGCGCTTCAGCTTCTTCGACGGTCCGGTGACGGCCAACAAGACGCTCGCTGTGCACACGGCATGGGGTCGCACGCTCAAGGACGTGTTCCAGCGGTACAAGGCGCTGCACGGCTTCCACCAGCGCTACCAGAACGGGTTCGACTGCCAGGGCCTCTGGATCGAGGTCGGCGTCGAGAAGGACCTCGGCCTCAACTCCAAGCGCGAGATCGAGGAGTTCGGGCTCGAGGAGTTCGCCCGCCGCTGTCGCGCCGTCGTCGAGTGGTCGGCGAGCGAGCTCACCAAGGGCTCGATCCGCCTCGGCCAGTGGATGGACTGGGGCAAGGACTACTTCACGTTCTCCGACACGAACATCGAGTACATCTGGCGGTTCCTCAAGATCGTCCACGAGCGGGGCTGGCTCTACATGGGCCACCGACCGACGGAGTGGTGCCCCCGCTGCGGGACGTCGATCTCGGCCCACGAGCTGGCCGGCAGCTACATCGACCGAGTCGACCCCGCGCTGTCGGTTCGCTTCCACCTCGTCGACCGCCCCGGCGAGTCGATCGTCATCTGGACGACGACGCCGTGGACGCTGCCCGCGAACGTCGCCGCCGCCGTCAACCCGGACGCCGACTACGGCCGGCTGCCCTCGGGCGACTGGGTCGCGGTCGGGCGCGCCGGCGACGGCGCTGACATCCAGGAGACGAAGAAGGGCGCAGAGCTCGTCGGCTGGCGCTACCGCGGTCCGTTCGACGCCGCCGGCCCCGGCGGTGCGGTCGAGCACCGCGTCGTCGCCTGGGAGGAGGTCGCGCTCGACGAGGGCACGGGCATCGTGCACATCGCGCCCGGCTGCGGTGGCGAGGACTTCGAGCTCGGCAAGGTCGAGGACCTCGCCGTGCTCACACCCGTCGACGAGTCCGGCCGCTTCTTCGAGACGTACGGGTGGCTCGCCGGCAAGCAGGCCCACGAGGCGGCCGACGAGATCATCGAGGACCTGCGCACGCGAGAGCTGCTGGTCGAAGCCGGCACCATCGAGCACCGGTATCCCGAGTGCTGGCGGTGCCACACGCCGCTCATCACCCGGATCTCCGACGACTGGCTGATCTCGGTCACCGACCTGCGCCAGCCGCTGCGCGACGCCAACGCCACCGTCGAGTGGACGCCCGAGTACATGGGCAAGCGCATGGACGACTGGCTCGTCAACATGGGCGACTGGAACATCAGCCGGCGCCGCTACTACGGCCTGCCGCTGCCCTTCTACCCGTGCGCGTGTGGCCACCTCACGGTCGTCGGCTCGCGACAGGAGCTGGCCGAGCTCGCAGTCGGCGACCTCGACGGGCTCGAGGAGCTGCGTCGGCCGTGGATCGACCGCGTCGACATCCGGTGCTCGTCGTGCGGCGAGGTCGTGCGCCGCATCACCGAGGTCGGCGACGTGTGGCTCGACGCCGGCATCGTCCCGTTCTCGACCCTCGGCTGGGAGCACGACACCTTCACGCCCGAGGGCTACGCCACCGGCGCGGCCAAGGGGCTCACCACCGCCGACCTCCCCGACCACGCCTACTGGGAGCAGTGGTTCCCCGCCGACTGGGTGTCGGAGATGCGCGAGCAGATCCGGCTGTGGTTCTACAGCCAGCTGTTCATGTCCGTCGTGCTGACCGGCCGAGCGCCGTACCGCAAGGTGCTGGGCTACGAGAAGATGCTCGACGAGACGGGCCGGGAGATGCACGGCTCGTGGGGCAACATGATCGACGCCGAAGATGCGTTCGCTCGCATGGGCGCCGACGTCATGCGCTGGCAGTACTGCGCCCAGCCACCGAGCCAGAACCTGCTGTTCGGCTTCGGCCCCGGCTACGAGATCCAGCGCAAGCTGCTCACGCTCTGGAACACCGCGTCGTTCCTCGTGCGCTACGGCAACATCGCCGGCTTCACGCCCACCTACTCGTCGCTCGCCGAGGGACCTGGCGCGAGCGACGTCGAGCTCGACCGGTGGCTCGTCGCCCGCACCCAGCAGCTCGTGGCCGAGGCGACCGACGGCTACGAGCAGTACATGACGGTGAACGTGATCCGGGCGTTCGAGTCCTTCGTCGAAGACCTGTCGAACTGGTACGTGCGGCTGTCGCGCCGCCGGTTCTGGAACGACGACGAGGTCGCGCTGCGCACGCTGTGGTGGAGCCTGGTCACGGGCCTTCGTACGGTGGCGCCCATCGTGCCGTTCCTCGCCGACCACCTGTGGGAGCGGCTCGTCGTCGACGTGTGCCCCGACGCGCCGCGCTCGGTGTTCCTCGCCGGCTGGCCCTCCGTGGGCGCCGCGGACCCACTGCTGCTCAACGAGATGACCGCGGTGCGTCAGGTGGTCGAGCTCGGGCGCCAGGCGCGCGCCAACGCCAAGCTCAGGACCCGCCAGCCGTTGCGCACGCTCGTGGTCGAGGGCGCCGACGCCGCCGCCAACCTGCTGCACGTCATCGCCGATGAGCTGCGGGTGAAGACGGTCGAGCTGGGCACCATCGAGGCCACCGAGCTGCGGGTGCGGCCGAACCTGAAGGTGCTCGGCCCTCGCCTCGGGTCCGCTGTTGGCGACCTGCGCAAGGCGCTCGATGCCGGCGAGTTCGACGTGCTGCCCGACGGTGGGTTCCGCGCTGCTGGCTACGACCTGACCGCGGACGAGGTGCTGGTCGAGCGCACCCAGAAGGAGGGATGGGCGGTCACCGGGACGGATGGCGTGTCGATCGCGCTGGACACGACCCTCGACGACGCGCTGCTCCTCGAGGGCCGCGTCAACGACCTCATCCACACCATCAACGGGATGCGGAAGGACATGGGGCTCGCGCTGACCGATCGCATCCAGGTGAAGCTGCCGACGGCTGACGGCGATCTCCTGGCTCACGAGGAGCGCATCATGGCCGAGACCCTTGCAACGGCGATCGCCGCGACCGCAGCGAGCTCGATCGAGATCACCAAGGTCTGAACGCGCAAGATCTCGCTGCAAGCAGGCCGGGTACGTCGGCCTGACTGCAGCGAGATCTCGTCGGGTCGCTACTTCTTGGTCGCCTTCGTGGCCTTCTTGGCCACCTTCTTGGCGGGCGCCGCTGCCTTCTTCGCAGCCGTCTTCGTGGCCGCCTTCTTGGCCGGCGCCGCCGCCTTCTTGGCCGGCGTCGCCTTCTTCGTTGCCGCCGCCGCCTTCTTGGCGGGTGCCGCCGCCTTCTTCGTGGCGGCGGCGACCTTCTTGGTCGGGGCGGCCGCCTTCTTCGTGGGCGTGGCCTTCTTGGCCGGTGCCGCAGCGACGACCTTCTTGGCCGGCGCCTTGCGGGCCGGTGCGCGCGTGGCGGCGGCCGGCCGCTGGGCCTCCCACTCCTCGGCGGTCAGGTCGTCGGGAGCACCCTCCATCGACTCGCGCAGCTCGCCCAGGCGACTGATGATCTGCCGGCGCGACTTGCCCGCCTTCTCGCGCGCCTCGACCACGTCGAGCTCGTCGGCGTAGAGCTTGGGCAGCAGCGGGAGGATCTCGCCGAGGCTGAGGTCGTCGTAGTCGGCGATCGGGAACAGGTCGTCGTCCACCGCCGCCGCGGCGGCCGGCACGGACGGCGTCGGTGCGAACTCCTCGTCGGACGGGGCTGCTGGGACGGCAGCCACCGCGGTGGTCGCGGCCGCGGCCGGCGTCTCGATGGGTGCCTCCGGCGGCGGGAGCGGCGCCGGTCCCGTGCTCGCTGCCTCCGCTCGGGGCCGGTTCACGCGCGTGGCGACGACGAGGATGATCCCCGCGGCGAGGCTGCACGCGATCGAGACGTAGATGAAACCGAGGCCGGAGTCGGCCATGAGGCCGATCACGAGCAGCACGGTGGCCACCAGCACGAGGCCGAAGCTGATCAGGACAAGCACGAGGTCGTTCTCCCGGGAGGCTGCAAGGGCTCGGGCATCCTACGCAGGCCGGACACCGGACCGTAACTGTGGGGCGACCTGCCGGCCGCCGGGTCAGCCCCGGCGGCGACCTCGGCGGAAGAAGCCACCCGGATCGTCGTCGTCGTCCCCGTCCTCGTACGACGAGGGCGCCGCACCGTGCTCGTGCTCGCGCGGACCGAGTGGCTCGGTGTCGACCACCGCTCGCCGCAGCTCGGCCAGGAACGGGTCGTCGTCCTCGGCTTCGGCCTCGTCGCGCCAGCGCGGCTCGTCGGCCTCGGGCACCGGGGCGGGCGCCGGCGCTTCGTCGGCCAGCACGTCGTACGCACCGGTGGCATCGCCGCCGTCGTCATCGAACAGCAGCGGCCGCGGCTCCCGCCGCGGCGGCACCCGGTCGTCGTCGCCACCATCGTCGCCGGCTGGCTCCACGCCGGCGCGACGCAGCGCGTCGGCCAGCTCCTCGCGCGCCAGGCGCAGCTCGTCGACGGCGGACGTGTCCGACACCGGCTCGGGTTCGGGCTCGAAGATGGACGCGAACGAATCCTCCTCGGGCTCGACGAAGGGCTCCTCGGCCAGCGGTTCCGCGTCGATCGTGTCGGCGGCGCGCAGCTCGACCGGTCCCTCGGGCGGCGGTGGCGGCGCCACGTCGGAGACGGTCGGCGTGGCGCGGAGCTGGAGGCCGGTCTCGACCGACTCGAGCTGCGCGCGCAGCAGCTCGGCCAGGCGCGCCCGCTCCACCTCGAGGAAGCCCTGCAGGTGGTCGATGTCGAGCTGCAGCGCGGCGCGCTGCTCGGCGAGGTTGCCGAGCTCGAGCCGCCGTCGGGTGGCGATGTCGGCGTCGAGCCGGGCCGCCTGCGCCTCGGCCTCGGCGACCAGGTGCCGGCAGCGCGCCTCGGTCTCGCTGACGAGGCGATCGGCCTCGGCGCGGGCCTCCTCCATGGAGGCCACCGCCGTGCGCTGGGCGAGCACGAGCGTGCGGCGGATCTCGTCCTCGTCGGTGTGCTCGATCAGGCGGCGCTCGGCGTTCGACGCTCGCTCCATCGCCTCGTGCAGCCGCTGCTGGAGCTCCTCGACGCCGGCGGCCACGCGCTCGAGGAACTCGTCGACCTCGTCTGGGTTGTAGCCCCGCCACTGCTCCCGGAACTGGACGTCGGTGAGGAGCTTGGGCGACAGATCCATGCTCGAAGCCTAGGAGCGCACCTCGCGCCGCAGGTGCACCGACGACGTCGTCAGCAGCCGAGCAGGCCGGCCAGGATGCGCGTGCCGATGATCACGATGATCGGCGAGAGGTCGAAGCCCATGCCGCCCATGCCGATGGGCGGGATGGCGCGCCGGATCGGGCCGAGCACCGGCTCGGTGATCGAGTACAGCAGCGAGAAGATCTGCGCCATGGCGCCGCCCGGGCTCACCGGGAACCAGCTGAGGATGATGCGGGCGAAGAGCGCGATCAGGTACGCGTCGATGAGGAGGCAGAGGAGCCGCATCGGTTGCGGTCAGTCGCTCTCGCGGAGCCGGCGCTTCTCCTCCGGCGACACCTCGACGTGCGCCGGCGTCAGCAGGTAGAGCTGGTGCGTCACGCGCTCCATCTGGCCGCGCATGCCGTAGCAGAGCCCGCTGGCGAAGTCGACGAGACGGCGGGACAGATCGCGGTCGACGCCCTGCAGGTTCACGATCACCGGCACGCCGGCCATGAACTTGTCGGCCACGTCCTGCGCCTCGTTGAACGACACCGGTGAGATGGCGTAGGGCTTGGGGCTCGGCGTCTGCGCCACCAGCGGCTTCACGACCGGGCTGTTGCGCCGGGGCACCGTCGTGACGCCCGACGGCTGCTCGTACTCGGGCCGGCCGTAGGGGGTGGACTCACGGGCGAGCGGGCGCACGGCACTGATCTGCGCCTCCGGCGGCTCGGGCGGCGTGTACCGGGACGGCACCTGCTGCTGGACGTGCGAGTGGTCGTCGATGGGTCCGTAGTCGTCGTACTCGTCGTCGGGACCGAGTCCGAGATAGAGCATTGCTCGTCGCCACATCGACGCCATGGAACGTCCTCCTTCCCCGTCAGTCTGGCCGAAGATGCTGCGAAGGGCGTGGACCGAACAGTCCCGTCCCGACTCGCACCATCGTCGCGCCCTCCTGCACCGCCACCTCCAGGTCGTTCGACATGCCCATCGATCGCACCTCGAGGTGGAGCTCGTCGGCGAGCCGGGCGAGCACCGAGAACCCCGGCCGGGCGCCCTCGGGGGGGCCGTCGGGGCCGATGCCCATCAGCCCCCGGACCAGCAGGCCGGCGGCCCTGGCCTCGTCGACGAGGCCCTCGGTGGCGGCCACCGCACACCCCCCCTTCTGCGGCTCGTCGCTGATGTTCACCTGGACCAGGACGGCGGCGCCCGGGGCCCGCCGGCCCAGCTCGGCCACCACCTGGGACCGGTCGACGGACTCCCACAGCGAGACGTGGGCGGCGAGGCTCCGCACCTTGTTGGTCTGCAACCGGCCGATGAAGTGCCAGCGGGCGCCGTCGACGAGCGGCGCCTTGGTCAGCAGCTCCTGGGCCCGGTTCTCGCCGAGGTCGACGACGCCAGCGGCGATCGCCTCGTGGCAGGCGTCGACCGACGGGGGCTTGGCCCCGACGATCGTGATGGCATCGGGATCGCCGCCCGCGCGCGCGATCCGCTCGCGGATGGCGGCGACGTTGTCGCCTACAGCCATGCCACGACCGCCTGTCGCTCCACGTCCCCACGGGCACGGTGTGACCAGTGCTCGGTCGAGCAGGCGGTGCACACGCTCTCACGCACGTCGACGTCCCCGAGCGACGCCCGGACGGCAGCGACGACGTCGAGCGCGGGCGTGCCCCACGACGTGACACCCCGCACCGACTGGCCGAGGTCGGCGGCGATGGCGTCGAGCTCGACGGCGCCGAACTCGTAGCACTCGACGTGGATGCACGGCCCGAGCACGGCGCGGACCTCGGCGGCACCCAGGACGCGCATGGCGTCCAACGCCGCCGGGATCACGCCGGCGGCGATCCCTCGCCACCCGGCGTGCACCACGCCGACGGCGACGTCGGAGAGCAGCGCGATCGGCGCGCAGTCGGCCACCCGCACCGCGATGTGCAGTCCGGGGGTGGCGGTGACGATGGCGTCGCCGTCGCCGAGGCGGCCGGCGCGGTCGGCCACCACGACGCCGGCGCCGTGCACCTGGTGCACCGTGGCCCAGTCCGTGCGTCCGCGCGTGTCCCCGTCGGCGCGCGACGTGAACCGGTACGGCAAGCGCTACTTCAGGAAGGACGGGACGTCGAAGTCGTCGTCGCCCTCGTCGAGATCCTCGGCGTCGTCGTCCTCGAGCGCCAGGCCGCGCGGCGCGTCCTTGCCGCCCCGCGCCTTGCCCTCCTCCCACCGGTCGAAGCCGGCGGCGATGACGGTCACCCGCACCTCGTCACCCATGGCGTCGTCGATGACGGCGCCGAAGATGATGTTGGCGTCGGGATGGGCGACGCCGTGGATGATCTCGGCCGCCTCGTTGACCTCGAGCAGGCCGAGGTCGCTGCCGCCGGCGATCGACAGCAGGATGCCGCGCGCGCCCTCGATCGACGTCTCGAGCAGCGGGCTGGAGATGGCGGAGCGCGCGGCGGCCATCGCACGTCCCTCGCCGGCGCCGTAGCCGATGCCCATGAGCGCAGAGCCGGCGTTGCTCATGATCATCTTCACGTCGGCGAAGTCGGTGTTGATCAGACCCGGCGTGGTGATGAGCTCGGTGATGCCCTGCACGCCCTGCAGGAGGACCTCGTCGGCCATCTTGAACGCGTTCAGCATCGACGTCTTCTCGTTGGAGATCGTCAGCAGTCGATCGTTCGGGATGACGATGAGGGTGTCGACCTTCTCCTTGAGCTTCTGGATGCCCTGCTCGGCCTGCACGGCGCGGCGTCGACCCTCGAACGCGAACGGCCGCGTCACGACGCCGATCGTCAGCGCGCCGAGGCCCTTGGCGATCTCGGCCACGACCGGCGAGCCGCCGGTGCCGGTGCCACCGCCCTCACCCGAGGTGATGAACACCATGTCCGCGCCCTGCAGCGCGGCTTCGATCTCGGCGCGGTGATCCTCCGCCGCCTGCCGGCCGATGTCGGGATCGCTGCCGGCGCCGAGGCCGCGCGTGACGTCCTGGCCGATGTCGAGCTTGAGCTCGGCGTCGCTCATCAGCAGGGCTTGGGCATCGGTGTTCACACCGATGAACTCCACGCCCTTGAGCCCGGCGTCGATCATGCGGTTGACGGCGTTGGTGCCGCCGCCGCCGATGCCCACCACCTTGATGACGGCGAGGTAGTTCTGCGGGTTGCCGGCCATTGGTCTTCGCGCCTCCAACGTGCAAATGGCCGGGGACGCCCACTGGGACGCTCCCGGCCTGCACCTCAAGTAGAAGTTGAAGGTTCCTTCAACCTCAACGGACGGTGAACGGTAGAGCCTTTGTCAGCCACGGGTCAAGGCCGGTGCACCCGGCACCCGCAGGTCGATGATGCGGACGTTGGCGAGGTCGGCGCGCTCGAGCACGGCGGCCAGCGCCAGCAGCTTGGACTCGAGCTGGTCGGGGGCGCCGAACCGAGCGGTGGCGGTGCCCCCCGTTGGCAGCTCGACGGTGGCCTCGATGGTCCCGTCGCGCTGGGGCCACAGCGACGCGATGCCGGCGCGCATCGACGCCGGCACGACGGCGGCGAGGTCGAGCGCGCCCTGGTAGCGCTCCCCCGCCTCCTCACCGAGCCGCGACGCCAGCGGGCGACCGGCGATCCGCACGAGCTCGAGCGCCGGCTCCTGCTCGACCGCCAGCTGGCGACCACTGCGGTCGACCACAACCCAACCACCGCCCTTCGCCGCGATCGCGGCCACGGGCGCGCGCTCGACGACGGTGATGGACACCGCGCCCGGCCACGCCCGCCGCACCTTCGCCGTCGCCACCCACGGGAGCGCTGCCAGCGCTCGCGCCGCGCCACCGACGTCGGCGGTCAGCAGCGCGTCGCCGCGACGGATGTCGATGGCGTCGAGCACCGCGGCTTCACCCGTGTGTGCAGCGCCCTGCACGCGGAACGCGTCGACGTCGAGCAGCGGCGACAGCGTGACCCACCACAGCAGCGCACCGACGGCGACGACCGCCCCGAGCACACCGACGCGTCGCAGTCGCTTGCGCCCCTCGGTCCGCTGCACCTCGATGCGCCGCTTGCGGATCCGCGGATCGATCGCGTCCTTCGGCGGCGTCGGCCGCTCCGGCGCCTTGACGCTCACCGGCTCACCGGTCGAAGCCCACCAGCCGCACCTCGGGGTGCAGCTCGATCCCGAACGCCTCGCGCACGCGCCGGCGCACCTCGTCGATGAGCGCCAGCACGTCGTCAGCGGAACCGTCGGGATCGGCCTGGATGAAGTTGGCGTGCTTGGTCGACACCTCGGCGGTGCCGATGCGCAACCCCTTGCACCCGGCGGCGTCGACCAGCCGGCCGGCGCTGTCGCCCTCGGGGTTCGTGAACACCGACCCCGCGTTCTGCCCACCAGGCTGGTGCTCCCGCCGCCAGCGCACGATCTCGGCGATCTCGGCGGCGGCCTCGTCGGCGTCGCCCGGCTCGGCTGCGAGCTCGGCCCACAGCACCACCTGCGACGGCTGGATCGCCGAGGCGCGGTACCCGAGGGCGAGATCCTTCGCCTGCACCACCACATCGTCCCCCGTGGCGAGGTCGAAGACGCGGACCCGCAGCAGGCTGGCGGCGATGTCGGACCCGTGGCCGCCGGCGTTCATGCGCACGCCACCGCCCACCGAGCCCGGGACGCCGACCGCCCACTCCAGCCCTCGCAGCCCGGCCGCCGCCGTCCGACGGGCCAGCACGGGAAGCGGCGTGGCCCCACCGGCCCGGACGGTGGTGCCGTCGATCGTCACCTCGGCGAACGCATCGCCCAGGGCCACCGCCAGCCCCGGAAACCCGGCGTCGGCCACCAGGAGGTTCGATCCCTTGCCGACGACGAGCACGGGGACGCCCTCCTCGCGCACGATCGCAGCCAGCTGCACCACGTCGTCGTCGTCCTCGATGCGCGCGAAGCGGGCGGCGGCGCCACCGACCCGGTAGGTCGTGAGCGGCCCGAGGGGGACGTCGCGCTCGAGGATCACGCGCCGCGCGCCTGCAGCGCCGGGATGATCTCGTCGGGCAGCGTCGTGAGGTCGCCGGCCCCCAGCGTCAGGCACAGGTCGCCCGGCCGCAGCTCGGCCAGCAACCAGGAGCGGACGTCGCTGCGGCGCGGCAGCCACGCCACGCGCTTCCACGGGCGCGCCTCGAGCACGGCGTCGACGACGAGCTTGCCGGTCACGCCGGGGATGGGTTGCTGGCCGGCCGGCAGGTAGATGTCGGTCACGGCCAGCACATCCGCGTCGTCGAACGCGTCGGCGAACTGACGGTGCAGGTCGCGCGTGCGGGTGGCGCGGTGCGGCTCGAACACGCACACGATCCGCTTCCACACCCCCTCCCGCGCCGCGGACAGCACCGCCTTCACCTCGGAGGGGAGGTGGTCGTAGCTGTCGACGAACGCAACGCCGGCGGCCGTGCCGCGGGGCTCCCACCGCCGGGCGACGCCGGCGAACGACGCCAGCGCGGCGGCCACCGCCGTGCGATCGGCCCCGAGCAGGTCGGCCATGGCGAACGCAGCGGTGGCGTTGCGGGCGTTGTGCAGACCCGGCACCGGCGACGCCAGCGGGATCTGGGCGCCGTCGGGACAGGTGACGATCCCGTCCCGCCAGCGGTAGTCGGCCCCGTCCGACGTGCCGTAGGTGGTGCACCCCGCGACGGTGGCGGCGATCGCGGCCGAGCCGGCGTCGTCGGCACACACCACCTTCGGTCCCGGGGCGGCGGCGACGAACCGGGCGAAGCCGTCGCGCAGCGCGTCGAAGCTGCCCCAGTGGTCGAGGTGGTCGGGCTCGACGTTGGTGACGATGACCGCGTTGGCACCGAGCGTGAGGAAGGTGCCGTCGCTCTCGTCTGCCTCGACGACGAGGAGGTCGGCGTCGGTCCAGCTCGTGCCGCTCCCGAGCCCCGTGACCACCCCGCCGACGATGAACGACGGGTCGAGCCCGGCCGCTCGCAGGGCGAGGGCGAGCATGGCGGTCGTCGTCGTCTTGCCGTGCGTGCCGGCCACGGCGACCGGCTTGCGCAGCGCGCAGATGGCGCCCTGCAGCTCTGGACGCGTGACCACCGGGATCCCGGCGGCGCGGGCGGCGACGACCTCGGGGTTGTCGTCGCGCACGGCGGTCGAGATGGCGACGACGTCCGCGTCACCGACGTGGGCGCCGTCGTGCCCGATGGCGACGACGATCCCGCTGGCGCGGAGGCGCTCGACGACCGGCGAGTCGGCGATGTCGCTGCCCGTCACCCGATGACCCATGGCCTGGAGGATGAGGGCCATCGCGTTCATCGCCGCTCCGCCGATGGCGACGACGTGGACGCGTTGCGGCTGGGAGAGGTCGAGCGCTGCCATGTGAGGTGGCCCGGAGGGTATCTGCGAGAATCGCCGCTCCATGGCCCCCAGGATCGTCATCGCCGCGGGCGGCACCGGAGGCCACATCTTCCCGGGACTGGCGCTGGCCGAGGCGATCCAGACGATCGATCCGACGGCGTCACTGACCTTCGTCGGCACCTCGCACGGGCTCGAGGGCGACCTGGTGCCCAAGGCCGGGCATCGGCTCGAGCTCTACACCGGCGCGCAGTTCAACGGGCAGGGCTGGCGCAAGGCACTGGTGCCCGCCGCGCTGGCGCGCGGCTCGATCCAGGCGCGAGCGATCCTCAAGCGCGTCCACGCCGATGTCGCCGTCACCATGGGCGGCTACAGCGGCATCCCGCTCGTGCTCGGCGCGAGGCTGGCCGGCGTGCCGGCCATCGTCCACGAGCCGGGCGCGGTGCCGGGCCAGGCCAACCGCCTCGCCGTCCGGTTCACCGACAACATCGCCACGTCGTTCCCCGGCACCGACTTCGGCGGACGACCGGTGCGCGAGGTCGGCTACCCGCTCCGACGCGAGATCACCGGCTTCGACCGGGACGCGCTCCGAGCCGAGGCGCGCGTCGCGTTCGGCATCCCCGACGGCACCTCGATGCTGCTCGTCAACGGCGGCAGCCAGGGATCGCTCACGCTCAACCGCCTCGCCCTCGGTCTCGCCGAGCGGTGGGTCGGTCGCGATGACGTGCGCATCGTGCTCAAGGCGGGCGCCCGCACCCACGACGAGATCGCGGCTGCGCTGGCGTCGAACCCCGGGCGGGGCATCGTCGACCTGGTTGGGTACATCGAGCGGATGGATCACGCCTATGCGGCGGCCGACCTCGGCGTGCACCGCGCCGGCGCCGGCACCGTCGCCGAGCTGGCCAGCGTCGGGCTCCCCTCGGTGCTCGTGCCGCTGCCCGCGCACGAGCACGACGAGCAGGGTCACAACGCCAAGGTGCTCGTCGACGCCGGCGGCGCGGTGATGGTGCGCGACCCCGAGGCGACAGCCGAGATCGTCGGCCCCATGCTGGAGGCCATGCTGCAGCCGCCGGAGCTGGCGCGCATGCGCGCCAGTCTCACCGCCGTCGCCCGACCCGACGCCGCCGAGGTGCTGGCGCGCTGGGTCCTCGAGCTGGCGGCGCGCCCGTGAGGGTCGCCGTCGACGAGCCCGTCACCGAGGCCCTCCTCCGGCTCTCGGGGGTGGGCGCCGTCGTCGACGACGCCGAGCGCTTCGTCGGCACCATCACCGATGCCGCCGTCCGCCGCCGGATCCTGACCGAAGCCGATCCAGCGGAGCTCGCGTGCGGCGACGTGCTCGACGAGGACCCGGTGGTGGTCGCGCCCGGCACCCCGGACGACGAGGTGCGGGCGCTGCTCGCCAGCCGGCACGTCCGTGTCGCCGCCATCGTCGACGGTGAGCGGTACCTCGGTCAGACGACGGTCGACGCGCCGGTGCCGCCGGTGATGGCCATGGTGCTGGCCGGCGGCAAGGGCGAGCGGTTGCAGCCGCTCACGTTCACCGTGCCCAAGCCGCTGCTGCAGGTCGGGCGCACCTCTCCCCTCGAGCGCGTGCTCGAGGGGCTCAACGCGTCGCGCGTCGACGACGTCTGGATCGCGGTCAACTACATGGCCGAGATGATCGAGGACCGCGTCGGCGACGGTGCTCGTTTCGGCTTGCGCATCCAGTACATCCACGAAGACGAGCCGCTCGGCAGCGCCGGCGCGCTGTCCCTCCTCGAGGACGAGCCGCCGGGGCCAGTGATCGTCACCAACTCCGACCAGATCACGAACATGTCCTTTGCCCGACTCGTCGACTACCACCTGGCCGAACAGGCCGAGGTGACGGTGGCGTCGACGTCGTTCGACGTCGACGTGCCCTACGGCGTGTTCGAGCTGCAGGGGACGGAGCTGGTGGGGCTGCGGGAGAAGCCGACGGTGCGCCTGCCGTGCAACGCCGGCTACTACGTCGTCGATCCCGGCGCCATCGGGCTGATCCCGCGTGGCGAGTACTTCACGATGGTCGACCTGATGGAGACCGTCATGCGGGGCGGCGGTCGCGTCGCGGTGTTCCCGATGGTCGAGACGTGGATCGACATCGGCACCCGCGAAGAGCTCGAACAGGCACTGCTGTGGTCAGCGACGGAGGACGTATGAGCGAGTGGAACGGCGTGCGCGTGTGCGTCACCGGTGGCGAGGGCTTCATCGGCAGCCACCTGGTGGAGCGCCTGGTGCAGGAGGGCGCGTCGGTGAAGGTGCTGGCCCTCTACAACCCGTTCGGGCGCTACGGGTGGCTCGATCCCTCGGTGCACGGCGAGGTGGAGGTGCTGCCGGGCGACGTGCGCGATCCGGAGCGCACGTTCCAGGCGGTGGACGGGACCGAGGTGGTGTTCCACCTCGCCGCGCTCGGTGGGATCCCGTACAGCTACGTGGCCCCGACGTCCTACGTGCAGATCAACATCGAGGGCACGGTGAACGTGGCCGAGGCCGCTCGCCGCGCCGGCGTGCGCCGGATGGTGCACACATCCACGTCCGAGACCTACGGCACGGCGCGCACGGTGCCGATCTCCGAGGACCACCCGATGCAGCCCCAGTCGCCGTACTCGGCGTCGAAGATCGGCGCCGACAACATGGCGCTCTCGTACCACCACGCGTTCGATCTCCCGCTGGCCATCATCCGCCCGTTCAACGTCTACGGCCCCCGGCAGTCGACGCGAGCGGTGATCCCGACGATCCTCACCCAGCTCCACAAGGGAGCGAAGACGCTCGAGCTCGGCGCGACGTCGCCCACGCGCGACTTCACGTTCGTCACCGACACCGTGGCCGGCTTCCTCGCCGTCGCCTCGTGCGACCGCGCCATCGGCCACGTCGTGAACGTCGGCTCCGGTCAGGAGATCTCGATCGGCGACCTGGTCAAGCTGCTGGTCGACGTCACCGGCTCCGACGCGGAGATCGTCACCGACGAGGCGCGCCTGCGCCCCGAGGGCAGTGAGGTCGAGCGCCTGCTGGCCGACAACACGCGCGCGCGGGAGTGGACGGGCTGGGAGCCGACGGTGAGCCTGCGCGACGGGCTGACCCGGACATCCGAGTGGGTGCGCGAGCACCTGGACGAGGTGGACACCGGGGGCTACGCCATCTGACACGTGCCGCCCGTCACTGGCCATTGACAGTCATGGCAGGACGGGGCGATTGTCGCGGCCCGCGGTTCAGCGGACGATGCTCCGATGCGGCGGCTGGGAGTGCTCGTGGGGATCGTCCTCGCCGGTGGCCTGCTCGCGGCGAACGCCACCGCAGCACCGACGGCCGAGCAGGTCCACCTGCGCCCGGCGTCGACCACGATCGACAGCACGGTGCGCTGCGACGTGCCGGAGGTGCCCCCGAGCTCCGGCGGGCCGGGCGCCGTCGTCGTCACCTTCACCGTCCTGCCGGCCGGCTGCTGAGCCAGGCGAGCACGCCGTTGGCGGCGGCGACGGCGGTGCTGAACGTCGCCTGCAGCAGGTAGCCGCCGGTCGGCGCCTCCCAGTCCAGCATCTCGCCGGCCACGAACATCCCCGGACGCGCGCGCAGCATGAACGCGTCGTCGACCTCGTCGAGCGCCACCCCGCCAGCAGTGGAGATGGCGTGGTCGAGCGGCAGCGGGGCGCGGAGCTGCAGCGGCACCGCCTTGGCCAGCGCCGCCAGCTCGTCCGGTTCGAGCCGACGGTTGCCGGTCGCCTCGCGCAGCAGCCCGATCGCGGCCGGTGCCAGCCCGACGCGCCGGAGCACGTTCGACGTGGAGTCGCCGGCGCGACCGTGCGCCACGCGCGTGGCCAGCTGCTCGACGCCGATGTCGGGCCGAAGGTCGACGGTGAGCACTGCGCCGCCGTCGGACTCGATGGCGTCACGCAGTCGCGCCGACAGGGCGTAGACGGGTCCACCCTCGATGCCGGCGTCGGTGACCATCGCGTCGCCGCGAGCGGTGGCGTCGCCCACGACGAGCCGGACGTTCTTGAGCGGCGTCCCCGCGAACCGCGCCCGGAACGTGTCGGACCAGTCGACGACGAACCCGCAGTTGGCGGGGCGCAGCGGGGTGACGGCGATCCCGGCCTGGGTCAGCGGCGTCACCCAGGCGCCGTCGGACCCGACGCGCGGCCAGCTGGCGCCACCGAGAGCGAGCACGGTGGCGTCGGCCGCCACCGAGTCGTCGTCGGGGCCCGTCCACGTGTGGCGCACCCGCAGCTCGACGCCGAGGGCGTCGAGGCGAGCGAGCCACGCGCGCAGCAGCGGCGTCGCCCGAAAGCCGGCCGGGAACACACGCCCGCTGGAGCCGACGAACGGCTCCTCGCCCAGTCCCGCGCACCACGCCCGCAGGTCGTCCGGTCCGAAGGCGCGGATGGCGGCCTCGAGCCGCGGCCGGGCCGACCCGTAGCGGTCGAGGAACGCGTCGAGCGACTCGGAGTGCGTGAGGTTGAGACCGCCCCGGCCGGCGAGGAGCAGCTTCCGCCCGACCGAGGGCATGCGCTCGAGCACGATCACGCGCACGCCGGAGCTGGCCAGCACCTCGGCTGCCATGAGACCGGCCGGTCCCCCACCGACGACGGCGACGGTCGGCGTCACCCCCCGTGCAGCCAGCCGGCGATGAGCCCGCGCACGCGGTCGATGCCGGTGCCCTTGGCCGCGCTGACCCACACCACCTCACCAGGTGCCACCCCGCAGGCCTCGGCCAGCTCGCGCTTGCGCTTGTCGCGCTGGCTGGCCTTGACCTTGTCGTGCTTGGTGGCGACGACGGTGAACGGCAGCTCGTTGGCCCGCACCCACTCGAACATCTGCAGGTCGAGCTTGGTTGGGCCGATCTCGCCGTCGACGAGCACGAGGATCATGCGCAGCGGCTCGCGCTGCAGCAGGTACTGCTCCGCCATCTTCTGCCACGCCTGTCGCAGGTGTCCTGGCGCCGAGGCATAGCCGTAGCCGGGACAGTCGACGAGCGTGCCGCCACCGGCCAGCGAGAACACGTTGAGGAGGCGCGTACGACCCGGCGTCTTCGACGTGAGCGCCAGGTTCTTGTTGTGACCGAGCGCGTTGATCAGGGACGACTTGCCGACGTTCGACCGGCCGACGACGGCGACCTCGGCATCGCTGTCCGGCAGGCCGGACAGCCCGTCGGCGGACTTGACGAACTCGAGCCGGAGCGGTCCCGTCAACGGGCGGGCGCCGGACGCATCGCCGGGTGCGCCGCCGAGCGGTACGTCGCCGGGCGAGACGCGACGCGCGCCCGACCGTGGGCGGCGACGTTCACCAGGATGCCGGTGGCCAGCATCGTGACCAGGAGTGACGACCCACCGAAGGAGACGAAGGGCAGCGTCAGACCGGTGATCGGGAGCAGGCCGATCACGCCGCCGATGTTCACCAGCGCCTGGGCCAGGATCCACGCGGTGATGCCGGCGGCCAGCAGGGTGCCGAACCGGTCGGGCGCCCGCAGCGCGGCCTTGACGCCGAGCACGGCGAAGCCGAGGAACAGGCCGACGACGAGGAGCGCCCCGAGCAGGCCCAGCTCCTCGCCGATGATGGCGAAGATGAAGTCGGTGTGGGCGTTGGGCAGGTAGCCGTACTTCGACGCGCTCTCGCCCAGGCCGGCGCCGATCCACCCGCCCGACGCGAGGCCGGTGAGCGACTGGTTGATCTGGTAGCCGGTGTTGCCGGGGTCCTGCGACGGGTGCAGGAACGCCAGCAGGCGCGCTCGCCGGTAGGGCGCAGCCATGGCGAACGCGAGCGACACCGCCGTCCCGACCGACAGGACGCCGGTCAGGCGCAGCAGCGGCACGCCGGCCACGAACAGCACGGCGAACACGATGGCGCCGACGACGATGCTGCCGCCGAGGTCGGGCTGCAGCATCATCAGCGCGCCGGTGAGGCCGACGACGAACAGGATCGGCACCAGCGTGAGACGCGCGTCGTCGATGCGGTGCGAACGCCGGGCCAGGAGGTCGCAGCAGAACAGGAGGAGCGCCAGCTTCACCAGCTCGGCCGGCTGCATGCGGAACATGCCGAAGCCGATCCAGGAGCGCGCACCGTTGACGCGGACGCCGATGCCGGGGACCAGCACCAGGACCAAGAGCGAGATCGAGAGCACCAGCAGGGGCACCGCCAGCTTGCGCAGGATCCGGTAGTCGATGCGGGACGACACCGCGAACACCACGATGCCGAGGACCACCCACATCGCCTGGCGCAGGAAGTACACCCACGTTGAGCCGTACTCGCGCAGCGACTGCACCGACGACGCCGAGAGCACCATCACCAGGCCGATCATCAGGAGCACCGACATCACGACCAGCAGGAGCCAGTACGTCGACGGGCGCTCCTCGACCGGGACGTCGAACCGCAGGAACGCGAGCGGCCGCCGTCGCGGGCGACGGGCCGACGGACGGGGCCGGGCAGGACGCCCCGCCCGCGTGGTGGCCCTGGGACCGCTCACGCCGCTCCCCCGATCGTCTCCTGGACGGCGCGAGCGAAGTCGTCGCCCCGCTCGGCGTAGCTCGTGTACCAGTCGAAGGACGCACAGCCGGGTGACAGCAGCACCACGTCGCCGCGCTTGGCCAGCTCTGCGGCGCGCGCCACCGCGTCGTCCATCGAGGTCGCGGTCACGACCGGCCGCCGCCCGATGAAGACCGCCTCGACGTCGGCCGCCGACTCGCCGATGGCGACGACGCCCCGGATCCGATCGATCTCGTCCGCCAGCGCGCCGAGGTCGACCCCCTTGTTGCGACCCCCGGCGATCAGCACGACGGAGTCGAACGCCCGCACGGCGGCACGCACCGCGTTGGGGCCGGTCGCCTTCGAGTCGTCGTACCACTGCACCCCGCCATGGTCGCCGACCAGCGACACGCGGTGGGGGAGCCCCCGAAAGGCGCGCAGCGCGTCGCGCACGCCGTCGAGGGTGGCGCCGCCGCCGAGCGCGGCGGCCGACGCCGCCAGCACGTTGCTCAGATCGTGCGGGAGCGACCGCCACAGCTCGTTCGTCGTGATGAGGACCTCGCCGTCGGGCTGCAGCAGCCGGTTGCCCTGCACGTGCCAGTCGCCACCGTTGATGCCGAACGTCTCGAGGCGCGAGTGCGCCTTGCGCACGTAGCGCATGACCTCGTCATCCTCGGCGTTGGCGACGGCCAGGTCGTCTGGCGTCTGGTTCTCCCAGATGCGCGCCTTGGCCGCGCCGTAGTGCTCCATGCTCCCGTGCCAATCCAGGTGGTCCGGCGCCAGGTTGAGCCAGACGCCGACCGCAGGACGGAACGTCTCGATGAACTGCAGCCGGAACGAGGACGCCTCGACGACGATCACGTCGAGGCCGTCTTCGAGCACGTCGACGAGCGGCGTCTCGTTGTTGCCGACTGCCGCGGTCCGCCGGCCGCTGGCGGTCAGCATGCGCTCGACGAGCGTCGTCACCGTCGTCTTCCCGTCGGTGCCGGTGATGGCGACGATCGGCACGTCTGACCACTGCGCGGCGAGCTCGAACTCGGTCCACACCTTGGTCCCGCGCGCCAGCGCTCGCTGGATGGCGGGGTGGCCATAGGGCACCGGCGGGCTGGGGACCACGACGTCCGCGGCGTCGACCAGCGCCAGCGCCTCATCCGGCCCGCGCAGCGGCAGCCCGAGCGCGTCGGCGCGGGCACGTGCTGCGTCCGTGGGCCGGTCCTCGACGACGGTGACGTTCCAGCCGCGCGCCTGCATGGCACGCGCCGCCGACTCCCCCGCTACGCCGAGCCCGATGACCAGGGCCCTCAATCGATCACGCCCGGGATCGACAGGTAGTCGGCGTAGAAGATGCCCACGGCCATGGCCGTCGCCATGGCGGCCAGGATCCAGAAGCGGATGATGATCGTCGTCTCCGGCCAGCCGAGCAGCTCGAAGTGGTGGTGGACCGGCGCCATGCGGAAGACGCGCCGCTTCAGGAGCCGGAACGTGGCGACCTGCAGCATGACCGACACGGTCTCGATCACGTAGATGCCGCCGATGATCGGCAGCAGCAGATGGGTGTTCGTGACGAGCGCCAGCGCGGCCAGGCCGGCGCCGATCGCCAACGAGCCGGTGTCGCCCATGATGATCTGCGCCGGTGCGGCGTTCCACCACAGGAAGCCGGCGCACGCGCCGACCATGGCGGCGGCGACGAGGGCCAGGTCGAGGGCTTGGGGGATGTCGTACACCTCCGGATGGCGGAAGGCCCAGAACGCGATGACGACGTAGGCGGTGTAGGAGAACGACCCCGAGCCGGCGGCCAGGCCGTCCAGGCCGTCGGTGAGGTTCACCGCGTTGGTGAAGCCGGTGAACAGCACGATCGCGAGGACGACCCAGAGGATCGGCCCCAGGTCGAGATCGAGCGAGTCGAGCCGCGTGAACGACAGCATCGTCGACACGTCGGCCTTGACGAGCACGCCCCACGCGAACAGCACGGCGACGACCAGCAGTCCGGCCATCTTCGTCTTGCCGCTGATCCCCTTGCGGTCGCGCACCTTGATGTAGTCGTCGAGGAGCCCGACGGCACCGGCGCCGATGATGGCGGCCATCGTGAGCATTCCGCCCCAGGTGAACACGGCGCCGTCGCGCAGGTGGGCGCCCACGTAGCCGACGACGGCGCCGATGACGATCATCAGACCGCCCATCGTCGGCGTCCCCGCCTTCGTGAGATGGGTCTGCGGCCCCTCCTCCCGGATGGGCTGGCCCAGTCCGTGGGCCCGCAGCCAGGAGATGAGGAACGGGGTGCCGACGAGCGACACGATCAGCGCGAAGCCGGCGGCGAGCAGCAGGGCGATCACGCGAGGACCTCACGCACGACCACCCGGTCGTCGAACGGCAGCACCGTGTCACCGACGGTCTGCGTCGTCTCGTGTCCCTTGCCGGCCACGACCACGACGTCACCGGCGGTCGCCCGCTTCAGCGCCAGCTCGATGGCGGCGCGGCGGTCGGGCTCGGTGATGACGTACGCCGACCCGGTGGCGCCGGCCCGGATCTCCTCGATGATCGACATCGGATCCTCGCTGCGGGGGTTGTCGGACGTGAGCACCACGACGTCGGCCAGCCGGCTGGCCACGTCCCCCATCATGGGCCGCTTCCCGCGGTCCTTGTCACCACCGGCGCCGAACACGATCGTCAGCTGGCCGTCGCCCGCCACCTGGCGGGCCGCCCGCAGCAGGTTCTCGATGCCATCGGGGGTGTGGGCGAAGTCGACGACGACGGCGAAGGGCTGCCCGGCATCGACCAGCTCGAAGCGACCGGGTGCCTGCGGCGCGGCGGCGATGCCGGCCACGATGTCCTCCTCGGGGATGCCGAGCTCCAGGGCCGCGGTCGCCGCCGCCAGCGCGTTCGACACGTTGAAGACGGCGCCCAGCGGCACCACGAGCCGGTGACCCCGCCACGTGGCCTCGCTGCGGTCCTCGAGGACGCGGAGGTCGTCCACGTCGCTCAGGGAGAAGGCACGCGTGGGGATGCGCGCCGCGTCGAGCAGCAGCTGCCCGCGCGGGTCGTCGGCGTTGACCACGCCCACGTCGCTCTGGCCAGGCTCGAACAGGAGCGCCTTCGCCGCGAAGTAGTCCTCCATCGTGTCGTGGTACTCGAGGTGGTCTCGCGAGAGGTTGGTGAACACGCCGACCTTGAAGTGCGTTCCGGCGACGCGCGACTGCGCCAGCGCGTGCGAGGACACCTCCATGGCGACCGCGGTGGCACCGCCGTCACGGAGGACCGCCAGCTCGGTCTGCAGGTCGGTCGACTCCGGTGTCGTCCGCGCCCCGGTCAGCGTCCCGATCATCCCCGTCATGCGTCCCGCCTGCTCGAAGATCGAACGCAGCAGCCACACCGTCGTCGTCTTGCCGTTGGTGCCGGTGACGCCCACGACGTCCATCGCGTCCGACGGGTGCCCGTGGAACGACGCGGCGAGGGGGCCCATGGCGCGCCGCACGTCGTCGACCACCACCTGCGTCACGTCGAGGTCGAGGCGGCGCTCGACCAGCAGCGAGGACGCGCCCAGCGCCACCGCATCGGCGGCGAAGACGTGGCCGTCGGTGACGGCGCCGGGCACGCAGCAGAACAGCGACCCGACCCGCACCTTGCGGGAGTCGTGGGTCACCGACGTCACCTCGACCGGCGCGCCGAGGATCGCTCGCACCTCGACGTCGCCGAGGAGATCGTCGAGGTTCGACACCTACCTAATCTCGCACCTCGAGGCCCGGCGCCTGCGCCGGCGGCGCCTCGTCGGTGGCGATGACCGCGGGCGGCGGCGGCACCCGGAACTGGCGGAGCGCGTACTTGGTGATGCGGGCGAAGACGGGCGCCGACGACAGGCTGGCGTAGTACGGGTGCGGCTCGTCGAGCACGACGATGGCCGACAGCCGCGGGTTCTCGGCGGGGACGAAGCCGGCGAAGGTGGCGATGTACGCGCCCTTCACGTAGCCGCGCTCGGTCGTCGACGGCTTGCGGGCGGTACCCGTCTTGCCGGCAACCGTGTAGCCGGGGATGGCGGCGTTGACGCCGGTGCCGACGGCCACGACGTTGGCGAGCATCTCGGTCACCTGCTCGGCGGTGCGGGCGGACACCACGCGCCTCCCCTCACCGGGCTCGACGCGGTGCTCCTTGCCGTCGGCGTCGACGGTGGCACGCACGAGTCGCGGCGGCACGAACACGCCGTCGTTGGCGAGCGTGTTGTAGACGCCCAGCATCTGCAGTGCGTTCACGGCGATGCCCTGGCCGATCGGGATGGAGCCGATCGACGTGCCCGTCCACTCGTCGAGGTCGAGCATGATGCCGTTGGACTCGTTGGGGAACCCGAGGCCCGTCGGCTGACCGAGCCCGAAGCGGCGCAGGTACGAATCGACCCGCTCGGCGCCGAGCTTCTGGGCGACCATGATCGTGCCGATGTTGGACGACGTCGTCACGATGTCGCTGACCGACCAGCGCGTCGGCGGGTGCGGGTCGTGATCGGAGAAGACGTGGATCGACACCGGCATGCGATCGGGGACGTCGAAGCCGGTCGACGGGCTGACGATCCCCTCCTCCAGCGCGCCGGCCACCGTGATGACCTTGTTGACCGAGCCCGGCTCGTACACGGCGGTGACGGCGCGGTTGTCGGACGTCGGCTTGGGACCCTCGGGCGTCTGCTCGAGGTTGGCCATGGCGAGGATCTCGCCCGTGCTGGGCTCCATCACCACGACGGTGCCGCCCAGCGCGTTGCTGGCCACGATCTGCTCGGCCAACCCGCGCTCGACCTCGTACTGCAGCGAGCGGTCGATGGTGAGCACGAGGTCGTCACCCGGGTTGGCCGGCGTCAGCCGCCGCTCGCCGCCGGCGATCGTCCGACCGTCGGCACCGCGCTCCAGCAGCATCTCGCCCGGCTCGCCCGACAGCGTGTCGTCCAGCTCCAGCTCGATGCCGGACACGCCCTCGTCGTCGACGTCGACGTTGCCCAGCACCGACGCGGCCAGGTCGCCGTTGGGACGGAACCGCTTCGACTCCTCCTGCAGGCCGATGCCGACGAGGTCGAGCTCCTCGACGCGGGCGGCGACGTCGTCGGCCACCTTGCGAGCCAGGTAGACGAACGACCCCTGCTGGCGCAGCTTGGCCTCCAGCGCAGCCTGGTCCATGGCCAGCACCGGCGCCAGGACCGCGGCCGTGGCCACGGGGTCCTCGATCATGCTGGGGTCGGCGTACACGGTGGACTGCCGCACCGACATGGCGAGCTCGTTGCCGTTGCGGTCGAACACGGTGCCCCGCTCGGCGGGGATGGGGAGCGTGTGCAGGCGCTGGCGCAGGCCACGCGCCGCGTACTCGCCGGCCGACACCACCTGGAGCTGGACGAGGCGCAGCGTCACCGCCACGAGTGCGACGACGACGAGCAGCAGCAGCCACCGGGCGCGGTGCGCGGGGTTGCCGGCGCGGCCGATCGGGCGCGGCGGGCGACGCCGGGGCACCGACGCACGCGGTGCCGGCGGGCGCCGCGGCGGACGGGCCGGTGGGCGGGAAGCTGGGCGCGCCACCGGACGACGGGGCGGTCCGGTGCGCACGGGAGCCGATCGGGGCGGCACCCGCGTGTCACTCATGGCCGACCGGTGAGGTACGGCTTGACGGTGGCCCACGCGGCGCGGTCGCCGGCGTCATCGGTCGCCGCCGTCGAGTCGGCGGCGGCGGCCTGGCCGACGGCCTCGGTCGACGCCTCCGACGGCGTCAGGTACGTCACGCCGGGCGGGGGAACCATGCCGAGGCGCTCCTGGGCCTCGCGCACGATGCGCGACGGCGCCTCGAGCTCGGCCACCTGCAGGCGCAGCGACTCGTAGCGGGCCTGGGCGTCGCTGACCCGCTGCTCGATGCGGTCGAGATCGGCCTGACCGCTGGCGAGCATGGCGTGGAAGGCGGCCAAGGCGAACAGTGAGCCGGCCATGACGATGCCGGTCAGCACGATGACGCCACGGAGGCGGCGGCGACGGCGGAGGGCGACGACGCGCGCGTCGGAGACGACGCGGAGGTGTCGCGGCGGATCGGCGAGACGCCGGTCCGCGGGGGGGACGCGGACCGGTGCCTTGCGGGCCGGCGCGCCGGCGACGGCGCGCCGCGCACGGGCGGGGGCGGGGGCGGCCATCAGGCAGCCACCGGAAGCTTCTCGACGGCGCGCAGACGTGCGCTCTCGCTGCGCCGGTTGCGGGCGATCTCGTCCTTCGACGGCTTCCACGCGCCACGCTTGAGCAGGCGCACGGTGGGCACCGCGCCGCAGCCGCAGGGCAGGCCGGGCGGGCACGTGCACCCACCGGTTGCGGCCTCGCGCATCGTCGCCTTGACGATGCGGTCCTCACCCGAGTGGTACGCGAGGACGACGCACCGCCCGCCGGGCGCCAGCAGGGCGATGGCCTGCTCGAGCGCGGGGCGCAGGATGTCGAGCTCCTCGTTGACCTCGATGCGCATGGCCTGGAACGAGCGGGTGGCGGGATGCCCGCCGGTCCGACGAGCGGGCGCCGGGATGGCGTCGCGGATCACCTCGACCAGCCGGCCGGTGGTCGTGATCGGCCGCGCCGCGATGATCGCCCGGGCGATGCGCGTGGCGTGCCGCTCGTCGCCGTGCTGGTGGAGCATGCGGACCAGCTCGTCCTGCGAGTAGCCGTTCACGACGTCGGCCGCGGTGCGGCCGGTGGTCGGGTCCATGCGCATGTCGAGCGGCGCGTCGAAGCGGTGGCTGAAGCCGCGCTCGCCGCGATCCAGCTGGTGCGAGCTCACGCCGAGGTCGAACAGCACGCCGCTGAGGTCGGTGAGGCCGAGGTCGGCCATGCGATCGAAGCGCAGGTGGTGGACGGTCGCCCGGTCGCCGAAGCGTGCCAGCCGGGTGGCAGCAGCCTCGACCGCGTCAGGGTCGCGGTCGAGGCCGGCCACACGGACGTGGGGGTGCGCGTCGAGGATCGCCGCGGCATGTCCCCCACCACCGACCGTTGCGTCCACGATCGTCCCGGCCGGCACCGCGCCCATGAGGTCGACGATCTCGTCGACCATCACGGGCTCGTGCTCGAAGGACTGGGGCGACGTGTTCACGTTCTCTCCTGGAGCCGCAGTGCGCATGGGAGGCCTCCGGCCGACGTCACCCTCGGGATTTCTCCCCGAGTGGCAGACGGAAGCGGGCGGAGTAGGGGCTGTCCGTTGCCAGCCGGAGACCACCGATGCGCGCTGCAGCTCCTGTTCTCTAGATGCCGAAGTCGTCGAGGCCGGGTCCGCCCATGACGAGGCTGAGACCGCCTTCGCGGTCCACCTCCTGCCATCGGCCGGCGTCCCAGATCTCGACCTTGTTCACGTTCCCGGTGATGACCACGTCACGTTCGAGCGAGGCGAAGGTGCGGAGGTGCCCCGGGATGAGCATCCGACCCTGGCGATCGATGGCAGCGGGCGACGCGTTGGCGGCGAACGCACGAGCGGCCTGCCGCTCCCGGTTGCCTCGCTTCGCCTTCTCCATCACATCGCTCATGACCCGTTCGAACTCCTCGGTCTCGTAGACGGCCACGCAGCCGTCGAGAGAAGCGGCGAGGTAGGCGCCCGACTCGAGCTGCTCCCGGAACTTGACCGGGAGGATCACCCGGCCCTTCTGGTCCAGCGCATGTTCGAACTGGCCCAGGAACACCGGAACTCGCTCTCGTCGGTCGACACCACTCCGCTCCCCCGGATGCTCCAGGAGTCACCCCTTCGCACCACTTGGCGCCACCATACGCCCCACTTCACCACCCGTCAACACCACAGCCCCCCACCGGCCACCACGGCGCGGGCGTACCGTGGGGCATGGACGCACGGCGGCGCGCTCGGACGAACGACCGATGATCGAGACCGAGGCATGGGGGTCCGAGCTGGCCAGCTGGACCC
>DASUCO010000246.1:0-13667 GCA_036275955.1 Acidimicrobiales bacterium
GCCCTGCACGTCGCCCAGCAGCTGCTCGTCCGGCACACCGCCCGCGTCGCGAGCGGCAGCCGCGGCGTCGCCCGCCTTGGCGCCAGGCGCGTAGCGGTGGTGCAGGTTGGGCATCAGCGTGGCGTAGCCGTAGACGGCGAACGTGCGAGCGATCTCCTTCATCGACCGGTCGTAGCCGGGCATGTGGTGGATCACGACCACGCTCGGCTGGGCGTCGCCGTCGAGGGGTCGGGCGAGGTACGCCTCGATCTCGTCACCGCCGTGCCCGGTCATCGTGATCGTCTCGGCGATCATCCCGTCGCTCATGAAGGGACAGTATTGGGGCGTGCCCGACTTCCGCCCCGCCCTCGACGGCTCCGCCCACGGCGATCCCGAGGACCACCTGATCGTCGTCCGCAAGGACAGCCACGTCGCGCTGCCGTTCCTCACGCTGGCCGACTACGACCCGGGCGAGAGCCGCCGTCACTTCCTCGGCACGCTCGACGGCCGCGGCGTGTGGGCGGTGGAGTCGGACGAGGAGCCCGACGACGCCGCCTTCCTCCCGCTGATCATGAGCCACGGCAAGCTGGGCGACGAGCTGTGGGCGGTGGCTGGGCGGGCGGTGCAGATCGCCGCGTGGTGGCGCACGCACCAGTACTGCGGGTCGTGCGGCAAGCCGAACAGCCTGCGCGACCTCGAGCGGGCGCTCGGCTGCGACGACTGCAAGACGCTGGCCTATCCCCGACTGGCACCCGCGGTGATCGTGCTCATCCACCGCGACGACGAGGTGCTGCTCGCCCGCGGCAAGAGCTTTGGCGCGCCGATGTACTCGACGCTGGCCGGCTTCGTGGAGCCGGGCGAGTCACTCGAGCAGTGCGTCGCCCGCGAGGTGCGCGAGGAGGTCGGCGTCGAGGTCACCGACATCACCTACCGGCACAGCCAGGCGTGGCCGTTCCCCCACTCGGTCATGATCGGCTTCACCGCCCGCTGGGTCTCGGGCGACATCGTCATCGACGAGTCCGAGATCGTCGACGCCCAGTGGTGGTCGATCGACGACCTGCCCAACATCCCGCCGCCGTTCGCGATCAGCCGCTGGCTGATCGACGACCACGTCGAGCGCCTCCGCGGCTTCGCCGACTGAGGCATTTGGCCTGCATCGAACCCGTCCTAGCGCGTTGGATGCAGGCCAGAACGTGGGGTGGGGCTAGATGACGCCGAGCTTGACCTCGACGTTGCCGCGGGTGGCGTTCGAGTAGGGGCACACCTCGTGGGCCCGCTCGACGAGCTGCTGGGCCTGCTCCGGGGTGGCGTTCGGAACGTGCACGTCGATCTCGAGGGCGAGGCTGAACGCGCCGCTGTCGAGCATGCCGAGCCCGGCGGTGACCGAGACGGCCGAGTCGGTGGTGTCGATCTCCATCGGCTTGGCCACCAGCTTCATGGCCGAGTGGAAGCAGGCGGCGTAGCCGGCGGCGAAGAGCTGCTCGGGGTTGGTGGCCCCGCCGGCGCCGCCCAGCTCCGGGGGCGTCCGGACGTCGACGTCGACCATGCCGTCCTCGGTGGCGGTGTGCCCATTGCGCCCGTCGCCCGTCGCGGTGGCCGTGGTGCTGTAGAGGATCTTCACCCGCCGGACCCTACGAGGTGCTCGGCGAAGAAGTCGATGGTGCGCCGCACGATGTCGTCGCGCTGCTCCCGGAACGGCACGTGCACATCACCCTGGTAGGTGACGAGCTCGGCGGCGACGCCGGCCGCGGTCAGGTTCCGGTGGCCGTCGACGGACCACGAGTACGGCACGATCGGATCCCCGACGCTGGCGAAGAAGATCCCCGGGGCATCGCCGGCGTCGGCAAACAGCCCGCCGGGGAGTCCGCCCGACAGCGACATGAACGCCTGCACCTCGGACGAGACGCCAGGCGTGCCGCTCTCCCCCGGCGCGTCCGACCAGGTGCCGGCGCCGTAGGCCATCACCCCGCCCGCCGACTCCCCGGCGATGCCGATTCGGTCGGGGTCGACGCCGTACGTCTCGGCGTTGGCCCGCAACCAGCGCACCGCCGCCTGCCCGTCGTGGATGCCCTCGAGCGCAGCGGTCGAGCAGCTGTTGTCCGCGGTGCTCGCACCCGTGCAACCGCCGGGCGCCAGCAGGCGGTAGTTGATCGACGCGGTGACGTAGCCGAGCTGCGCGAACTCGCGGGCCAGTGTCGGCGAGACGCCCTGCGTCTTGTCGCCGAAGCCGAAGCCGCCACCGTGGGCGAAGATGACCGCCGCCCGGTCGACCTCGTCGTCGCCGCGGGGCTGGAACAGGTCGAGCAGCAGCGCCTCCGGCTCGCCGCCGACGCCCGGCGCTCGCCCGTACTCGACATCACTCGTCACGTCGACCTCGCGGAACCGCTCGTCGACGTACCGCTCGTACTCCGGCGCGATCGCGGTCTCGACCGTGGTCGTGGTCGAGGACGCCGGCGCCGCCGCGTCGTCGTCGCCGCCGCACGCGCCGAGGGCGGCGACGAGCAGGACCAGCGCCGCCTGGCGTCTCACCCGAAGGACTGCGACTGGATGCGCCGCATGCCCCGCAGCCATCGCTCGAGGTCGCCCGCCTTGCGGTCCATCCACGTCTGGGCGATGGGGTCGGTGAGGATGAGGAACCGCTCCTCGTCGATGGCGTCGACGACCAGTGCCGCCACCTCCTCCGGCTCCTTGATGGGGCCGAGCACGGCCGACATGCGCTCGGGATCGACGTCGCCCAGCATCGGCGTGCGCACGCCCAGCGGCGCCAGCAGCGACACCTTGATGCCGCGGTGGTCGTAGGTGATGGCCAGCCACTCGGCCAGGCCGACCACGGCGTGCTTGGTCGCCGCGTACGTGGCGTTGCCGTGCGTGGTGAGGATGCCGGCCATCGACGCCGTGTGCAGCACGTAGCCCGAGCCGCGCTCGAGCATGCCCGGCAGCACCGCCCGCACCGCGTACACGTGGGCCATCACGTTGATGCCCCACTGGCGGTCCCACACCGACGGGTCGGTGGCGAGGATGTCGCCGCCGGTGGCGACGCCGGCGTTGTTGAACAGCACGTCCACCGGGCCGAGTCGGTCCTCGACCTCGGCCACCATCGCGTTCACCGACGCCTCGTCGCTGACGTCGCACGCCACGCCGACGCCCTTCACCTCGGCGGCGACGGCCTCGGCACCCTCGGCGTTGCGGTCGACCACCGCGACGAGCGCCCCGGCCGCCGCGAACGCACGGCAGCAGGCGGCGCCGATGCCGCTGGCGCCCCCGGTGATGATGGCGACCTTGTCGGTGAGCTGCACCGGTCTACTTCGGTGCGAAGCGCTGGCCGCCGTCGAGCCGGATGGTGCCGCCGTTCAGCATCGGGTTCTCGACGATGGCGACGGCGAGCTTGGCGTACTCCTCCGGGCGTCCCATGCGCTTCGGGTACGCGGCGTCCTTGGTGAGCGCGTCCTCGAACTCCTGGGGGATGCCCTTGGTCAGTCCGGTGTTGAACAGGCTGGGCGCCACCGTGTTCACGCGGATGCCGAGCGACCCGAGGTCGCGCGCCATGGTGAGCGTCATGCCGGCGATGCCTGCCTTGGCCGCCGAGTAGGCCACCTGGCCGATCTGACCCTCGAACGCGGCGATCGACGCCGTGTTGATGATGACGCCGCGCTCGCCGTCCTCGTCCGGCTCGTTCTTGCTCATGGCGTCGGCCAGCAGACGGGCCACGTTGAACGTCGAGATCAGGTTCAGCTCGATGATCCGCCGGAAGTCCTCGAGAGGGTGCGGACCCTCCTTGGTCAGCGTCCGCTTGGCGATGCCGCCGCCGGCGGTGTTGATGCCGATGTGCACCTTGCCCCCGAGGGCGGCGATGGCCGCCCCGATGGCCGACTCCACGTTGGCCTCGTCCATGACGTTGCACTCGTGGAACGAGCCCTTCAGCTCCTCCGCCACCTCGGCCCCGGCCGACGTCGGCAGGTCCACGATGGCGATGTTGGCCCCGAGCCCGTGCAGCCGCTCGGCGGCGGCGCGCGCCATGCCCGAGGCCCCACCGACGATGACTGCTCCCTTGTCTGCGATCTCCATGGCCGTACTACCTAGCAGACGCCGTCCGAGGACTGACGTCCGGGTTCCACGAGATCGGCGATCCCGGTCGTCGTCATCGCCGCCCACGTGTCGTCGACGAAGTGGGCCATCACGAACAGGTCGTGCACCGACCCGGCGTTGTCTCGCACGTGCCCCTTGAGGAGGGCCTCGGCCTCGAACCCGAGCGAGGCGAACATCGCGACCGTCGGCTCCTGCGCGGCCACCACCTCGACGACGAGCTTCGTCAGCCCGAGCCCCACGCCCTCGACGAGCGCCAGCCGGGCCAGCGCCCGGCCGATGCCGCTGCGTCGCCTCGCCGGATCCACCACGATGCGAAGGTCACCGACGTGGCTGCTCCAGGCCACCCCGCGCCGGATGACCAGCGACCCGACGATCTCGTCACCGTCGACCGCCACCCACCGGTGCTCGGTCGGGTCGGACTGCCACCCATCGGCCAGCACGTCCTCACGGAAGAACGAGCGGTCACCCTCGGGCACCCTGGCGAAGAACGCCTTCAGCGCCGTCGTGTCCCCGTCGGTGAACGGCCGTACCTCGATCATGCGATCTCCGAGTGGTTCTCCAGCCAGTCGGCCATCGCCGGCAGGTTGCGCTTGTGAGCCGTCCGCCCGACGATCAGCCCGACGTGCCCGGCGGGCAGCCGGAGCTCCTCCTTGTCCTCCGAGCCGACGAGGTCGCACAGCCCCTCGGCGGCGCCCGGCGTGACGATGTGGTCCTTCTCGCCCAGGATGCTGAGGAACGGCATGCGGATGTCGGCCAGGTGGATGTCGCGACCGCCGATGGGGAGCGTCCCCGTCTTGAGCAGGTTCTCGCGAGCGAAGATCCTCGACATCTCGACGAACGCGGCGCCGGGGAACGGGATGTGGTCGTTGGCCCACCCGGTCATCGCCTGGTGGGCAGCGACGAAGTCGTCGTTCCAGAGGTTCTGCCACAGGTTCACGTAGCCGGTGACGTCACCCGTCGGCTGCAGCAGGCGGAACGAGCTCCGCATCACCTCGGCCGGCACGTTCCCGGTGCGGTCGAGCATCGACTCGGGATCGACGCGTCCCGCTTGCACGATCCCCGTCATCGGTCCCATCTCGGAGAAGTCGATGGGCGTCGCCATCACGGCCAGCGCCGAGACCGGGTCGTCGGGGTTGCCCGCCATGTACAGCAGCGACAGCACGCCGCCGAAGCAGTAGCCGAACATCGTCACGGTGTCGGACCCGGCGATGCCGCACACCTCGCGGACGAGCTGGGGCAGCAGGTCGTCGGCATAGGTCGACAGGTCGTTGCTCGCCTCGAGCTCGTCGGGCACGCCCCAGTTCACGAGGAACACGTCGAAGCCGCGCTGCAGCATGAACTCGACGTAGCTGTTGCCCGGGTTCAGGTCGAACACGTAGCTGCGGCTGACGAGGCTGTGCACGAAGAACAGCGGCGGCCGGATGGTGCGGGTGTCGCTGCGGTAGCGCCACAGCTCGACCTTGCCCGACGACCACACGACGTCCTTGGGTGACGCGCCGAGCGTCGGCGCGCCGGTGCCGCTGAGCAGCTTCAGGCCGTTGCGCGCTCGGAGCCGGGAACGGTCAACGTCCCGCCGCACGCGGGCGAGGAGATCCTCCTGCGCCACTCGACACCTCCTTGGTCGAGGCGTCGACCTGCCGGCTCAGCTCGCGCACCTCGCGCTGGAGCTTGCCGATCTCGTTGAGGATGCGGGTGACGTCGCTGCCCGCCGGCAGGTTCCAGAGGTGCAGGGTCCGGCGCATCGTGCGCTCGGCCCGCTCCTGCACCGCCTTCTGCGCCTGCGTCGCGATGCCGAGGGCGACGGCGAACTGCTCGCTGCGCATCACCTGTTCGAGCGCGGGCGCCACCGCCGCCTCCACGGTGTCGAACAGCTGCCGCCACGCCGGACGCTCGTCGTCAGCCATACCGATGACCCTATTCCTGGTCTTCGCTCTGCGTCCGAGGAGCCTTCGGCTGGGTGGACGCGCCGCTCCGACGAGCCTGCATGTGCGGGGGTCCCGCGGCGCCGGTCGTGGCCCTACGGGCGATCCCCGGCTTGCTGTCGTCGTCGCGCCGTACTGTCGGCTGATGGTCGGACGTCTGGAAGGAAAGGTTGCCGTCATCACCGGTGGTGCATCGGGGATGGGACTGGCGACGGTGGAGCGCTTCGTGGCGGAGGGGGCGTCGGTCGTGTTCACCGACCTGCCGCCGATGTCCAAGGAGGAGCTGGCCGAGCGGTTCGGCGAGACCAAGGCCAAGATGCACCACAACCGGCGCGCGCCGGGCGGTCCCAACGACGGCTTCGCCATCGCCGAGCGCATCGGCAAGGCGGCCACGTTCGTGCCGGCCGACGTCGCCGACGCCGACCAGCTGGCGGCGGTGATCCAGACTGCGCTCGAGCAGTACGGCGGGCTCGACGTGATGTTCAACAACGCCGGCATCGGTGGGAACGAGGGCTCGATCGTCGACTGCGTCGACGACGTGTGGGACCGCGTCATCGACGTCGACCTCAAGGCCGTGTGGCGGGGCATCAAGCTGGCGGCGCCGCACATCGCCGAGCGCGGTGGCGGGTCGATCATCTCCACCGCATCGGTGGCCGCCATCCTCGGCTTCCCCGGCCTTGGCGCCTACGGCGCAGCCAAGGCCGGCGTGACCGCGCTGACGCGGGTCGCCGCCATCGAGCTGGCCCACCAGCACATCCGGGTGAACTGCATCCTCCCCGGCGGGATCGTCACGCCGATCCTCTACGACAGCCCGCTGCGGGAGGAGGCGATCGACCCCGAGCTCATGCGCCAGGCGATGGTGCAGACCCAGCCCATCCCGCGTGCCGGCGAGCCGCTCGACATCGCCAACGCCGCCCTGTGGCTGGCGTCCGACGAGTCGTCGTTCGTGACCGGCCAGGAGATCGTGGTCGACGGCGGCCTGTCGATCGAGCCCGACGCGCGCATGCGCGGCGGTCGCACGATCACGGCGACGGGTCCGCGCTCGGCGTCGACCTGATCCGCCCCACCAGCTCGCCGAAGCCGACGCGCTCCTCACCCTCCCCCACGCCGCCCCGCAGCACGACCTCGTCGCCGTCCTCCAGGAAGCCCTGGCCGCGCTCGATGAGGCTGCCGGCCTGGGTCGTGGTGTCGGGGCCCGAGATGGTCCCGCTGGCCAGCAGGTCGCCGGGGCGCGCCGACGCGCCGTTCACGGTGAGGTGGGCCAGCTGCTGCTCGGCCGTCCAGTAGAGCGAGTCGGCCAGGCCGACCTCGCTGACCTGCTCGCCGTTGAGCTCGACGGTGAACGTCAGATCGGGAACCCGGGGATCGCCCTGCAGGTAGTCGAGCGGCTCGGGGTCCTGCCGCGCCGCCAGGCCGGCGACGAGGTGCGGTCGCAGCGCATCGACGGTGACGACCCAGGGCGAGATCGACGTGGCGAACGACTTGCCCAGGAACGGGCCCAGCGGGACGTACTCGAACGCCTGGATGTCGCGTGCCGACCAGTCGTTCACGAGCACGAACCCGAAGAGGTGCTCGGCCGCCTCCTCGATCGGGATGGGCTCGCCCATGGCATTGCCGCGTCCGACGATCGCTCCCAGCTCGAGCTCGATGTCGAGGCGCTCCGTTGGCCGGTGCTCCGGCACGCCGTCCACGAGGACCTGCCCCCACGGGCGCACGATCTCGGTGCCCGACACGACGATCGTGCTGGACCGCCCGTGGTACATGACCGGCAGGTGGCGGTAGTTCGGGTTGAGCGGCTCGGTGCCCGGGCGCAGGATGCGGCCGAGGTTGGTGGCGTGATGCAGGCCGGCGTAGCCGTCGACGTAGTCGCCGACCTCGACCGGCAGCTGCATGCGGAGCTCGGCGCGGTCACGCAGGTACGGCTCGAGGCGTCGACCGTCGAGCAGCTCGGCGACCCGGTCGCGCACCCGGCGCCACGGGCCGGCGGCGAGTCGGTTCAGCGGACCCTCGAACAGGGACGGGTCGACGTCGAACAGCGACGCCGCCGCCAGCAGGTCGACGGCGCGGTCGCCGATCGCGATGTGGGCGCGACCGCCGGCGACGCCGAAGGGCAGGTTGGCGGGCGAGACGTCGGTCATGGCGCCTTGGGAAACCCGTCGACGTCGCGCAGACCCGGGAACTTCGCCCACCACACGGCGGCGATGCCGACGGTCGCCACGCCGCCAGCGACGACGGCGACGGCGGGACCGAACGCCTGGCCGGTGACGCCCGACTCGAACGCGCCCAGCTCGTTGGTGGCGCCGATGAACACCATCTCCACGGCCGACACCCTGCCGCGCTTCTCGGGTGGCGTGACGAGCGGGACGAGCGTGGAGCGGATGAAGACGCTCAGCGCATCGGCGCCGGAGAGCACGATGACGGCGGTGAACGCGACCACGTAGCTCGTCGTCGACCCCAGCACGATCGTCGACAGTCCGAACACGGCGACCGCGGCGAGCAGGACCCGACCCACGTGCCGCGTGATCGGCCGACGCGTCAGGACGAGCGTCACCGCCGCGGCACCGATGCCGGTGGCCGCCCGCAGCCAGCCGTAGCCCACCGCGCCCACGTGCAGACGGTCCTCGGCGATGGCCGGCAGCAGCGCCACCGCGCCGCCGAAGAGCACCGCGAACAGGTCGAGGGAGATGGCACCGAGCAGCAGCTGGTGGTTCCTGATGAACCGCAGCCCCTCGATGGTGTCGTGCAGGCGGCTGGCGGGCTTGCCCGTCACCTCGAGCGGGATGGCGCGCGCCGTCACCGTCGACACGAGCATCGACGACGTCAGCAGCAGCACCGTCGCCGCCACGTAGGGCGCCGCCGGGTCGACGGCGTACAGGGTGCCGCCCAGGACCGGGCCGAGGATGAACGACGTCTGCACCACGGCCGACCGCCGCGGGATCAGCCACGCCAGCCGGTCGGGGCCGGCCACGTCGGCGATGAGCGCCCGGTTGGCCGGCGCCGCGAACGCCCGGGCGACGCCGAAGGAGAAGGCGATGGCGAAGATGGGCCCGACGGCCGTTGGCTCGGAGGCGGCGTACCACCACATGGCGGCGCACGTCCCGGCCTGGCCGGCGAGCGCGACCGACGAGATGCGCTTGCGGCTGCGGCGGTCCGCGATCGTGCCGGTGACGAGGATCAGCAGCAGCGCCGGCGCGAACTCGGCCAGGCCGACGAGGCCGAGGTCGATCTCGCGGTGGCTGAGGTCGAACACCTGCTTGCCGACCGCGGTCGTGAGCGTGAGGGCACCGGCCAGCGACGCGAACGAGCTGCCGACGAGCGCCGCCGTGGAGCGATCCCAGCTGTGCTGGTGCTCAGTCTCGTCGACAGGTGTTCCGGCACTCACCGAGGCCCTCGATGCGCGTCACCATGACGTCGCCGTCCTGCAACCAGCGCGGCGGGGTGCGCGCCATGCCGACCCCGGACGGGGTGCCGGTGGCGATCACGTCGCCCGGCTCGAGCGTGATGATCGTCGACGCGTACGACACCACCGCGGCCACGTCGAACAGCAGGTCGGCCGTCGTGCTCTTCTGCAGCTGCTCGCCGTTGACCTCGCACGTGATCTCCCGGTCGGGCCCGGGCGACTCGTCCGGTGTGACGAGCCAGGGACCGAGCGGCGTCGAGCGCTCCCACGTCTTGCCCTGGAGGAACTGCGTCGTGCGACGTTGGTAGTCGCGCACGGACACGTCGTTGCACACGGCGTAGCCGCCGACGACGTCGAGCGCGTCGGCCTCCGACACCCGTCGGGCTCGCCTGCCGATGATGACCGCCAGCTCGGCTTCGTAGTCGGTGGCGTCGGACTCCGTCGCCGCCGGCAGCACGACGTCGTCGTTGGCACCGACGAGCGAGGCGCGGTACTTGGCGAACAGGATGGGGAACTCGGGCGTCGGCGCCCCGGTCTCGGCGATGTGGCCCTTGTAGTTGAGACCGACGCAGATGATCTTGTCTGGGCGCGGGATCAGGGGCGCGTAGTCGAGACCGGCGACGGGGCGAGTCACACCGGAGGCCGACGCCGCCCATGACCGCCAGTCGTCCCGCTGCAGCACGATGCCGACGTCGTCCGCGTCCAGGTCGACCGCTTCGTCCCCATCGATGCGGACCGCTCTCGTCCCACCGTCGATCCGGATCGTCGCCAGCCTCATGGCGACCATGATGGTGCAATGCAGGTGCAGTCCAGCGACGGCGTCACCGTCGCCGTCCACGACCTCGGCGGCGACGGCCCGCCGCTCATCATCTGCCACGCCACCGGGTTCTGCGGCGGCGCGTACGGCCCGCTGGCCGAACACCTGGCCGGCGAGCGCCACGTCTGGGCGCTCGACTTCCGCGGCCACGGCGACAGCACGTTCCCGGACGGCGAGCGCTACGACTGGGACGGCGCCGCCGACGACCTGCAGGCGGTGCTGGCCGAGCTCACGGACGAGCCGATCGACTCGATCGGCCACTCGATGGGCGGTGCCGCGCTCATGCTCGTGGAGGCCCGCCAGCCGGGCACGCTGCGCTCGGCCTACCTCTACGAGCCGATCGTGGTGCCCACCGTCCGGCCGGAGCTGGCCGTCCAGAACCCGATGGCGGACGCGGCGCGGCGGCGACGCGCCGAGTTCCCGTCGAAGGCCGACGCCCTGTGGCGCTACGCCACGAAGACGCCGCTCGGCGTCCTCAACGCGGCCTCACTGGCCGCGTACGTCGAGCACGGCTTCGAGGATCTCCCCGACGGCACCGCCCGCCTGAAGCTCCCGCCCGCCCACGAGGCGGCCGTGTTCGAGGCGACAGGCAAGGCGACGCTGGAGACGCTGGCATCGATCGACACACCGGTGGCGGTGGCCATCGGCATCGTCGAGGAGATGCGTCCGGCGGCATGGGGCCCCGCCATCGCCGAGGCGCTCGTCAACGGACGGCTCCTCACGTTCCCGACGCTGGGCCACTTCGGCCCGCTCGAAGACCCGGCCGCGGTGGGCGCCAGCGTCGTCGACTGGTTGTCGCAGCGGTAGGTTCCGCACGATGGCCGACAACGAGATCCCTCCCCCCGAACCCAAGGAGATCGACAGCCAGCTCTGGCTCAAGTGGAAGGACGTCATGGATCGGGCGATCCTGCGCGCCCACCCGCTCGAGGAGTTCGGCAAGCAGTTCCGCTGCGACAACTGCCTCTTCTACCTCGATCCCGACGCCGAGCTGTCGTACTGCTGGCACCCCGAGCTGCGCATCCTCGTCGGCGGCGACTGGTGGTGCCAGTGGTGGGAGGAGATCCCGGCCGACTCGTGAGCTGAGTCGGTACGGTCCGCTTCGTGCCGACCGTCAGCTTCGCCCAGCGCATCCGCGACCTCGCGGCTGCGGACCCCGATCGACCGTCGGTCACCTGCGGATCGGCGTCGCTGACCCGCGGTGAGCTGGACCGGCTGTCGAACGCAGTCGGGCGTGAGCTGCAGTCCCACGGCGTGGACGTCGGCGACATGGTCACGATCGCGCTGCCCAACTCGGTCGATTGGTACGTCGCGTTCGCCGCCTGCTGGAAGATCGGCGCCATCCCGCAACCGGTGTCGTCCCGGCTGCCAGGACGCGAGCTCGAGCAGATCGTGGAGCTGGCGAACCCCCCCGTCGTCATCGGCGCCGAGGTCGAGGGCCGCACGTGCCTGCCGATCGGGCACCGCTCGACGTTCGACGACGGCGAGCTTCCCGACGCGATCTCGCCGGCATGGAAGGCGCCGACGTCCGGCGGCTCGACCGGCCGGCCCAAGCTCATCGTGTCCGGCGACCCCTCCGTCATGGATCTCGACGCGCCGAACGCACTCGGGATCACGCCCGATGGCTGCATGGTGATGCCCGGTCCGCTGTACCACAACGGTCCCCTCGTCTGGTCGCTGACCGCGCTGCTGCGGGGCTCGCACATCGTGGTGCTGCCGCGCTTCGACGCCCAGGAGACGTTGCGGCTGCTGGCCGAGCACCGCGCCGACATCGTCTACCTGGTGCCCACGATGATGAAGCGCATCTGGCGCCTCCCCGAAGAGGTGCGCGAGTCCTACGACCTCTCCGCGCTGAAGGTCGTGTGGCACCTGGCCGAGCCGTGCCCGGAGTGGCTCAAGCAGGTGTGGATCGACTGGCTGGGCGCCGAGCGCATCTTCGAGCTCTACGGCGGCACCGAGGGCCAGGCGGGGACGATCATCACCGGGCCCGAGTGGCTGGCGCACCGCGGCTCGGTCGGCCGCACCTACGCCGGCGAGATCAAGATCCTCGATGCCGACGGCAACGAGGTGCCGACCGGCGAGATGGGCGAGGTGTGGATGCGGCGCACACGCGAGGAGGAGACGTACCACTACCTCGGGGCCGAGCCCCGCCGACGCGAGGACGGGTGGGAGTCGCTGGGCGACATGGGCCGGCTCGACGAGGATGGCTACCTGTACCTCGGCGACCGGATGCAGGACATGATCCTGAGCGGCGGGTCGAACATCTACCCGGCCGAGGTGGAGGCGGCGCTGCAAGAGCACCCGCAGGTCCGCTCGTGCGTGGTGATCGGCCTGCCCGACGACGACCTCGGCAACCGCATCCACGCCATCGTCGAGGCCGACAGGGTGACCGAGGACGAGCTGCGCACGTTCATGGGCGAGCGCCTCGTGCGCTACAAGGTCCCGCGCACGTTCGAGTTCGTCACCGAGACCCTCCGCGACGACGCCGGCAAGGTCCGCCGCGCCGCGCTCCGCGCCGAGCGCCTCTGAGGTTCTCGTCGCACTGAGCGGCGCGGAGCGCCGCTCAGTGCGACGAGATCTTGCAATGGACCGGATGGGGATCGCGACCGCTACGGGGCGGGCTCGGTCAGCGCTGCGCCGGCGTCATGCGCCGGTGACCGTAGGGGCGGCTACGCCGGCGGGCGAACGGTTTCGGTGCCGACCATGGCCGGCACGTCGACCTTGCAGGCGTAGCGGATGCGGGGCAGCGTCACGTCGGCCACGGTGAAGGACGTGGAGACCGGCCACGACGGCACGATGCGCGACTCCCCCCACGCCGCAGCATCGAAGGTGGTCAGCTGCAGACGACCGCGACTGGCCTTGGCGAACTCGAACTCCGGGTCGACCTGCACCAGCCGCTCGCCGCCAGGCGTGCGGGCCAGGTTCATGTTGGCCGTGTACTGCACGTCACCACCGCTGATCGGCTCGGGACCGACGAGCGAGACGTCGAGGATGGTCTGTCCGTCGCGCTCCACCACGCACTGGATGCGGTCGTGGCCGGTGCGCAGCACGGGCGTTCCGGCATCGCGCCGGAAGCCCCACCGCGCCGCCAGCTGCTCGGCGGCGATGTCGCTGTCGAGCACGCACCCGAGCAGGAAGCCGCGCGGCCGCACGCCGGCGCGGCAGCCGATGCGCACCTGCGCCATGGTGAAGTCACCCAGGTCGGTGTCGCGGGCGCGCCACACCGTGAGCTGGATGGTCGGCGGCACCGTCGGGTGCAACGCCGGCGGGAGGATGTCGAGCATCGGCCCGCTGTCGATCTCGTGCAGCGCGTGGAGGATCTCGACCTTGGGCAGCAGCAGCGTGTCGGTCTGCAGGTCGGGCATGTCCGGGGCACCGGCCAGCAGCGGCGCCACGTCGAGCGTTCCCAGCTGCGGCATCAGACCGCCTTCTCGAACTCGGGCATGACCTCTTTGCCGAACAGCTC
>DASUCO010000247.1:0-3232 GCA_036275955.1 Acidimicrobiales bacterium
CGACGACCCCGGCCCGAGCTTCACCGAGCTCCTGCGCCGCGCCGGGCTGAACCCGCCGGTGCCGACCTCGGCCGTGGCTGACGTCACCCACGCCACCACGTGCGTGGCCGTGCGCTACGCGGACGGCGTGGTCATGGCCGGCGACCGCCGGGCCACCAGCGGCCACCTGATCAGTCACCGGACGATGGAGAAGGTGTACCCGGCCGACCGCTACTCGGGTGTCGCCATCGCCGGCGCCGCCGGCCCGGCCATGGAGATGGTGAAGCTGTTCCAGCTCCAGCTCGAGCACTACGAGAAGGTCGAGGGGAACTTCCTCAGCCTCGAGGGCAAGGCCAACCAGCTGGGACAGATGGTGCGGGGCAACCTGCCGGCCGCCATGCAGGGCCTCGCGGTGGTGCCGATCTTCGCCGGCTTCGACCTGCGCCGTGACCAGGGCCGCCTGTTCCAGTACGACGTGACCGGCGGTCGCTACGAGGAGAGCAACTTCGCCAGCACCGGGTCGGGCAGCCTGCACGCCGGCACCGTCGTCAAGCTCGGCTACCAGCCGAACAACGATCGGGCCGCCACGCTCGATCTCGTGATCTCCGCGCTGTTCCAGGCGGCGGACGAGGACTCAGCAACCGGCGGGCCCGACCTCGTGCGCGGCATCTACCCGACGATCGCCACCATCACCGCCCGGGGCTTCGAGCGCGTGCCCGAGGAGGAGATCGCCGACCGCTTCCGTGCCCTCGTCGACACCCTGGCCAACCAACCCGAGGGTGGCGACGTCGGCATCGCCCCGACCGCGAAGGGCGGTGATGCCTGATGTCCATGCCGTTCTACGTCGCGCCCGAGCAGGTCATGAAGGACCGGGCCGACTACGCCCGGAAGAACATCGCCAAGGGCCGGCCGCTGGTCGGCGTCACGTACAGCGGGGGCATCCTGCTGTGCGCGGAGAACACGTCGAACACGCTGCACAAGGTGAGCGAGATCTACGACCGCATCGCGTTCGCCGGCGTCGGTCGCTACAACGAGTTCGACTCGCTGCGCGTCGCCGGCGTGCGCGCCGCCGACCTCAAGGGCTTCCAGTACAGCCGTGAGGACGTCGACGCCCGCGGCCTGGCCAGCCAGTACGGCCAGATCCTCAACAACATCTTCACCCACGAGCTCAAGCCGATGGAGGTGGAGATCCTCGTGGCCGAGGTCGGCACCGAGGACACGCCGGACGCGCTGTACCACGTGCTCTACGACGGCTCCGTCGTCGACGAGCAGGGCTATGCGGTCCTGGGCGGCGAGGCCGAGGCCATCGTGGAGCGGCTGAAGGCGGCGTACGACCCGGCCGCCGACCTCGCCGGCGCGCTGGCCGAGTGCGTCAGCGCCCTGGCCGGTCCCGACCGCACCATCACCGCCGACGAGCTCGAGGTGGCGATCCTCGAGCGGAACGCGGAGCGGCGCGCGTTCCGTCGCATCCTCGGCGCCGAGCTGGAGGCCCTGGTCCGGTCGCCATCCTGACCGATGGCCTGATCACGCTCCGACCGCCGGAGCCGGCCGACCGCGACGCGCTCATCGCGCTGCGCGACGACCAGTTCCACCGCTTCATGGGCCCCGGCTCGCCCGACCCGCGGCCGACCTTCTGCATCGTCGTCGACGATGCCGTCGTCGGGTGGGTGGACGCCGACCACGAGGACGGCCATCACTGGCTCGAGCCGCACGAGGCCAACCTCGGCTACGCGCTCCACCCCGACCATCGCGGCCGCGGGTACGCCACCCGCGCCGTGCAGCTCCTCATGCACCACCTGGCGCAGACGGGTCAGTGGTCGGTGGCGACGCTCGCCATCGACTTCGGCAACGACTGGTCGATCGGGATCGCCCGGCGCTGCGGCTTCGTCGAGCACGGGACGATCGTGGGGGAGAAGGAGGCCCGCTTCTTCAAGAAGCCGGTGCCGCCGCTCACGTACACCGACGGCACAGTCACGATCCGGCGGCTCTCCGAGGACGACGCCGAGGCGACGGTCGTGGCCACGGACGAGGAGCAGGTGCGATGGCTGTTCGAACCTGAGCATCGCCCGCTCTGGGCCGCGAAGTCGCCCGCGGAGAAGCTCGATCACCAGCGCCGCTACCTGCGTGAGACCGCTCCCACGTTCGGCTCCGGGCCGAAGTGGTCGTTTGCGATCGAGCTCGAGCGCGCTTACGTGGGTCACGTCGACTGCGACCTGGCCAACCCGCACGTGCCCAACGGCGACGCGAACATCTCGTACTCGAGCACGCCTGCCGTGCGTGGCCGTGGCCACGTCTCAGCCGCAGTGCGCCTGATCCTGCAGTTCCTGCGCGACCACACCGGGGCTCGCGAGGCACACATCGTGGTCGACCCCCGCAACGAGGCGTCCCAGCGCGTCCCCCGAGCCGTCGGCGCCGTGGAGACCGAGCGGTACGTCGACCACCACGGCGACACCATGGTTCGCCACGTCCTCAGCCTTCGTTGACGTCGAAGGCCGACTCCACCTCGTCGGCCAGCAACAGCTCTCGGGCACCCTCGACCTCGTCCTCGGCCACGCAGATCTCGATCGGGCCCCACGGGTACACGGTCGACGCGCCCCGGCCCCGGAGCTCGACCACGAACCCGGCGGCGCCCAGGCGGGCGGCGACCACCCGAGCCTCGAACTGGTCGGTGACCTTGCGCACCACGACCATGCGAAGCCGGGTCACCCCTGGGACGGTACCGTCGGGGTCGATGGACCGGCGCATCTTCGGTCTCGAGAACGAGTACGGCGTCACCTGCACCCTGCGCGGCCAGCGCCGGCTCAGCCCGGACGAGGTGGCCCGGTACCTGTTCCGCCGGGTCGTGTCCTGGGGGCGCAGCAGCAACGTGTTCCTGGAGAACGGCGCCCGTCTCTACCTCGACGTCGGCAGCCACCCCGAGTACGCGACGCCGGAGTGCGACTCGATCTACGACCTCGTCGTCCACGACAAGGCCGGGGAGCGCATCCTCGAGCAGCTGCTGACCTTCGCCGAGCAGCGCCTCCGCGAGGAGGGCATCCGGGGCGTCATCTACCTGTTCAAGAACAACACCGACTCCGCCGGCAACTCCTATGGCTGCCACGAGAACTACCTGACGAGCCGCCGGGACGACTTCGGGCACTACGCCGAGGTGCTCATCCCGTTCCTCGTGTCGCGCCAGATCTACGCCGGCGCCGGCAAGGTGCTGCAGACGGCGCGGGGCGCCATGTACTGCATCGCCCAGCGGGCCGAGCAC
>DASUCO010000248.1:0-4824 GCA_036275955.1 Acidimicrobiales bacterium
GTCGTGCTCGGCACCACGAGCATCGAGGACTTCGCCGAGCGCCACGTCACGGGCGATCTCGTCGAGGCGCTCACGCTCCTCGAGCAGCAGCGCCACGCGCTGCTCATGTACACGTCGTGCGCGTGGTTCTTCTGGGACCTGGCCGGCATCGAGACCGTGCAGTGCCTGCGCTACGCGGCGCGGGCGCTCGACCTGCTGGCCGAGCTGGACGAGAAGCCGCCGACGCACGAGCTGCTCGACATCCTCGCCCGGGCCGAGAGCAACCAGCCCGGCGAGGGAACCGGGCGTGACGTCTGGGAGCGGCACGTCGTACCGAGCCGCGTCGACGCCGCTCGCGTCGTCGCCCACGTCGCACTCGCCGACCTGCTCGAGGGCAAGCGCCCGGGCGGTCGGCTCACCACCTTCGAGGTGCACCCGGTCGACCACGTGCACGCCGACCGCGGCACCCTGACGCTGTGTGCCGGCACCATCGAGGTCGTGCACCGGCGCACGCGCCGCCGCAGCCGTCACGCGTACGCCGCGCTGCACCTCGGCGGGCTCGAGGTCATGGGCGCCGTCCGCGACGCCGATCCCACCCGCGACAGCGGCGCGCTGCGAGCACTGGCGGCCGCGCTCGAGGGTGGCGACCGCGTCACGCAGCTGCTGCGCATCATCGGCGACGACTTCGGCCCCAGCGAGTTCGGCCTCGAGGCGGCGCTGCCCGACGTTGCCGACGAGATCGTCGCCGGCGCCGCCCACGCGCTCGAGGAGCGCTTCGCCTCCGCCTACGGGCGGCTGTTCGCCGAGAACCGGGCGACGTTCCGCTCGCTGGCCACCGCCGGCTTCGCCCTGCCCGACGACCTGCGCGCCGCGGCCGAGGTCGCGTTCGACCGGCGGCTCGAGGCCGAGCTGCTCAACCACGCGTACGACGATGCCGTCGCCGTCGTGCAAGAGGGCATCGAGACCGGCCTGCGCATCGACGGGCCCCGGGCGAGAGAGGCGCTGCACCGCACGCTCGTGCAGGCGGTGCAGCAGGCGATCGGCGGCGACGCCGGCGCCGTCGACTCGGCGCTGGCGCTCCTGCGCCTGGCCGGCACGCTCGGGATCAGCCTCGACCTCCGCGTCGTGCAGGAGGCGCTCTACGGCGCGCTCCGCACCCGACCCACGCCGGGGCTCAGCCTGCTGGGCGTCGCCGTCGGCCTCGCCGTCGAGCGCCTCGGCCAGCCGTAGCGACGTCACCGAGCGTCCGCTCGAACCGGCGCAGGTTGCCGCGCCAGATCAGCTTCAGCACGGCGGCGGCCGGCCATGCCGGGATCCACCACGGGAAGTGCAGCGTCTCGTCCCACGTCAGCTCGGTGCCGCGCCGGCGCGGCTGCAGCGTGAAGCGGCCCTCGCCGGTGACGAGCCCGACGTGGCGCACCGCCATCGCCTGCTCCGGCGCCCACTCGGTGACCTCCATCTTGTCCGTCAGCCTGAGCGGACCGACCTTGGTGTCGCAGTCGAAGGTGGTCCCGACGCCCTCGGTCGACGCCGACGTGAAGTGGATGGCACGGGCGTCCGCCATCCACTCGAGGTGCGCCTCGATGTCGGCCAGCGCGTCCCACACCGTCTCCACGTCGGCTCGGATGGTCCGACGGACCTGCACGCGCGGCACCCGTTCAGGCTAAGTCCCTCGGCCGGAACTACCCCGAGACGGCGTTGAGCTCGTCGGCCGCCCGCTCGGGGGCGACGATGTTGATCAGCACGCCGGTGCCCAGCTCGAAGCCGGCCCGGGTGGTGACCTTGGGCAGCACGTGCACGTGCCAGTGGAACTGGCCCTCGTGGCGGTGCGGCGCGGCGTGGAAGACGAGGTTGTAGGCGACGTCGTCGAGCAGCGTCTGCAGCCGCGCAAGCACGTTCTGCAGCGCGCGACCGACGCCGACCAGATCCTTGGGCTTGGCGTCGGTCAGGTGGCCCTCGTGCGAGCGGGGGATGACCAGCAGCTCGTAGGGGGAGCCGCTCCAGAACGGGGCGACGACGACGGCGTGCTCGTCGTCCAGCACGACGCGGTGGTTGGCCTCGATCTCGGCCTCGAGCGTGGTGCACATCAGGCAGCCGCCGACGAAGCGCTCGAACCCGGCCTCCTCCTCGGCGAGCTCCTTGGGCACGAACGGGACGCCCAGCAGCTGGCCGTGCGGGTGGTCGAGCGACGCTCCGGCCTCACGGCCGTGGTTGACGATCGCCTGCGTGTAGCGCACGTCGGGCATCGACGCGTGCTCCTCGAAGCGGTCGCGCAGCGCGGCCATGACGAGTCCGGCCTGGCGCTCGTCCAGCTGGGCCCACGAGCTGTCGTGCTCCGGCGTGAGCACCAGGACCTCGTGGATGCCGCTGGCCGGGGCCTGGGCGAACACCGGCCCCAGGTTCTCGACCGACAGCGCCTCGTGCCCGGCGAACGCCGGGTACAGGTTGGGCACCACCCGCACGAGCCACTGCCCGGACGGGCCGTAGGTCTCGAGCGCGGGCGGCGACGCCTCCTCGTTCCCGGGGCAGAACGGGCACGTCCGATCGTCGAGCTCGACGGGCAGCATCCTCGGCGCGAACGCGTACGGGCGGTTCGACCGGTCGTCGGACACCGTCACCCAGCGACCCACGAGTGGGTTCAGCCTGAGCTGGTTCACCGACACGTTGACTGACGGTACCGCTACCGGGGTCGAAAGACGGTGACGCACCGGTCACAGGTCGCGTCGAACGGCTCGGCGCGCCAACCCGACCACCGGTGCTCGACGACCAGACCGGCGTCGGCCGCGACGGCGTCGAGCTCGTCCGGCGTCGCCAACCGCACCGACCACGGCCGCAGCCGGATGCCCGACTCGGTGATGGACACGATCGAGCCCTGCACCACGCCGTCGTCGATGCGGTACGCCGACAGGCGCACCTCGTCGGGGCCCACGTGCTTGACCTCGACCGCGTTCTGCGGCGCGGCGTCGCCGGGCACGAACGTCTCGACCACCACGCGGCGGCCGACCTCCCGGCACCGACCGAGGCAGCGCACCTGGTCCTCGACGCTGGTCAGGTTGAGCAGGGCGTTGAACGCCAGGAGCACGACGTCGAAGGTGCCCTCCACCGGGACGTCCGTGAAGTCGGCGATCGTCACCGGGATGCGGTCGCCCGCCTTCTCCCGCAGCCTGGCCACCATCGCGGGGGAGGCGTCGACGCCCGTGACCGACAGGCCGGCCTCCAGCATCGGGACGGCGAGCCGCCCGGTCCCGATGCCCAGCTCGAGCACGCTCGAGCCCAGTCCGGCGACGGTCGCCACCGTCCCCTCGACGTCGGTGGCGTCGCCGTACCAGTCGTCGTAGACGTCGGCGATGCGCTCGCCATAGGTCGACGGGTCCATGACGAGTCGTAGCCTTGCAGGGTGCTCGGCTACCTCGACCATGCGGCGACGACGCCGCTGCGACCGCAGGCGGTCGAGGCCATGCTGCCGTGGCTGACCGACCGCTTCGGCAACCCGTCGGGCGGCCACCGCGTCGCGCAGGCGGCGCGCAAGGCGATCGACGACGCTCGGGACGTGGTGGCCGACTGCCTCGGGTGCCAGCCCCGGGAGGTCGTGTTCACGGGCGGCGGGACCGAGGGCGACAACCTCGCCGTGTTCGGCGCTGGCGGCGCGTCGCCGGTGTGCGGCGCCACCGAGCACCATGCCGTGCTGCACGCGGTGGAGCGGGTCGGCGGTCGCACCGTGCCGGTGCACGCGGACGGTCGGCTGCGCGTCGAGGACATCCCTGGCGACGCGACGTTCGTCTCGGTGATGCTCGTGAACAACGAGGTCGGCACCATCAACGAGCTGCCCGAGGTCGACGCCGTCCTGCACACGGATGCGGTGCAGTCGGTGACGTGGCTCGACGTGGCCGCCGCGTCGGCACGTGCTGACCTGGTGTCGGTCACCGGCCACAAGCTGGGCGGGCCGCAGGGGACCGGCGCGATCGTCGTGCGCAACGGGATCGCGCTCGAGCCGCTGCTGGTCGGTGGTGGACAGGAGCAGGAGCGGCGCAGCGGCACCCACAACGTCGCGGGGATCGTCGGCTTCGCCGCCGCGCTGCGGGCGTGCACCGACCAGCGCGACGAGATGGTCGAGCGGGTCGGCAAGCTCCGCGATCGGCTGGCCGATGGGCTGCTCGCATCGATCCCGGGTGTGACCGAGTCGGGCACGCGCGACACCAAGGTCGCCGGCATCTGCTCGCTGCTGATCGAGGACGTCGAGAGCGAGGCGCTGCTGTTCCTGCTCGACGACGCCGGCATCTGCGCGACGGCGGCGTCGTCGTGCGCGAGCGGTGCGCTCGAGCCGTCGCACGTGCTGGCCGCCATGGGCGTGCCGCGCGAGCTGGCCCGGGGGTCGTTGCGGCTGTCGCTGGGCTGGAGCTCGACCGACGCCGACGTCGACCTCGCCCTCGACGTCATCCCGCGCGCGGTCGCGCAGCTCCGATGAGAGTTCTCGTGGCCATGTCCGGCGGCGTCGACTCGTCGGTGGCGGCGGCGATGCTGCGCGACGAGGGCCACGACGTCACCGGCGTGACGCTCAAGCTGTGGGGCGGCGCCAGCGACGCCGGGTGCTGCTCGGTGGCCGACGTGGACGACGCGCGGCGCGTCGCCCAGCAGCTCGGCATCCGCCACACCGTGTTCGGCTTCGCCGACGAGTTCCTGGCCGGCGTGGTCGAGCCCTACGTGCAGGCCTACGCCGAGGGACGCACACCGAACCCGTGCATCGAGTGCAACCGCACGATCAAGTTCGACCGGCTGCTCCAGCGCGCCGACCAGCTCGGCTTCGACGCCATCGCCACCGGCCACCACGCCCGCTCCGTCGACGGT
>DASUCO010000249.1:0-2573 GCA_036275955.1 Acidimicrobiales bacterium
AGGTCGTCGCCCTCGCAAGCGAGGCACGCGCCGGCATCTATGCCACGCACATGCGCAACGAGGCCGATCAGCTGCTCGAGGCGGTGGCCGAGGCCATCCGCATCGGTGAGGAGGCCGGCATCCGCGTCCAGATCTCGCACCACAAGGCCAGCGGTCGCGCCAACTGGGGCCGGGTCCGTGAGTCGCTGGCCCTGATCGACGCCGCCCGGGCGCGCGGTGTCGACGTCGCACTCGACCAGTACCCGTACACCGCGGGCAGCACGAGCCTGGCCGCGATCATCCAGAACGGCGCGCTCGACGGCGGGCCGGGTAGCGGCGTCGGCGAGCTCGGTCCCGAACAGGTGCTGGTGGCGTCGGCCGAGGGTCATCGCGAGTGGGAGGGCCTGCATCTCGGCCAGATCGGCGAGCTGGTCGGCATGCCGTGGCGGATGGCTGCCGATCACGTCGTCACCGCGACGCACGGCTCGGCCATCGTCGTGCTCGAGTCGATGAGCGAGGGTGACGTGCGGACGGTGATGGCCCATCCGGCGACGATGATCGGATCGGACGGCATCCCGGCGCCGGGCAAGCCGCACCCGCGCCTGTGGGGCACGTTCCCGCGGGTGCTCGGCCGCTACGCCCGCGACGAAGGCGTGCTCGGGCTGGCCGACGCGATCCGCCGCATGACCTCGTTGCCGTGCGAGACGTTCGGCCTGACCGACCGCGGGGTGATCCGCGACGGCGCGTTCGCCGACCTCGTGCTGTTCGATCCTGCAACGATCGCCGACGTGGGGACCTACGACGATCCCGCCCGCCCGCCCACCGGCATCCGCGCCGTCATCGTCAACGGCACCGTCGTCGTCCGCGACGGCGAGCACACCGGCGCCCGTCCCGGACGCGCCCTTCGCCGCTGATGCCGGCCACGCTCGACGACGTCGCCGCCATCGTCGCCTCGCTCCCGGGCGCGGTGGAGGGCGAGCGCGGCGGAGGCCGGACGTGGCGCGTCAACGGCAAGGTGTTCGCGTGGGAGCGCGGCTACAGCAAGGCCGATGTGAAGCGAGCTGGCGACGAGGTCCTGCCGGAACCGCCACTGCTCGGCGTGCGCACCCTCGACCTCGACGACAAGGCGGCGATGCTCGCCGCCGGGCACAAGGGCTTCTTCACCATCCCGCACTTCGACCGGTACCCGGCCTTCCTCGTCCACCTGAAGTCGGTCGGCAAGCGGCCACTGAAGGAGGCGCTCGTCGACGCGTGGCTCGTGTTCGCGCCGAAGGCCGATGGCGAGGCGTACCTAGTGATCTGAGTCGTTAGTCGCGCAGGAATCGGGCGGTCGGTCGCGAACTGCTTCTCATCGGACGACGATGGGAGGCAGTCATGGCCCGACCGAAGCGCGAGCTGGTGCTCACCGACGAGGAACGCGAGACGCTCGAACGGTGGGCGCGTCGGCATACGACTGCGCAGGCGCTGGCGTTGCGGTGCCGGATCGTGTTGGCCTGCGCCGAGGGCGGCAACAACATCGAGGTCGCGGCGCGGCTCGGGATCCACGACGACACGGTGGGCCGGTGGCGGAACCGGTTCATCGACCGCCGGCTCGATGGCCTGCATGACGAGCCGCGTCCGGGCAAGCCACGCTCGATCAGCGATGACGATGTCGAGCGGCTGATCGTCAAGACGCTCGAGGAGAAGCCGGCGAACGCGACGCATTGGTCGACCCGGTCGATGGCCGCGGCGACGGGCATGTCGCAGACGGCGGTGTCGAAGATCTGGAGGGCGTTCGGCCTCAAGCCGCACCGGGTCGAGGACTTCAAGCTCTCACCGGATCCGCTGTTCATCGACAAGGTCCGCGACATCGTCGGCCTCTATCTCAACCCGCCCGACGCTGCGGTGGTGCTGTGTGTCGATGAGAAGACCCAGGTCCAGGCGCTCGACCGGACCGCGCCGATCCTGCCGCTGATCCCAGGCACACCCGAGCGGCAGACGCACGACTACAAGCGCAACGGGACCACCAACCTCTACGCCGCGCTCGACGTCGCATCCGGCAACGTCATCGCTGACCTCACGCCGCGGCACCGCGCCGTCGAGTTCCAGAAGTTCCTGAACCTGATCGACAAGAGCGTCCCCGACCATCTCGACGTCCACGTCGTGCTCGACAACCAGTCGACCCACAAGACGCCGTCGATCCAACGCTGGCTGCTGCGTCACCCGCGCTTCACGCTGCACTTCACGCCGACCTACAGCAGCTGGCTGAACCTCGTCGAGCGGTGGTTCGCCGAGCTCACCACCAAGTGGCTCAAGCGCGGCACCCACCACTCGGTCAAGGAACTCGTCGCGTCGATCCGCACCTGGATCACCGGCTGGAACGACGATCCCAAGCCCTACGTCTGGCACAAGACCGCCGACGAGATCCTCGACAGCCTCGCCAGCTATTGCCGAAGGATCAACGACTCAGATCACTAGGCGGATTCCGCCAGCGCCTTGAGCGCGTCCTGCTCGCTGTCGGACACGGCAGCGACGCGATCGAAGCCGGTCGTGTGCAGGAGGCGCGCCACCGCGGGCCGCGCGCCGTAGACGGCGACGTCGCCACCGCCCTCTCG
>DASUCO010000250.1:0-14357 GCA_036275955.1 Acidimicrobiales bacterium
GCGCGGCCCGGCACCCGAAGTAGCTCATCCACCCACCTTTGAGACCGAGCGCGTCCGTCGCCGCGCGTCGCTCGGGCGCGTAGTACGTCACCGCGTGGACCGGCTCACCGAACTGCCAGGCAGCGCGAGCGAGGTGCACGACGTCATTTGAGCAGCCGCCGTTACGGTGTGCCGCACGACGGCGGAGCTGCGCGTGCCCACCTACCTGCAGCACTCCACCGACGCCGGTGGCCCGGCGCGGGTGGTGTGGCTGGCCGCGCTGCCCGCGCACGTCGCCGCCCTGCAGGACCGCTGGGGGTTGGACCTCGACCCGCCGTTCGAGCCGGGCGGGAACTGCGCGTGGGTTGCGCCGGCGACCGACGACAAGGGCCGCGACGTCGTGCTCAAGGTGGCCTTCCGGCACGACGAGGGGCTGCACGAGGCGGAGGGACTGGCCGCGCTCGGCGGCGACACCGCCGTCGAGGTCTACGCGTTCGAGCACCTCGCCGACGACACGACCGCCATGCTCCTCGAGCGGTGCCGCCCCGGCGCCGAGCTGCGCGGCCGACCCGAGCCCGAGCAGCACGTCGTCATCACCGAGCTGCTCCGCGCGGTCTGGGCCCTCGACCTGCCGGCCGACCACCCGTTCCGGCCGCTGGCGACGATGGCGGACGACTGGGTGGCGCTGTCGGAGGCGCGGCTCGAGGCCGATCCGGCCCGGCTCGACGCCGGCCTGGCCCGTGACGGCCTGGCGCTGTTCCTCGAGCTGTCCCGACCTCGCCCGGACGACGTGCTGCTGCTCACCGACCTGCACGCCGGCAACGTGCTGTCAGGGACGCGACGGCCGTGGCTGCTCATCGACCCCAAGCCGTACCTGGGCGACCCGCACTACGACGTGCTGCAGCACCTGTTGAACTGCGACGCGTCGCTGCAGGCGGATCCGATCGCCCTGCTGACGGAGGTCGCCGACCTCGCCGGCCTGGACGCCGTCCGCGTGCGCCGCTGGCTGTTCGCCCGCTGCGTGCAGGAGCTGCTGGGGGAGGGCTCGCCGTGGCCCGGCCTCGGCGACGTGCTGCGAGAGCTCGGCGACCCCTCCCCCTAGTTCAGCGTTCAGCGGGTGGCGCGCACCCGGTCGCGTCCGGCCCGGACGAGCGTGGCGCCAACGATGAGGGCGAGGCCGGCAGCCACCACGAGCGTCGTGATGGTGAGGCCGGTGAGGGGCAGCTCGCCCTCGACCTCGGCCGCCTCGGCGGCCGCCGTCTCGGCGGTCGCGGCGCGGGCGACCTCGGCGCCGAGGACGCCCGCCGCGGCCAGCGGCGTGTCCTCGGCCACCGCGGCGGGTGCCGTCGCCTCGGTCTCGGCGCCCAGCACCTCGGTTGCCTCGGCCTCGGCCTCGGCGCCGAGCACCTCGGTCGCCCCGGCCTCGGCCTCGGTCTCGGCGGCCTCGGCCTCGGCATCGGCGCCCTCGGCGGCGGCGCTGGCGTGCTGCTCAGCGCGATCGGCGGTCACCGGGGCGACGCCGCGATCGCGCTGGCGGCCGCACCAGCCCTCGTTGTCGTCCTCGAAGTCGTCGTCGTTGCCACAGCCGTTGTTGCCGTCCTGGTCGGCGAGGTCCTCGCCACCGGAGCCGTTGGGCTTGTCAGGGCCGCCGTTGCTGCGGTCAGGGCCGCGGCCGTCGTCGTCGGGATCGGACTCGGAGCGCCCCTGGGTGCCGCCGGCGCCGTGCTCCACGGAGCGATCACGGCCCGAGGGATGGGCGTTGTCGCCGTCGTCGACGACGTTGTTCGGCGTGCCGCCGTCGTTGGTGTCGGTGTCCTCGGTGTAGGCAGTCGCCGCATCGGCGTCAGCGTCCCCGTCGCGGTCACCGGCGGTGCGCCGTTCCGCGTCTGCTGTGGTCGACCGCTGCTGGCCCGGCGCGGTCTCGGTGTCAGCCGACACCGAAGGCGCCAGTGCCACCGTGAACAGCAGGAGCGTCCCGCCGAGGGCTGCGGCTGCGGTGCTGCGAAGGGTGTGCGACATGTTGTGGGCTCCTTCGGAACGTTCACTTCTTGTGAACTCGAAGTAGCCCTACCTAGCCAGTCGACCTAGTCATTCCTGACTAGTCATGTTCGTAACGAAACCGTCACATTGCCTGGTCGTCGTCGACGGGGGATCGCCGGATCGCGTCGGGCTCGCCGCCGCGGACCATCCCGTCGAGATCGAACAGCAGCCGCCTCGACTGCTCGAGGAGCCGCGTTCCCTGCTGGAGAAGCGACTCGGACGGCGAGTCCTCGGCTCGAGCGGTCACGCCCGATGTGTTGCCCTGCGCCGATCGGGCTACACCGCTCGGCCATGACGATCTGATGACCGTCGCGTCAGTCGTCGTCGTCCTTGTCCCGGCCCCGTCCGGGTCGATCCCGCTCCTCGTCGTCCTCGTCGTCCTCGTCGTCGAGCGGCGCCTGGGTCGTCGTGGTGATGAGATCGAGCTGCGACTCGACGAGCGCCGCTGCCTCGAGCACGGCGCGGGCGCCCTCCTCGGACAGCTCGCCGGCCGCTCGCAGCTCCTCGACCGCGATGCGGAGCTCCTCCAGCTTCAGCGCTGCCGACTCCGGCGCACCGGACTCCGCCAGCGCTCGGATCTCGGCGACCCGAGGTGCCAGCGCATCCCGGGCCGCGCCCGAGACGGCAGGGTCGTCGCCACCGCAGGCGGCCAGCACGGCCACGCAGAGTCCGACCGCGATCCGGCGGGCGTTCACGGCTGCACCGAGTCCTCGAGCTCGACGATGGCGTCGTCCAACGGTTCGGGAAGCGGGCTCGACACGACCGGCGTGGGGGGCGGCGACGGGTCGGACCGGCTGCCGTCGCGCAGGACCATGAACGAGGAGAGGCCGAGGACGAGCACGATGGCGACGATGATGGCCTGGCGTTCGTGGGGCTGACGGGCGTGCCACCAGGACGTCGCCTGGGGCATCGCAGCTGGTCGCGCGTCAGCGACGACCGGGAGCACCGCCGTGCCGGCGTCGTGCCGCGGCGACGCCACGGTCGCATCCTGTGCAGGCGGCGACGCGAGCTGGTCGACCAGCGCTGCCGCGGACTGGGGTCGGTCCTGCGGGTCGCGAGACATCGCCCGGTCGATGACCTCGGCCATGGTGCCGTCGAGGTCCGGGCGTCGCTCTCGGATCGGCGTCGGCTGCGATGCGTGGATCGACATGGCCACCGCCATCGGGGTGTCGCCGCCGAACGGCTTCTCCCCCGACAGCGCCTCGTACAGGACGACACCCAGGGCGTAGAGATCGCTGAGCTGCGTCGCCGGCAACCCCGACAGGCGCTCCGGCGCCAGATACGCGGGCGTCCCCACGACGGTGCCGGCCACCGTGTGGTCGAGACCCTCGGCCGACTTCGCGATCCCGAAGTCGGCGAGCTTCACCCGCCCGGCCTCGGTGAGGAGGATGTTCGCCGGCTTGACGTCACGGTGGATGACGCCGAACCGGTGCGCGGCGTCGAGCGCGCCGCCGATCTCCATGGCGACCTCGCGCACACGGCTCTCCGGCAGCGGCCCGTCGGCCATCTCGTCGGCGAGCGTGCGGCCCGGCAGCCGTTCCATCACGAGATACGGCGTGCCCTCCCACTCCCCGCTGTCGAACACCGTCACGATGGCGTGGTGCGAGAGCTGGGCGGCTGACCTGGCCTCGTCCTCGAAGCGCGAGCGCACGGCGTCATCGGCCGCCAGGTCCGGTCGCAGGAGCTTGACCGCGACCTCGCGACCGAGCCGGAGGTCCCGCGCCGCGTGCACGACACCCATCGCCCCGCGCCCGATCACCGGCCCGATCTCGAACCGCCCATCGATCACGTTCGCGCCCGGTGTCGTCTCCAGAGCACCAGTCTCGCAGGCACGAGGGTCGGGCCATGCCTCTCACACGCGGAGCGTGACCTCTCGGGGCTCGATCACGGGCGGGTCTTCGCCCTTCTCGGCGTGGCGCAGCAGGCGCCAGACGGCCGCGCCGAAGAGGTCGAGCTCGGTCGAGCTGTACTGCTCGCCACCGAACCGCCGGATCGTCGCGGTCTGGCGCCCGAGGATGCGGACGTCCTGTCGCGCCACGCGCGGGCCTTGCAGGCGGATCACCGCCTGCACCAGGTGACGCGGCAGCCGTTGACTGTTCACGCGCAGCACGAACCAGGCCCGCGTGCGCAGACCGGACAGCGGCAGGTGGAGGACGCTGTTGACGAGCTGCAGCCACGGGCCCGCCCGATACTCGACCTGCGCGACGCACGGAAGCACGAAGCGATCGAAGTGCAGCAGCTCGGTGGCCGACTTGGGCCGGAGGAACCCGATGCCGAAGGGCTCTCCGAAGTACTGGACCTCCACGCCGTTCGGGATCGGGCGCCGCACGGCACGGATCTCGTTCGGCGCAGCACCGCGAAGCAACCCGCGGTGCAAGTAGGCGGTGTGCGGCACGTCGAGGGTGTTCTCGATCGTGGCGTGCATCGTTGCCTCGACGTCGTAGCGCAGCACGACCTGGCGTGCGCCGGGACCGAGATCGGGGAGTGGGAACGGTTCACCGACCGGTGCCTCGTCCGGTTCTGACCAGAACCAGACCATCCCGTCCCGTTCGACGGCGGCGTGTGCGCCGACGCCGCGGCGCTCGCTCACGGCGCGCTCGCTGCCGGGGATGGCGACGCACGCGCCGGCACAGTCGAAGCGCCATCCGTGATAGCCGCACTCGAGCGTGCCGTCGCGCACGCGACCGGCGGAGAGCGGCGCATTGCGGTGCGGACAACGGTCGACGAGGACGCCGGGCTGGCCTCGCCCGTCTCGGAACACGACGAGCGGCGTGTCCAGCAGCTCGATGGCGAGGGGCCGCCGGTGGCCGAGCTCGCTGCTCGTGCAGGCGGGGTACCACGCCGGCCGGGGGACCGCGACCGAGAACCGACCGGGCGCGTCGTCAGCGGTCACGACGCAAGCCTAGGAGCCTGTTGAACGATCGCCGGAGAGATGTGCGAGCGCATCGTTCAACAGGCTCCTAGGGTCCTGTCCATGCCGCTCAGCCCAGGGGACAAGGCGCCCGCGTTCACGCTCGAGGACCAGTCCGGCGCCAAGGTGAAGCTGTCGGACTTCAAGGGCCGCAAGGTGCTCGTGTACTTCTACCCGAAGGCCGACACGCCCGGGTGCACGACGCAGGCGTGCGGCCTGCGCGACGCGCGGCCGGAGATCGGCGACACGGTGGTCCTCGGCATCAGCCCCGACAAGCCGGCGGCGCAGGCCAAGTTCGATGCCAAGTACTCGCTCGGCTTCCCGCTGCTGTCCGACCCTGACCACACCGTCGCTGACGCGTACGGCGCCTGGGGCGAGCGGTCGATGTACGGCAAGAAGTACATGGGCATCGTCCGGTCTGCGTTCCTGGTCGACGAGAAGGGCAAGATCGCCCACGCGTGGCCGAAGATCTCGCCCAAGGACACACCGGAGAACCTGAAGAAGGCGCTGGCCGGCTGACCGGTCAGCCGGCGAGCACCTCGGCGTAGAGGTCATCGACGTCCTCGCGCAGCACGAACAGGGCGTCGTCCACCGCCAGCCGGAGTCGCTCGACGTCAGACGTGTCGTTCAGCAGAGCCCTGAGCTCGTCGAGGTCATCACGCACCACGTCGACCTCGTCCTCGGCGATGAGTGGCACGTCGGTGGCCCACAGCTCCTGCTGGAAGGTGTCGACGGCGATGCCGAACGTCGTGTTCGCCGAACGCACGCACTCGGCGCTGGTGCAGTCCTCGACGCGTGACAGCCACGCGCCGCCGGCCGCCTCCAGCTCGTCGTGGGCCTCGTCGATCTCCGCTGCGACGGACGCGGCGCGGGCGTAGTCGTCGGCGGTGCGCGAGACGTTGAAGGCCTGCGCCACCGTGCCGAGCACCAGGAACAGCAGGATGAGGTTCTTCGACGCGCGGGAGAGCACCAGCGGGTCGTCGTCGTCGCCCTCGCCGAAGAGGCCTCGGGGGTACGTCGTCGTCACGAGGCCGACGTAGGCGTACGTGCGCATGTGGTAGCGCAGCACCGCGGTCAGCGCCGCGTGCGGGGCGTCCGGCATGCGCCCGGTGACGAGCACGATCACCCACAGCACGAGGAGGACGATGATCGTGCCGCCGAGCGCGATCTGCGTCACCACCAGCGCGGGGAGCATGAGCACGAACCGGAACAGCACGGCGAGCCGGTTGAACCGGCCCACCTCGTCGAAGCTGAGCTCGATGGGGTGCTCGGCCGGGCCGATCGTGAACGGCGGGTACCGGTCCGTGAGCAGGTGCTGGCCGTAGCCGTACATGCGGGCCTGGTACTGCAGGATGCGGGCCAGCAGGTCGGCGACGCCGTGCGGCACGCGCGCCGTGAGCAGTGCCGAGAACCAGGCGAGCATCATGGCGAACAGTGCGATCGTGCCCAGCACGGCCGTGCCGAAGAGCAGGTGCGGGAAGACGAGCACGAGGCGGAACGCCACCGTGAGCCGGCGTTGCGGCTGCGGCCCCTCGACCTCCAGGTGGACCGCCATGGGCGCGCACCCTACCGAGGGCCCATGGGATGATCGGCGCATGACGATCTCGATCGACCCGGCGACGCTCCTCCCGCACCGAGCGCCGTTCCTGCTCGTCGACGAGATCACCGAGATCGTGCCCGGCGTGTCCGCCGCCGGGACGTGGCGCTTGACGGGCGACGAGTCGTTCTTCGCCGGCCACTTCCCCGGTCGGCCCACGCTGCCCGGTGTCCTCATGGTGGAGTCGCTGGCGCAGGTCGGAGGCTGCGCGGTGCTCGCCGACGAGCGGTACGCGGGCAAGCTCCCCTTGTTTGGTGGCATCGACAGCGCTCGGTTCCGCCGTCAGGTCGTGCCCGGCGACACCCTCGAGCTGGCCGTCGAGATGACCGCGCTCTCGGCGCGCGGCGGCAAGGGCCACGGCGTCGCATCGGTCGGCGGCAAGAAGGCGTGCGAGGCCGACATCTTCTTCATCATCGGCTGATCTCACGAACTCGGGCCGGGCGTCGTTCATCAACACGTGGCACTGCCGCCGTTCACCACGCTCGTCGAGGAGCACCGCGGCGCGGTGTGGGGCTACCTGTGTGCCATGGCCGGCCCGGCGAGCGCGCCCGACCTGCTGCAGGACACGCTCCTCAGCGCGCTGCGGGCGTATCCGAGTCTGAAGGACGGGTCGAACCTGCGCTCGTGGCTGCTGTCGGTGGCGCACTCGCGGGTCGTCGACGGGGCGCGGGCCCGGGCACGTCGGCCCGAGGTCCTGGGCGACGTCCCCGAGCGCGCCACGACCCACGCCGAGACCGACGACGAGCTGTGGCAGGCGGTGGCCGCACTGCCGGACAAGCAGCGGCATGCCGTCGTGCTGCGCTTCGTCGGCGACCTGCCCTACGCCGAGATCGGTGCGCTGTGCGAGACGAGCGAGGCAGCCGCCCGGCAGAACGTCCGAGCCGGCGTCATGCGCCTGCGAGAGGAGCTGTCATGAACATCGAGGACCGACTGCGCACGCCGGCACCCGACATCGACCTGGCCGCGCTGGCCGAGCGCGAGGGCCTGCTCGACGTGGCCGTCGCCCACATGGACTCGCCGATCGGCGACCTCCTGCTGGCCAAGACGCCGCTCGGTCTGGTGCGAGTCAGCTTCAGCACCTCTGCCGAAGGAGATGGAGTCGGTCACGACGAGACCCTCGAGGACCTGTCGGCCCGCATCTCGCCCCGCATCATCGAGGCCCCGAAGCTGCTGGACGACGTCCGTCGCCAGCTCGACGAGTACTTCGCCGGCGACCGCCGGCACTTCGAGCTTCCGATCGACTGGGCGCTCGTGGGGGAGTGGGGTCGCAAGATCCTCGACGCCTGCGCCCGCATCCCGTTCGGCGAGGTGCGCACCTACGGCGAGATGGCGGCGGCGGCCGGCAGCCCCAAGGCGTCGCGCGCCGCCGGCACCGCGCTGGGCCACAACCCGGTGCCGGTCGTCGTTCCCTGCCACCGCGTGTTGCCCGCCGGGAAGCGCAGCATCGGCAACTACACCGGCGGCGTGCACATCAAGGAGCACCTCCTCCGCCTGGAGGGCGTGCTCGCGCTCTAGCCGCCTGCGTGGCGAACGCTATGACGCCGCCTGCGCGATGGCGACGGGGTTGCCGTCCGGGTCGGTCACGAACCCGACGGTCTCGCCCCACGGCATGCCCTCGGGGTCCTTGATCACCGCGACGCCGGCGTCGCGCAGCGTCTGGAAGACGGCGTCCACGTCGTCGACGTACACGAACAGCTCGAAACGCGGGCCGTCGCCGACGGTCAGCCCGTAGTGGTCGCGGGCCAGTCGGTCGACACGACGGCGACGTCGTGCCCGTCGCGCTCCAGGCCGATGTAGCCAGGCTCGCCGTCGGTCGGCAGGCGGAACGTCTCGACGAAGCCCAGCAGTCCGTAGAACGCGGCCGTGCCGGCGACGTCTGTCGCGTAGACGATCGGGAAGCTACGCAGGCCCAACTCCATCTCCTGCGGCAGGCGGGCCAATGACGATGCAGCCGTTGTGCCCGCCGAAGCCGAAGCTGTTGGACAGCGTCGGGCCTGGCTCCCAGTCGCGGGGACCGCCGACCACCACGTCGATCGTGATGTCGGGGTCGACGTTCGTCGTGCCCGCCGTCGGCGGGATCTGCCGGTGCTCCATCGACAGCAGCACCGCGGCCGCCTCGAGCGCGCCGGCGGCACCGAGCGCGTGGCCGGTGATGCCCTTGGTCGACGTCACCGGCGGGCCGGGCGACCCGAACACCTTGGAGATGGCCTCCGCCTCGGCCGCGTCGTTGAGCGGGGTGGACGTGCCGTGGGCGTTGATCTGCTTGATGTCCGACGCCTGCAGCCCGGCGTCGGCGATCGCGAGCTCCATCGCTCGCACCGCACCGGAGCCGTCGGGTGACGGCGCGGTGATGTGGTGGGCGTCGGCCGTCGAGCCCGACCCGAGCAGCTCGCCGAGGATGGTGGCCCCTCTGGCGATGGCCGACTCGCGCTCCTCGAGCACCAGGACGGCGGCCCCCTCGGCGATCACGAAACCGTTGCGGTCCTTGTCGAAGGGCCTCGACAGGCGCTCGGGTGAGAGCGCGGTCATGTTGCCGAAGCCGCCCATGGCCGTCGGCGTGATCGACGACTCGGAGCCGCCGGTCATCACCGCGTCGCAGATGCCCCACTGGATCAGGCGCGTCGCGTAGCCGATCGCTTGGGTGGCCGCCGCGCACGCGGTCACGATCGTCTCGCACGGGCCGCGCCAGCCGAAGCGCATCGACACCGATGCGGCACCGGCGTTGGCCATCATCATCGGCACCAGGAACGGCGAGACGCGCTTCTCGCCCTTCTCGTGGCGGACGATGATCTGCTCCTCGAGCGTGTGCAGGCCGCCGACGCCCGTGGCGATGATCACGCCGCTCCGATCGGGATCGGCGCCGACCTGGCCCGACTGCTCGAGTGCCATCTCGGCGGCGCCGATCGCCATCTGCGCGAAGCGATCGGTGCGCCTGGCCTCCTTGGGCCCGATCCACACCGTCGGGTCGAAGTCGTGCACCTCGCGGTTGCCCTCGGGCGCGGGGCCGAGCAGCCCCTGCCAGAACGCCTCGCGCCCGATGCCGCAGGGCCCGACGACGCCGAGCCCGGTGACGACGACCCGACGGCCTTCGCGGGGCATCAGCCGAGCTTGCCCTTCACCAGGTCGAAGGCCTGACCGACGGTCTCGATGCCCTCGAGCTCCTCCTCGGGCACCTCGATGTCGAACGCCTCCTCGAGCGCCATGACGAGCTCGACGAGGTCGAGGCTGTCGGCGTCGAGATCGTCCGCGAACTTCGCCTCGGGCGTCACCTGCTCGGGCGAGACCTGCAGCACCTCGACGGCGCAGCGCTTGAACGTCTCGAAGGGATCGTCAGCCATGGAGCTGTCTCTCTTTCACTTGTCAGTGGCCCATGCCCAGCCCGCCATCGACGGGGAGCACGGCGCCGGTGATGTACGCGGCCTCGGGTGAGGCCAGGAAGGTGACGGCGGCGGCGACCTCTTCAGGGGTGCCGGGCCGAGCGAGCGGGACTGCCTCGACGAGCGCGGCGCGCTGCTCGTCGGTGAGCGCAGCCGTCATGTCGGTGGTGATGGGGCCGGGAGCGACCACGTTGGCGGTGATGCTGCGGGGCGCCAGCTCGCGGGCCAGCGATCGCGCCATGCCGACGAGGCCGGCCTTCGACGACGCGTAGTTGACCTGACCGGCGGAGCCGGTGAGGCCGGCGACCGACGACATGAAGATGAGCCGGCCCCCACGGGCCCGCATCATCTTGGGGATGGCGCGTCGAGCGACGCGAAAGGCGCCCGTCAGGTTGGCGTCGAGCACCGAGGTGAACGCGTCGTCGCTCATCTTCATGGAGAGGCCGTCACGGGTGACGCCGGCGTTGGCCACCACCACCTCGGGAGCGCCCAGCTGCTCCTCGACCTCGGTGAACGCGGCGTCCACCTCGTCGGCCGAGGTCACGTCGCACTTCACGGTCAGGAACCCCTCGACCGACCCGGAGCGCGAGGTCACGGCCACGCGGTCGCCGAGTGCGGCGAAGGCCTGCGCACAGGCGAGCCCCAGCCCTCGGTTGCCGCCCGTGATCAGGACGACGCGGCCTCCATCGCTCATCCGGGCCATCGTAGGACGGCGCTGGCCGACGTCATGCCGGCGCCGAATCCCACGAGCAGGACGACCTGGCCGTCCTTCACGCGACCGTCAGCGATCCCGTCGACCAGGGCGAGCGGGATCGAGGCGGCCGAGGTGTTGCCGGTGGTCGGGAGGTTGACGACCGCCTTCTCCGTCGGGATGCCGAGCTTGGAGAGGGCGGAGTCGATGATGCGCACGTTGGCCTGGTGCGGGATGACCACGTCGACGTCGGCGGCGGTGAGCCCAGCGTTGGCCAGCGCCTTCTCCGACGAGTCGACCATCACGCGCACGGCCTGGCGGAAGACCTCGCGTCCGTTCATCTGGATGAAGGCGCCGACGTCGGAGTACAGGACGTGCACCAGGCTGCCGTCGGCGCTGAGGTTCCACCCGAGCAGGGCGCCCGGGCCGTCGACGGCCTCGACCACCGCAGCGCCGGCGCCGTCGGCGAAGAGGATGGCGGTGCCGCGGTCCTCCCAGTCGACGATGCGGCTGAGCGTCTCGGCGCCGATCACGAGGATGCGCTTGGCGCCGACCGCGGTGTAGCCGGCCGCCGCCACCAGGCCGTACACCCAGCCCGAGCACGCGGCGTTGATGTCCATTGCGCCGCACGTGAGGCCGAGCGCGTGCTGCACCGACGCGGAGGTCGCCGGCACCGTCTGGTCCGGCGTGGTCGTGGCGAGGAGCAGCAGGTCGATGGACGCCGGATCGAACCCGGAGACGTCGAGCGCCTTCTGCGCCGCCTCCGTGGCCAGGCCGGCCGTGGTCCCGCCGATGCGCCGCTCACGGATGCCGGTGCGCTCGCGGATCCACTCGTCGCTGGTGTCCATGGTTGCGGCCAGGTCGTCGTTGGTGACGACCTTCTCGGGGAGTGCCGCGCCCCAACCGCGGATGGCGATGCCCATCAGGCGGTCCGCAGCCAGACGATGGGCTGTGATGCGGTGACGCGCTCGCCGTCGAGCGCCACGAACGCGCCGACGGTCCCGGCGAACAGCGATCGCACCTCGTCGTTGCCGATGTGACCGATCACGTCGCCCACCTCGACCCGGGCGCCTTCGGTGAAGCGCGCGTCGGGGACGAAGATGCCGGCCGCGGGGGAGACGACGAGACGCTCGGACATGTAGAGGTGCTCGCCATCCAGCGCCTTTGGGTGCGGGTTCTCGCCGGCCAGGACCTCGAGCAGCTTGTCGAGGTCGTCCGGCGTCGAGACCGAGAACGCCTTGGCGTCCGGCACGATCCGCTTGGCCATGCCGGTGAGCACGGCACCGGTGCCGAGCTCGATGAACGTGCGGCAGCCGTCGTCGAACAGGCGCTGCATGCTCTGGCGCCAGCGCACGGGCGAGCACAGCTGGGCCGAGAGGATGCCGCCCCAGTCCTCGGGGTCGGTGTGGAGGCGGGCGTCGATGTTCGCAACCACGGGCACATCGGGCTCGCGCAGCGTCGCCTCGGCGATCGCCTTGCGCAGCTCGTCGCGGGCCTGCCCCATGTACGGGGTGTGGAACGCGCCGCCGACCGGGAGTGCCATGACCTTCTTGGCGCCCATCTCCTTGGCGATCGCACCGGCGGCGCTGACGCCGTCGTGCGACCCGGCGATGACGACCTGGCCGGGTGCGTTGAAGTTGGCCACCCACACGTCGCCGTCGGCGCGCCGGCAGGCGGCGTCGCAGTCGTCGTCGTCGAGGCCGAGGATGGCGGACATCGTCCCCGGGTTGTCCTCGGCCGCCACCTGCATGGCCTCTCCCCGAGCGGCGACGATGCGCACGCCGTCGGGGAAGGAGAGCGCACCGGTGGCGGTGAGCGCGGTGTACTCGCCCAGGCTGTGACCGGCGGCGGCGGACGGCGCCACGCCGAGTCGCTCCACGGCGTCGAGCACGACCAGGCTCAGCACGAACGTGGCCAGCTGGCTGCTGCGGGTGTTCTGCAGCTCAGCGGCATCGGCGTTCAGCAGGAGATCGGCGACGTCGCGCCCGGCGATGGCGGACGCCTCCTCGACGAGCTCCCAGCTCTCGTGCTCGGCCCAGGGCGCGCCCATGCCGGGGCGCTGCGATCCCTGTCCGGGAAATGTGAACGCGACCATCTATCCCCTTCCGCCTGGCCTTGGGACCCTCCGACCCACAGGGGGTCGGAGAGGTTTCATGCGCTGCGTTGCTGTGCTTCGGGGAACGCCCGGTCGGCGGCGTCGAGGCGCTGCCGGCGGTAGGCGAGCAGGCCACCGATGGCCCCGAGGGTGACCAGCCGTCGTACGAGTCGCCGTCGAGTCCTGACCATGGCCGCAGGCTACGCGGCTACTGAGCGGTAACCGGAGGCCTCTACCGTCAACGCCGCGTGAACAGGCTCCCGCACCACCCGGCGCTCGACGGCCTGCGCGGGCTGGCCGTCGCCGGCGTGGTGCTGTTCCACGCCGGCTACGGGTGGGCGGTCGGCGGGTTCCTGGGCGTGTCGACCTTCTTCACGCTGTCCGGCTTCCTCATCACCTCGCTGCTCCTGGCCGAGCGGGCGGCCACCGGTCGCATCGACCTGGGAGCGTTCTGGGCGCGCCGGGCGCGCCGGCTGCTGCCCGCCGCGCTGGTGACCCTGGCCGGCGTGGCCGCCCTGGCGTCGTGGCTGGCGACGCCCGAGCAGCTGGACGGGCTGCGGGGCGATGTGCTGGCCGCGCTCTTCTACGGTGCCAACTGGCGGTTCATCGTCGACGGGCAGTCCTACGGCGACCTCTTCGCGGCGCCGTCGCCGGTCCTGCACTTCTGGAGCCTGGCCATCGAGGAGCAGCTGTACGTGCTGTTCCCGCTGCTGGTGGTCGCGGTCGGGCGCGGGCGCCGTCGGCTCGGTGCCGTGCTCGTCGGGCTCGTGGCCGGGTCGGTGGCACTGACGTGGCTCCTGTACTCGCCCGGCGGCGCCACCTCGGCCGCCTACTACGGCACCTTCACCCGCGCCGGCGAGCTCCTCGTCGGCGCCCTCCTCGCGCTCGTTCTCGGTACCGCAACCGACCGGATCCGGTCGTCTGCGGTACCGAGAACGGCGGGGGTGGTGGCGCTCGGCGGCCTGCTGTGGGCGTGGTCGTCGGTGCGGCAGGACGAGACGGCGCTGTACCGGGGTGGGCTGCTCGTGCACGCGGTGGCGAGCGCGCTGGTGATCCTGGCCGCGGTGCAGCCGGGTCCGGTGCGGACGCTGCTGTCGCTGGCACCGCTCCGCGCGCTGGGTCGCATCTCCTACGGCGTCTACCTGTACCACTGGCCGGTCTTCGTGTGGTGGGACGCGCCGGTGCTCGCCCAGGTCGCCCTCACGCTGCTGCTGGCGAGCGTCTCGTACGTCGTCCTCGAGCAACCGATCCGGCGAGGCGAGTGGCGGGTGCCGGTGCTGGCGGTCCCCGCGGCCGCGCTCGTCGTCGCCGGTGCCGTCGTCGCGTCGACGCTCGATCCACCGCAACCGGTCACGTTCGACCTGGCGGTCGCGGCGCCGCCGATCCCATCCGATCCCATCGTCGAGCCACAGTCGGACGCGCCGGTCGTCGCCATGTTCGGCGACTCCACCGCGCTGCGGACCGGGTTCGCGCTCAAGGGATGGGGGTGGACGACCGGCCGCATCGACATGCGCGACGGTGGCGCTGACGTCGGCTGCCCGCTCGGGCGCGGCGGCATCGTCGACTTCGTCGCGGCGCGGCAGGCGCCCGAGCCCCACTGCGCCGAGTGGCCGACGCGGTGGCGCACGATGGCCGAGGGACTCGACGCCGCCGTCGTCGGCATCGGG
>DASUCO010000251.1:0-11543 GCA_036275955.1 Acidimicrobiales bacterium
CTCGGCGATCTCCCGGTTGGTGATGCCCTGCGCCACGAGGCGCAGCACGTCGAGCTCGCGATCGGTGAGGCGGGGCACCGGGACCTGCTGGCGATCGGTGGCCCGCTTGGCCAGGTTGGTGAACTCGGCGATGAGCTTGGATGCCATCGACGGGCTGATCAGCGTCTGGCCCTGGGTCACGGCCCGGACGGCGTCGGCCACCTCCTCGATGGAGATCTCCTTCAGCAGGTAGCCGGTGGCACCCGCCTTGATCGCCTCGTAGAGGTCCTCCTCCTCGTCGGAGACCGTCAGCATGATGATCTTCGTCGTCGGCAGCGCCTCGGCCAGCCGGCGGGTGGCCTCGATGCCGCTGATGCGGGGCATGCGCACGTCCATGAGCACCACGTCGGGTGCCAGCTGCTCGGCCTTGGCGATCGCGTCCTCGCCGTCGTCGGCCTCGCCGACGACCTCGATGCCGTCCTCGGACTCGAGGACGAGCATCAGCCCGCGCCGGAACAGCGCGTGGTCGTCGACGATCAGGACGCGAATGCGCTCGGGCTCGCTCACTCCTGCTCGATCAACCCGATGCCGCCCGCCTTGCGGCGGTACAGGACGTTGGCCCGCTCGGTGCTGGCGTTGGTGAACAGGTAGAAGTCGTGCCCGAGCAGCTCGAGCTGCAGGACCGCCTCCTCCACCGTCATCGGCTTCGACGCCAGCGACTTGGTGCGGATGATCTCGCTCGTCGGCTCCGGCTCCTCGAGGAGGAGATCGTCCGAGTCGACGGCGTGTCCGTTGCTGCTCCGGTTGCGGGGGTGGCTGCGGCCCACCAGCTTGGTCTTCAGCTTGTGCAGCTGGTGCTCGAGCTTGTGGGCGGCGGCGTCGACGGCGGCGAACGGGTCGGCCGCCGCCACCTTGGTGCGCACGTGGTGCCCGTGGCCCTCGATCGTGACCTCGCAGACGTCCTTCTTGTCGGCGATGCGGGGGTTGCGCTCCTCGTAGAGGTGCACCTCCGCCCGGTCCATCCCGTCGAGGAAGCGGCTCAATCGGCCGATGCGCTCCTCAGCGGCGCCCCGCAGGGCGGCGGTGAGCTCGACGTGACGGCTGCTGACGGTGACGTCCAACGGGACCTCCTGCATCGATGGGTGTTGCGCACGGCTGACCTGGTCTTTGGCCCCACACTCGCCTGCGGAGGGAGTGGTCACCGACCGGTGTGGCGGTCCGTCTGCCGGACCCAGCACATCCGTTGCCGCTGACGTCGTCCCTTCTCGTCCCGGAGTCGGGGATCGACTCGGTCGGGCCGGCAGGACTTACCTCTAAGCCGCACCATGCTCGGCGACCAACGGTCGCCTTATGTGGGTCGTTTCGCCTGCGACTGGCATCGACTTGCAACCACAGACCCGTGCGCAACCTCCGGAGTGTAGGACGCCTACGCGACGTCCCGGTAGGGCCCTTCGAGCATCGCGAGGGCGATCTCGTCGGCGGTCACCGGCCGGTCGCCGGCGGCGAGGGCGGCCTTGGCCCGGGCCACGACGTCGGGCCGCACGGGCCTGGCCTCGCGCAGCCACCTCCACATCTCGAGCGGCATGCCGGGCACGGGGGGCGAGGAGGTCGTCATGTCCCTTCCCCATCGTCACCCAGGGTGGTCCTCTTGAGGACGCTGCGGTGGCGGCGTGCGGGCGGCGGCCACCACGTCGACGGCGCTGGCACCCGCGGAGCGCAGCGCGAGGGCGGCGGCGGTGGCGGTGGCGCCGCTGGTCACGACGTCGTCCACGACCAGGACGCGCCCGGCCACGGTGGCCCTGGGCGCCAGGCGGGGGCCGCCGAGGCGCTCGGCCAGTGGGCGGCCGGTCTGGGGCGGGCCGGGGCGCCGGTCGAGCAGCGGCCGGCAGGGCCGGCGGAGGTGGCGGGCCACGGCGCGGGCGAGCAGCTCGGCGTGGTCGAAGCCGCGGCCGCGTCGGCGGGGGGCGGTGGTCGGCGCCCACGTGACGACGTCGGGCACCGCCGTGACCGAGGCGGCCATGGCCGCGGCGAGGCCGGCGAGCGCACTGCGGTGGTTGCGGTACTTCAGCCGGGCGACGACGTCGCGTGCCGGGCCGTCGTAGGCCAGGACGGCGGTGCAGGTGTCGACGGCGGGCGGCGGCGGGAGCGCCGGCGCCGGGCGCATGGCGGCGGCGCAGGTGGCGCAGACCGGCGCACCCCGGGTCCCGCAGCCGGCGCACGTGACGGGCAGGAGCACGACCGCAGATATCGGGGGTCCGTGACAGCGCGGGTACGGTGCGGCTCGTGAAGGAGCGTCCCGCCTACGAAGGTCCCGTCGACGAGGGCTCGCGCCGCCTGGGTTGGGTCGTCGTGGCCGTGCTCGGCGTCATCATCGCCGGCATCGTCATCCTGATGGCGTTCAGCACCGTCAACACGCCGATGAGCGTCGACGGCGACGCCAACCAGCACTCGCAGTGGGTCGAGGACTGATCTAGCGAACGAGCTGCACCGGGAGCGACTCCAGCCCCCGGAGCACGAGGTTGTCCCGGTAGGTCAGCGCCGTCCACGCCGGCTCGATGGCGCGGTAGCGGTCGAGCATCGAGCTGAACACGATGTCGCCCTCGGCCCGGGCCAGCGCCGCACCGAGGCAGTAGTGGATGCCGGCGCTGAAGCTGAGCGGCGCCGGACCCTTCCTGCTGATGTCGAACGTGTCGGGGTCGTCGTAGACGCGGGGATCGCGGTTGGCGGCGCCGAGGATCGTGATGACCTCCTCGCCCTTGGCGATCGGGGTGCCGTGCACCTCGATGTCGTCGACGAGCGCCTTGCGGGCGGTGAGCTGCACGGGTGAGTCCCAGCGCAGGATCTCCTCGATCGTCCCCTTCATGAGGCTGCGGTCGTCGCGCAGGCGCTGCAGCTGCTCGGGGTGGAGCAGGAGGGCGCGGGTGCCGTTTCCGATGAGGTTGGTCGTCGTCTCGTAGCCGGCGATGAAGAGCAGGATCACCGTCGAGATGAGCTCGGGCTCGGTGAGCTTGTCGCCCTCCTCCTCGGCGTGGATGAGCTCGGTGAACATGCCATCGTCGGGGTGGGCGCGCTTCTCGGCGGCGAGCTCGGTGAAGTAGTCGCCGATGACGGCCATCGATGCGTACACCTCGGCGAACTCCTCGAGGTTGGGCTCGAACGTCGCCAGTGAGCGGACGGCGATCTTGATGTGCGGCACCAGCGCGTCGTGGTCGGCGGAGGGGACGCCGAGCATCTCGCTGATGACGGTGATGGGTAGCTTGAGCGCCAGCGCGGGCATCAGGTCGACCTCGCCCTCGAGCGGCTCCAGGAACGAGTCGGTGAGTCGCTGGATGCCGGGCCTCAGCTGCTCGACGGTCTTGGGTGTGAACGCCTTGGCCACCAGGCTGCGCAGCCGGGGGTGATCCGGCGGGTCCATGCCGAGCATGCTGTTCGACATCTCGTTGCGGCGGGCGAACCGCTGTTCGAACTCCTCCTGCGTGAGGCCGAAGACCGACGGGTCGAGGTCGTTCTCCCCGCGGCCGAAGCGGTTGTCGCGGAGGATGGCGTTCACGTCGTCGTAGCGGGTGGCGACCTTCAGGCCGAACGCGCTCTGGTGGAACGCGGTGGCCTCGCGGACCTGCGCGTAGCCGGGATACGGGTCCTGCTTGCCCTCGGGGGTGAGGAAGATGCCGGCGAGGACGGTGTCGAGGGCGGCCGAGTCGACGGTGTCAGTCACGCTGTAAAGGATCCCTTGACAGGTGGGCGCTGTCGATACCCTCCTTCGTGGTGTTGGTCACACGGCTCTGGCGGCTCTTCGTCGGGCTGTTCGCGTTCGGGTTCGGCATCGCGCTGCTCGTGCACGCCGACCTCGGGCTCGGGCCGTGGGACGTGCTGCACCAGGGCATCTCGGAGCGGACAGGGATCCCGATCGGCACCGTGGGGATCGGCGTCGGCGCCCTGCTGCTGCTGCTGTGGATCCCGCTGCCGGTGCGCATCGGGTTCGGCACGCTGGCCAACACGGTCGTGATCGGGCTCGTGATCGACGGGACGCTGTGGCTGCTGCCGGAGTCGGCGCCGCTGGGCGTGCGCCTGGTCGAGGCGCCGCTCGGGATCGTGCTGGTGGCGATCGGGTCCGGCTTCTACATCGGCGCCGGGTTGGGCGCTGGACCGCGGGACGGACTCATGACCGGGTTGGCGGCGCGCGGCGTCGGGTCGGTGCGCGTCGTGCGCACCGGCATCGAGGTCACGGTCCTCGTGCTCGGCTGGCTGCTCGGCGGCACCGTCGGCGTCGCCACCGCCGTCCAAGCCGTCACCATCGGCCCCCTCGTCCAGCTCTTCCTCGACAAGCTCAGCCTGGCCCCCCGTTCTGGGCGGGAATCGGTCGGGAAAGCCGACCCGATCCCGCCCAGAACGGAAGGTGTCGCACCCCCTCGCTAGGACGTGCGGTCATGAACCGCTACGACGAGATCATCGCCGGCTTCACCGGCAAACAACATGGACTCGTGGCGCTGTGGCAGACAGCGGCCGCCGGCGTGCCCGACCACGCCATGAAGGCCCGGGCCGCGAGCCGAACGCTCATCCTCGTCTTCTCCGGCGTCTACCGGCTTCGAGGTGTGCCCTACACCCAAGAGCTCCGGTGGTTGGCGGCGGTGCTGGCGGCCGGGCCCGAGGCGTGGCTCTCGCACCGCGCAGGTGCGACGTTCCACGGCTACGACATCCGATTCCCGAAGCCCGAGATCACCATCGCGCACGCACGCGAGTGCGATCTCGGCGGCGTCATCACGCACAGGACGCGTCGACGGCACGACGTGATCACGGTGAATGGCATCCCCGTGACGACCAAGGCACGCACGGCGCTCGACTGCGCCGCCGTGATGGCGCCGGAGGCCTTCCGTCAGATGATCGAGAGCGCCGTGACAGCAGGGATCGTCAAGACCGAGGCCTTGCTCGCAGTGCTGCAGCATCGCGGCGGACGTGGCGTCGAGGGGACCCTGCTCTTGCGGGACACGCTGGCCAGCGGGCTCGTGGACGAGAAGATCCAGAGGAAGCTCGAGCTGCTCGTCGCTCGCATCATCGACACGTGCCGCGTGCCCGCACCCGTTCGACAGCATCGGCTCGTCTGCGACGACGGGCGCGAGGTCTTCCTCGACAACGCGTGGCCAGATCGCAAGAAGGCCGTGGAGGCCGTCGGCCTGCGCTGGCATGGCGACCGAGGCCAGTTCGTCAAGACGCGGCTGCGAGCGCGCTCGATCCGCCAGTCCGGCTGGGAGCTCGACGAGTTCGGCTGGTTCGAGGCGACTGAAGCCGTCGACGAGATGCGCAGGTCGATCGAGGACTTCTGGGCGGGATCGGGTCGGAAAGGCCGACCCGATCCCGCCCAGAACGAGCAGTCGGCGGCCTAGTAGCGGTACTGGTCGGACTTGAAGGGGCCCTCGAGGGGGATGCCGAGGTAGTCGGCCTGCCGCTCGGTGAGGGAGGTGAGCTTGGCGCCGAGGTGGTCGAGGTGGAGGCGGGCGACCTCTTCGTCGAGCGCCTTGGGGAGGACGTACACCTTGTTCTCGTACGCCTTGCCGTTCGTGTACAGCTCGATCTGGGCCAGCACCTGGTTGGTGAACGAGCACGACATCACGAACGACGGATGACCCGTCGCGCAGCCGAGGTTCAGCAGGCGACCCTCGGCCAGCACGATGATCGAGTGGCCGTCCTCGAACGTCCACTCGTCGGTGCCCGGCTTGATCTGCGTCTTCGTGACGCCGGGCAGCCGCGCCAACCCCGCCATGTCGATCTCGTTGTCGAAGTGACCGATGTTGCCGACGATCGCGTTGTGCTTCATCCGTCGCATGTCGTCGGCGGTGATGATGTCCTTGTTGCCCGTCGCGGTGATGAAGATGTCCGCCGTCTCGACGACCTCGTCGAGCGTGGTGACCTGGTAGCCCTCCATCGCCGCCTGCAGCGCGTTGATCGGGTCGATCTCGGTGATGATGACGCGAGCGCCCTGGCCCGACAGCGACTGCGCGCAGCCCTTGCCGACGTCGCCGTAGCCGAGGACGACGGCGACCTTGCCGCCGATCATCACGTCGGTGGCGCGGTTGATGCCGTCGATGAGCGAGTGACGGCAGCCGTAGAGGTTGTCGAACTTCGACTTCGTGACCGAGTCGTTGACGTTGATCGCCGGCCACAGCAGGGTGCCGGCGTCCTGGCGCTGGTACAGGCGGTGCACGCCCGTCGTCGTCTCCTCGGTCACGCCGCGCACGCCGTTGGCCAGCACCGACCAGCGGTCCTTCGACTCGTTCAGCGAGCGCTGTAGCAGGCGGAGGATGACACCTTCCTCCTCCGACTCGGCCGACGTGGGATCGAGGGCCTCGCCCTTCGACTCCATCTCGTCACCCATGTGCAGGATGAGCGTGGCGTCGCCGCCGTCGTCGAGGAGCATGTTCGGACCGCCGTCGGGCCACCGCAGCATCTGCTCGGTGCACCACCAGTACTCCTCGAGCGTCTCGCCCTTCCACGCGAACACCGGCACGCCCGACGGCGCCTCCGGCGTCCCGTCGGGGCCGACGACCACCGCGGCGGCGGCGTGGTCCTGCGTCGAGAAGATGTTGCACGACGCCCACCGGACCTCGGCGCCCAGCGCCACGAGCGTCTCGATGAGCACCGCGGTCTGGATGGTCATGTGCAGGGAGCCGCTGACGCGCGCCCCCTCGAGCGGCTTGGAGTCGCCGTACTTCTTGCGCAGCGACATGAGGCCGGGCATCTCGTGCTCGGCCAGCTGGATCTCCTTGCGGCCGAAGCCGTGGAGGTTGAGGTCGGCGACCTTGAAGTCACCGGTCTTGAGTGCGGGCATGACGATTCCTCCGGGAAGTGAGCGGTCTCAGGTTCCCGGGCTGGGGCCAGCTGGCACCAATCGATTCAGCCCGAACGTGCGCCGACCAGGTTAGTCGGCGAGCGCGTTCTTCAGCTCTTCCAAGGCGCTGATCGGCCCGGGATCGATGCCCTCCATGGCCGCCATCTCGAGCGACGTGAAGTCGCCGACCATGCACAGGTCGAGCAGCTGGGCCAGCTGGCCCTCGCCCTCGGCCCACACCTCGTGGGTGCCGGCGGTGACCTCGATCATCGACGGCTCCGTCAGCTCGAACCGCCGGGCGATCTGCGGGTGCTCGAACTCGTGCCGCAGCTTGATCAGCGTGAACACCTGACGGGTGACGTCGCCGTGCTGCCCCCACCCCTGGTACTCGTTGTGGCACAGCTCGGGGTGCGCGTTCCAGAACGCAGGCGCGTTCGGGTTCTCGTTCACGTCGGCCTTCCACCGCTTGGCCGCCGCCTCCCCCACCGCGCCGCCGCCGTAGATCAGCGGGATGGTGCGGCCGATGTCGCGGGCCAGGTCGCGCGCCGGGGACTTGGCACCGGTCAGCTGGTCGCGGCGCTTGCGCAGCTGCTCGACCGCCTCGTCGACCCACACCTGGGCGCCGGGGAACAGCCCCATCTCCTCCAGCACGATCAGCGGCGGGATGGCCATGGCGCCCAGCGCGGCGCGCGGGAACGGGATGGTCGTCGGCAGCTGGATCCACGGCACGCCCCACGAGCCGGCCAGCTTGCCCAGCTCGCCACCGGCGGAGATGACGACCATGCGCGCGCCCTCGACCGCGGCCGAGGTCGCCGCCTCGACCGTCTCCTCGGTGTTGCCGGAGTACGAGATGGCGAACACGAGCGAGTTCTCGCCGACGTAGGCGGGCGTCTCGTAGCCCTTCGACACGATCACCGGGATCGGCAGGAACGGACCGGCGGCGGCGACGAGCACGTCGCCGGCGATGCCACTGCCGCCCATGCCGAGCACGACGATGTGCTCGATGCGGTCCTTGGCCGGCAGGCCGTCGAGCCCGCGTGCGGCGACGGACGCGTCGAAGACCTGCTCCGGCAGCGACGCAGTGACGTCCCACATGCCCGTGGTGTCAAGGATGTCGGCCATCCCTACGCCTCGAACGTCGGCTTGATGCCGTCGGCCTCGGCCTTGGCGACCAGACGCGCGTGCTCGCCGTCGTCGGCGGCGACCGCCTCGTCGATGAGCATCACCGGGATGTCGTCGCGGATCTCGTACTTCCGCTGCAGGCGCGGGTTGTAGAGGAACTGCTCGTCCTCGAAGTAGAGCAGCGGCCCCTTGTCCTCGGGGCAGGCGAGGATCTCCAGCAGCTTGGCGTCGAGCGACATCAGTTCTCCCTCACGAGGGCCAGGACTTCGTTGGTACGAGCCTCGCACTCCTCGCGCGTCGGTGCTTCCAGGTTCAGCCGCAGCAGCGGCTCGGTGTTGGACGGACGCAGGTTGAACCACCACGTCCCGGCGTCGACGGTCAGGCCGTCGAGGCGATCCTGCTCCAGCTCGGCGTACGCGGCGGCCACCTTCTCGATGGACGCCGCGGTGTCGGCCACCTTCGAGTTGATCTCGCCCGAGGCGGCGTAGCGGTCGAGGGGCGCCAGCAGCGCGGAGAGCGGCTCACCGCTCTGGGACAGTTGCTCGAGCACGATGAGCGACGCGATGAGCCCGCTGTCGGCCCGGTAGTTGTCGCGGAAGTAGTAGTGGGCCGAGTGCTCGCCGCCGAACACGGCGCCCGTCTCCGCCATCACGGCCTTGATGAACGAGTGGCCGACCTTGGTGCGCACGGGCGTGCCACCGCACTCGCGCACGACCTCGGGGACGGTCTTGCTGCAGATGCAGTTGTGCAGGATCGTCTCGCCCGGCGACTTGGCCAGGATCCCCTTGGCCAGCAGCGCGGTGGTGAGCGACCCCGACACGCCGCGACCGGTCTCGTCGACGAGGAACACGCGGTCGGCGTCGCCGTCGAACGCCAGCCCGATGTCGGCGCCCAGCTCGACCACCTTGGCCTGCAGGTCCCTGATGTTCTCCGGGTTGATCGGGTCGGCCGGGTGGTTCGGGAACGTGCCGTCGAGCTCGGGATAGAGGTACGTCACGTCGAACGGGAGCCCGGTGAACACCTCGGGCGCCACGTACCCGCCCATGCCGTTGGCGCAGTCGGCCACGATCTTGAGCGGCTTCAGCGTGCTGACGTCGACGAACGAGCGCACGTGGTCGGCGTACTCACCGAGCACGTTGCGCTGCGTGACCGAGCCGGTGGTCGACGCCGCGTCGAGACCCGACTCGGCCATGCCGCGGATCTCGCGCAGACCGGTGTCCTCGCCGACCGGCTTGGCGCCGGCCAGGCACAGCTTGATGCCGTTGTACTCGGCCGGGTTGTGCGAGGCGGTGAACATGGCGCCCGGCGCGTCGAGCTTGCCGGCCGCGTAGTAGATGAGGTCCGTCGACGCCAGGCCGAGATCGACGACGTCGACGCCCTGGCTGTTGGCCCCGGCGGCGAACGCCTCGGCCAGCGCCTGGCCGGTCGGGCGCATGTCGCGGGCCACGAGGATCGTGGGCGCGTCGGCGAAGCGGGCGAAGGCGGCGCCGATCTTCCACGCCAGGTCGGCGTCGAGCTCCTCGGGCACCAGTCCGCGGATGTCGTAGGCCTTGAAGATCGCGTCGAACGAGCCCATGTGGGTCCGAACCTTAGGTGAGGGGGCGGTCGTACTCCCCCTTGCGGGACCACCGCCGGACGCGCAGCAGGTCACGCAGCGCGCGGGCCGAGCTGGCGGTGCTGACGGTGGACCCCTGCACCTCGTCGAGCGTCACCGGCACCTCGCGCAGTGACAGCCCGTCGCGCTCGATGAGGTGCAGGACCTCCACGTCGATGGCGAACCCGTCGAGCTTGGTGCGGGCGAACAGCGACCGGCCGACGTCGCTGCGGAACGCCTTGCAGCCGCACTGGGTGTCTCGATACTGGCCGAGCAGCACCGCGGCCGTGAGCGCGTTGAACAGCCGCCCGAGCAGGTAGCGCAGCATGGTGCGGCCGGCGATCACGGACTCGGGGTCGAAGCGGTTGCCCACGGCGACGTCCCAGCCGTCCTCGACCGCCTCCAGCAGCACGCGCGCCTGCGCCGGCGGGTAGGCGAGGTCGGCGTCGAGGAACGCGACGGTGCGGCCGCGCGCCGCCAGCACGCCGGTGCGCACGGCGGCACCCTTGCCCCGGTTGACCTCGTGGCGCAGCACCCGGGCGCCGGCGCGCTCGGCGACCGCCGCCGTGGCGTCGCTCGAGCCGTCGTCGACCACGAGCACCTCGGGCTGCACGTCGGCCAGCTCGGCCACGAGCCGCGCCACGGTGGTGCCGATGCGATCGGCCTCGTCCTTGGCCGGCACGACGACGGTGAGCCGCACGTCGCCCGGCGCCGGCGGCCGGTCGCGGCGCTGGCCGATGTGCCGCCGGATGCCGGTGCCGAGGACGCCGCGGTAGGCGACGATGCGCACGAGCCCGGCGGCGACGATGCCGACCGCCTTGGCCGCCAGCAGCGGCAGACTCGTCGCACCGGCGCTCGTCACGACGACGTCGACGCCGCCAGCCAGGACCGCGGCCAGCGCGAACGCCTGCGGCCGGCGCACCCATCGGATGTTGAGGTCGCCCCCGTAGGTGACCTCGCGGTGCAGCATCCACGACACGGCGCTGGCGACCAGCACCGCGAGCGCGTCGGCGAGGACGACCGGCAGGTCGACGATGCGCGCGAGCGCCCACAGGATCGAGAGATCGACCGCGGTGACGACGGCGACGACCGCGGCACGCGGTGCCCGTCGCGTCACTGCTTCGGTTCAGGCTCCACGTACGGCTCGTGCCGATCCTCGGGCTCGGCCACCGACTCCGACGCCTGCTCGTCGTCGACCCGCTCGAACCGCAGACGCCAGCGACGCGGCACCGGCTCGGGGATCAGCAGCGCCGGACGACGCCACAGCACGATGGCGAACGCCAGGCCGGCGGCGGTGACGAGCCACGCCAGCCAGTCGACCGGGGTGCGGCCGTAGCGCAGCTCGACGTGCTCCGACGTCGGCACCACGACCATGAGGTTCGGCGCCACGCGCCACGGGCCGTCGGCGCCGTCGGCCTGCCAGTTCGGGAAGTACGACGTCTTCACGAGCACGGGCGTGCCGACGTCGCTCACGTCGAAGCTGATCGTCGACGTGCCCTCGTCGATGTTGCTGATGCGCACCGGGTCGACCTCACGGGCGTCGGGGCGGTCGTCGCGGTCGATGCGCTCCCAGTCGTCCGGACCCCCGGCGGCGCGCAGGACGTCCCACTGCGACGGGTCGAGGTACCAGTCCTGCGCCATGGCGAGCCACGTCTTGCCGCCCTTGTCGGAGCCGCGCACGACCACGGGTTCGGCCTCGACCGACGTCACGAGCTCGCTGTCATCGACCTCGTAGATGTGCCACGCGCCCGACGTCGCGACCTCCGTGAGGTCGTCGTTCTGCTCGGCCTGGGCGACGGCCGGGTCGGAGAACGCCATGTAGTACTTCACGCCGAGCAGCTGCAGGTGCTGCACGCCGAGGTCGATGTTCAGTCCCTGGTACAGCAGGTCGCGCTGCGCGCTCGACGGCGTCTCCGACAGCTCCGACTGGTTGAGGAAGTGGTACGGCGTCGTCGCCGACGACTCGAAGTAGAGTCCCTCCATCGAGCCGATGCACCCGTCGGTCCAGTACGGCAGGAGCATGAG
>DASUCO010000252.1:0-9766 GCA_036275955.1 Acidimicrobiales bacterium
GGGCGACTGGCTGACCAGACCCACCAGCGCGAAGAAGCCGCGGCAACCATCGCCGGGCATCGCACGGACGAGCTCTCCTCCGACATCCGCGCGCAGCTCCATCGAGTGTTCACCGCCGCCTACCAAGACCCCGACCCGGACTACCTCGACGACCAGCTCGCGCAGCTGCAGGGAATCGGCATCGCAACCGACGCCAGCGGCGAGGTGATCGGGTTCACCCTGTACGGCTGGCGCGAGCTCGACTTGCCCGTCATCGGCGTTCACTACGTGGGACTGCCCGGCCTGGCCTGCGCCGACCCCACGACCCGCCGCAAGGGAGTAGCAGCGGCATGCGGGAACGCCGCCGGTCTCGTCGCCGTACTCGGACCGCTCCATCTCTCCGTGATGAAGCTCGCGACACCTGCCTCACTCAACATGGCCCTCCGCTCTCTCGCCGTCGGCAGCTGGCCGCCAGCGGACGATCCCTACGCGCTCTACCGCAATCCGACGCGCACGCAGCTCCTCGTCACCGCCGCGCTGGCACGCGTCCACGGCTGCGCCGGCGCGGATGGCGCAGTCGGCATCGGCCGGGGTCGGCCCATCGGTCGCCCGAAGGTCGACCCCGAAGTCACGACCGAGCAGGCGGCGCTCTTCGACGGGATCAACCGCGACAGAGGCGACTCGCTGCTCTGGGTCGCTTGGCTGGTTCCACCGCCAGACGCCTGGTTCACCTGACAAGCCGCCAACTCCGCGCTGATACGCACCGATCGCCGCGCGAGGCGGACGCAAACGCTCACGCCACCGAGTGCCTGACCGGCGATCTGGGCGCCGTGCCTCGACGATCCCAGGCGCGCGACGGCGTCCGATGGCGACTGAGGCAGGATGAGCCGGTGAGCGAGCGCATCCCGGTCTCCGTCGTCCCCCACACCCACTGGGACCGCGAGTGGTACTCGCCGTTCCAGACGTTCCGGCTGCGGCTGGTTGAGCTGCTCGACGGCCTGCTGCCGACGATGGAGGCGGACCCCAGCTACGCCCACTTCCTCCTCGACGGGCAGATGGCGGTGGTCGACGACTATCTCGCCATCCGACCCGAGGCCGAGGGCACGCTGCGCCGGCTGAACGCGTCGGGCCGGCTCGCCATGGGGCCGTGGTACATCCTCATGGACGAGTTCCTCGTCTCCGGCGAGACGATGGTGCGCGACATGCAGGTCGGCCTCGAGCGGGCCGCTCGCTTCGGCGGCGCCATGGAGGTCGGCTACCTGCCGGACATGTTCGGCCACGTGGCGCAGATGCCCCAGCTCCTCAGCCAGTTCGGCTTCGACCACGCCGTCGTGTGGCGCGGCGTGCCGTCGACGATCGACAAGGACGCGTTCTGGTGGACGGCGCCCGACGGCTCGACGGTGCGGGCCCAATACCTGTGGCCGGAGGGCTACGGCAACGGCGCCGACCTGTCCGACGACAGCAAGCGCCTCGTGCGCCAGCTCGAGCACCACCGCGAGTGGATGGGCGACTTCTTCACGGGCTCGATCCTCTGGATGAACGGCACCGACCACCAGATGCCCAAGCCCTACCTCGGACGCGTCGTGGCCGAGGTCAACGACATGCAGGACACCTACGAGCTCACCGTGCGCTCGCTCGAGGAGCACGTGCGCTCGGCGTCGACCGAGGGGCTGCCGTCGCACACCGGCGAGCTGCGCTCCGGCGCGCGGGCCAACCTGCTCATGGGTGTGGCGTCGAACCGGGTCGACGTGAAGATCGCCGCCGCCCGCGCCGAGCGCTCGATCGAGCGCCGCGCCGAGCCGCTGAGCGCGCTGTTCCTGCCCGCCGAGGACTGGCCCAAGGCGCTGCTCGACGAGGCGTGGATGGGCGTCATCCTCAACAGTGCTCACGACTCGTCGTGCGCGTGCTCGCACGACGAGGTCGTCGAGGCCGTCGTGCACCGCTACAACGAGTCCCGCCAGATCGCCGACGGCCTCGGCAACCGGGCCCTGCGCATGGTGGCTGCCGTCGTCGACCACAAGGGTCCCGTGCTGGTGAACGCGAGCGCTCGCCCGCGGGCTGGCGTCGTCGAGCTCACGATCCCCGGCTCCGACCCGATCGAGGGCGCGCAGGTGCTGGCCGACCGTCCTGCCGTGCTCATGGACGAGACGGTCGACGCCGCCGGCGTGGCGCCGATCTTCGAGCGCTTCCGCAGCCAGCTCCTCAACCCGACGACGATCATCAACCGGCTGCACGTCCAGGACGACGGCGACGACGTGACGATCACGCTCGAAGCCGACGAGATCATGCGCGCCAACCTCGTCATGGACGAGGTGCGGGCCAAGGTGGCGGACCTCGTGCAGCAGCGGCCCGACGCCACGTTCCACGTCCGCATCCAGCAGCCGCCGTCCAAGCGCATCCTCGCCCGCACGGGGACGGTCCCCGGCTACGGGTGGTCGGCGTGGACGCCCGCACCGCTCGACGTCGCGCCGGTGACCGCGACCGAGCGGGGGCTCGCCAACGGCATCGTCGCCATCGAGGTCGATCCCACCGACGGCACGTTCTCCGTGAACGGGCAGCCCGGCTTCGACCGTCTGGTCGACGACGGCGACCACGGTGACACGTACAACTACTCCCCGCCCGACGACGACACCGTGATCGACACACCGGAGTCGGTGGCGGTCGAGGTGCTCGAGTCCGGCCCGGTGCGCGGCCGCATCCGCGTGACCCGCACCTACACGTGGCCGGCCAAGATCGACGACGAGTCCCGCTCTCGCGTCGGAGCCAAGCCCACCGAGGTCGTCAGCACGCTCGAGGTGCGGGCGGGCGAGCCGCTGGTGCGGGTGACGGTCGACGTGGACAACCAGTCGCGCGACCACCGCCTGCGGGCGTGGTTCCCGCTGCCCGAGCGGGCATCGACGTCACGGGCCGAGTGCGCGTTCGGGATCGTCGAGCGGCCGACCACCGCCGAGGGCGGCATCCACGAGTACGCGCTGCCGACCCAGCCGTCGCGCCGGTTCGTGCAGGCCGGCGGCCTCACCGTCGTGCACGAGGGCCTCCTCGAGTACGAGCTGGTCGATGTGGCGGATGACGGCAGCGCCGGCGCGCTGGCGCTCACGCTGCTGCGGGCCACCGGGATGCTGTCCCGCATCGAGATGACGTACCGCCCCATGCCGGCGGGTCCGCCGGTCGTGCTGCGGGGCTCGCAGGTGCTGGGCGAGCACACGCTGCGCTACGGCGTCGCCGTCGGCACCGTTGATCCCTACGCGCTGGTCGACGACGCGTTCCTGCCGCTCGACGTCGCCCGCGCACCGGGGATCGGCACCGCGCCGGCACACGGCACCGCGCTCACCGTCACCGGCGCCGAGGTGTCGGCGCTCAAGCGGGAGGCCGGCCGCCTCGAGCTGCGCGTGTTCAACCCCACCGACGCCGACACGACGGTGACCGTCGAGGGTCGCACCGGCTGGCTCGTCGACCTCCGCGGCCGTCCCGTGGCCCCGTTCGAGCAGTCCTTCGACCTCGGCCCCTGGCGCATCGCGACGGCCCGCCTCGACGACTGAACGTTGTCGCGTACACGTGCCCTGGGCACGTGTACGCGACAAGGTTCGCGCTATTGCTCGCGGCGGCGGACGCGCCAGATGGGGACGCGGCCGATGCCCTTGAACGTGCGGGGGCGGAGGGACCGCCAGGCGTAGTCGGGGTCCTCGCCCAGCGCGTCGTGCACGGCCTCCGACACCACCACCGACCGGGGCCGGGCGATGCTCACGATGCGCGACGCCAGGTTGACGGGCGGGCCGTACAGGTCGCCCTGCAGCTGCAGCACGTTGCCGCACGAGAAGCCGACGCGCACGTCCTGCAGCTGCTCGTCGTCGCTGTACGCGTCGGCCAGCGAGAGCGAGATCTCGAGGCCCGACTTGAGATCGTCGACGGCGAACATCACCTCGTCGCCGATCATCTTCACCACGCGACCACCGAGCAGCACGATCGTGTCGTGGGCCAGCGCCTCGAACCTGCTGACCAGTGACGCGAGGTCCTGCTCGGGCAGCTCCTGTGACAGCGCGGTGAACCCGACGAGATCGGCGAAGCCGACGCCGAGCGCGGCCTCCTCGTGCGCCACCGCTTCCACCGCTCGGCCGAACGACGCCGCCGCGTGTCGCCGCCACATGTAGCCGAGCAGCCACGGCGTCATCTCGACGACCTTGTCGTCCACCAGGACGCCCTGCTCGGCGTCGAAGCGGCGGGCGCGATCGACTGCCACCTCGAGCTGGGCCTCGGCGATGCGAGCGATGGACGACGCCATCGTGCGCGTGAGCTGGATCAGCAGCTCGGGCTCGACCGAGTGCGACCGGATGAGCTCGCCCGCGTACTGCAGGGCGGCGACGTCCTCGTCGTTGTACGTGGCGTCGTGCTCGCCGGGCAGCGGGAAGCCCATGGCCGTCCACAGCCGTTTCGCCAGCTCGATGTCGATGCCGGCCCTGTCGGCCAGCTCGCGGGCGGTGTAGCTCACGGCCGCCGCAGCGAGACGGCGCTGACCTGTCCAGGCGGCGGGACCGGCGCCAGCAGCGCCTCACCCTTCGTGTCCGTGCTCGACCAGGCCGCGTCCAGCCCGGGCGCGGTGATGCGAACCCCACGGTCGATGTCGTGCGGCGTGAGCTCCCAGAGCAGCGCGGGGCGATCGCCGTGCCAGCGCACGGCGTACGACAGCCGGCCGTGGTGGGTCGGCGCGTCGTGCACCTCGATCCCCTGCCCCAGCCACGCGTCGGGCACCATCGAGCAGAGCGCCAGGCCGCCGTCCGTCGTCTCCCGCACCAGCAGGTTGCGCACGAACGACAGCACGTCGGCGGCCGCCCAGCCGTGGTGCCCGTCCCCCATGCACCCGCCCGGCAGGCGCGGGTGAACCGCCTCCGGCCACGTCCACGTCGGCGTCGCCGCGCCGAGCATCCAGTCGAGCCGTTCCAGCGCGCGCCGGTCGCCGGCCTCCAGCTCGACGAACGCAAGCTGCAAGGTCAGGTAGGTGCCGAGCCCGGTGTGGCTGATGCCCTGGAAGAACGCGTCGCCGACCAGGAAGCGATCGCGCACCACCTCCGCGGTGGCGATCAGCCGCTCGTCCTCGGCGGCCATGAGCTTGAGTGGCCATCCGGCCACGAGCGAGCCGATGATCCCCGGATCGATGCGGCGGCGCGGCCCGGCCGGCATGGCCTGGGTACCGAGGCGCTTGGCCGTCAGCTCGAGCGACCGGTCGAGGTCCGCTTGCAGCGATGCCGCCATGCGCGCCGCGTCAGCCGCCGCGCTCGGTTCGCCGGCGGCGGCGAGCACCTCGGCCGCGTCGAGCAGGCCACGCAGGCCCCAGAAGTCGTCCCAGTAGAACCAGTCGAACGGGCCGAGGTGCTCGGCCGACACGCCCGGCGGCAGCAGGCCGCGCAGCGCCTCGTCCGGACGGCGGCGCTTCGTGTGGCGCTTGCGCTCGATCCACTCGGCGCCCTTGGCCACCGACGGCGCGAGCTCGCGCAGCAGTGCCTCGTCGCGGTGCAGCCGCCAGTGCTCGGCGATCGAGTGCAGGGCGGCGCCGTTGGCGTCCCACTCGCGCGACTGGCTGAAGAAGAAGCCGTCGGCGTGCTGTCGCGACGGGTACGACGCCAGGACCTCGGCCACCTCGCGCTCGTACCCGAACCGGTCGAGCGCGCCCAGCAGATAGGCGGCGTCGCGAAACCAGAAGCGGTGGTACGTCGACGGGCCGGGCGTGATCTCGTCCCCGTCGTGCAGCAGCAGCAGGAAGGCGCGGTTGGCGGCCACGCACGACGCCAGCCGCTGGTCGGGCAGCTCGAGTCGCATGCCCCGCTCGACGTGCACCGCCCAACCCTTCGCCACCTGCTCGGCCGACGGCAGCGACTTCGGTAGCGCGGGTGCCTTGGCCGCCCGCCGCCGGGCCACGCCGCGCAGGCGGGTGCGGCGCTCGGGCTCGATGGGCAGGGCGATCCGCAGCGTCGCCGTGTGCGCCAGCGGGAAGACGAACGCGGCGCTGGCCAAGCCGGCCTCGTCGCGCACGTCACCCGGGAACGACTCGCCGGCGTCGCCACCCAGCACGATCGACGCGACGTCGCCGTCGTGGAACGTCGACGCCGCCATCCGCGACGGCCGCCGCGGCAGCAGCATGGCCACGCGCCCGTCGACGGTCACGGTCGTGTCGTCGTGCAGCTCGATGCGCTCGACGACGGCGAGGCCCTCGGGGTTGCACGGGCGCACCGCCAGCGCCACCGCGAACGGCAGCGTGCTGCGGTTCTCGATCTCGACGACGACGAGCTCCTGGCCGCCGTCGTTCACCGCGTAGACACGCTGAACGGCGTCACCCGTCGGGACGCGCATCGCCGTCTCCACGACAGGTACGTCCCCAACGAGGCGCTGGCGCACCGCTACCTCGCGCGACGGGAGGTGCCAGCGGTCGTCGGCGCCGATCCACCAGTCGAGCGACCAGCCATCGAACCAGGGCGTCACGAGCCCGCGCGGGTCGACGATGGCCTCCCGCTTCGATCCGATGTTGCCGACGGCCGTCCAGTTGCGGGCCGTCACGTTCGTCAGGAACGGCAGGTGGCCGCGCGGCACGAACGATGGGGATGCCGGGTCGAGCTGGCGCTCGAGCCAGTACGGCCACACCCAGTCGGTGCCGATCTGCGCCGCCGACCGCGTGCGCAGGGCGCGGAACACGGTGCGGGCACCGACCGGGAGCATCTCGCCCGGCGCCTCCACCTCGAAGTGCTCGCCCAGGCGCTGGAACGTCGACAGGTGCTTGGTGATGTCCTCGGTGATCCGGAACCGCCCGAGGGCGCGCCGCACCAGGAAGGAGCGCAGGCCCACTACCTGATCCCGTCGAGCTCGCGGCCGCTGGGGCGTTGCATGAGCGACGCCAGCGCGTCCACGACTGGCACGCCGTGGTGGCACACCGCCTCGACCTGCGCCGCGATCGGCAGCTCGACGCCCACCTTGTCCGCCAGCTCGCCAACCACCTTCGACGTCTTCACACCCTCGGCGACCATGTTCATGCCGGCGATGATGTCCTCGATCTTGCGGCCCTGGCCCAGCTCGAACCCGACCTGCTGGTTGCGGCTGAACGGGCTCATGCACGTGGCGAACAGGTCGCCCATGCCGGCGAGGCCCCCGAAGGTGAGCGGGTCGCCGCCCATGGCGACGCCGAGGCGCGTCAGCTCGGCCAGCCCGCGCGTCATGAGCATGGCCTTGGTGTTGTCGCCGAAGCCGAGGCCAGCCGCCATGCCCGCGGCGATGGCCATGACGTTCTTCAGCGCGCCTGCGATCTCGCAGCCGACGATGTCGGCGTTCGTGTACACCCGGAACGACGGCGACGCGAACACCGGCTGCAACCCGTTGGCGATGCGCTCGTCGGCCATGGCGATCACGCCGGCCGCCGGCTGCCCGGCCATGATCTCCTTGGCCAGGTTGGGGCCGGTCAGCGCGCCGGCCGGGTGGCCGGGCAGCAGCTCGTTGATGATCTCGGTCATGCGCAGGTGCGTGCCGAGCTCGAGGCCCTTGCTCAGGCTGAGCAGGGGCACCCACGGGCGGATGTGCGGCACGGCCTCGGTGAGCACCTCGCGGAAGCCGTGCGACGGCACCGCCATGACGACGACGTCGGCGTTGCCGACCGTCTCCTCCAGCGACGAGCTGCCCCGCACCGCCTCGGGCAGCGCGAACCCGTTGAGGTACCGCTGGTTGGTGTGGGCGGTGTTGATCTCCTCGACCAGGTCCTCGCGGCGAGCCCACAGGGTGGTCGGGCAGTTCCGCGACGCGATGCACGCCACGGTCGTCCCCCACGACCCCGCACCGACGACGGCCACCCGCATGGTCACGAGGTCACCCTATGTAGCGTGACGGGGCCATGCGATCCGCCCTCGTCGTGCCGGTGAAGTCGTTCGCGCGCGCCAAGGCGAGGCTGGCGTCCGTGCTGGACGAGCAGGCACGCGCCGACCTGGCCCGGCAGATGGCGGAGCGGGTGCTGGCCGCCGCCGGTTCGCTGCCGGTCACCATCGCGTGCGACGACGAGGAGGTGGCCGAGTGGGCGCGCCGCCACGGAGCATCGGTGGCGTGGACGCCGGGCACCGGCCTCAACGGTGCCGTGACCCAGGCCGTGGCCGGCGTCGACGCCGAGCGCGTGGTCGTGGCCCACGCCGACCTCCCCAAGGCGCGCGACCTCATGATCGTGGTCGGCGACTCCGGCGTGGTGCTCGTCCCCGACCGCAAGCGCGACGGCACCAACGTGCTGTCGCTCCCCCGCGATGCCGGCTTCGTGTTCCAGTACGGACCGGGGTCGTTCGAGAAGCACCGCGCCGAGGCGGCGCGCCTCGGTCTCGACGTCCTCGTGATCGAGCCACCGGATCTCACCTGGGACGTCGACGAGCCCGGAGACATACCGACGTGCGGCTGAACCTGCCCACGCCGCGCTCGGCGCTGGCGATCGTGGCCCACCCCGACGACGCCGAGTTCCAGTGCGGCGCCACGCTGGCCAAGTGGGCGGCGGCGGGCGCCGTCATCCACCACCTCGTGTGCACCGACGGGTCGAAGGGCTCTTGGGACGTGCAGGAGGACACCGCGGCGCTGGTGGCGACGCGCCAGGCCGAGCAGCGCGCCGCCGCCCGAGCGCTGGGTGCGACGGGCGAGCAGGTCTTCCTGACCAACGTCGACGGCGAGCTGGAGGCGGGCCGCGAGCAGGTGGCCGAGGTGTGCCGCTGGATCCGCACGCTCCAGCCCGAGGTCGTGCTCGGGCACGACCCGTGGCGCCGCTGGCGGCTGCACCCCGATCACCGCGCTGCCGGCTTCCTGTGCACCGATGGCGTCGTCGCCGCACGCGACCCGCACTTCTTCCCGGAGCAGGGCATCGCCCACCACCGCCCGTCGGCCATCCTGCTGTTCGAGTCGGAGGCGCCGGATCACGCCGAGGACGTCACCGGCCACGTCGACGCCAAGATCGGCGCCCTGCTCGAGCACACGTCGCAGTTCGTGACGACGCACGACATCACCGACGCGTCCGATGACGCGCAGGTGGCTCGCTTCCGTCGGCACGTCGAGGATCGACTCGCCGGGTTCGGCGCGCGCGTCGGCGTGCGCCACGCCGAGCTGTTCAAGCTCATCGATCGCGTCTGACCCTTGCGCGCGTCGCGCGCTTTTTCGTATGGTGACGAGCGTCATCGGCGGTTGGGTTGTCGCCCCGACGTGGGCCACCGCACTGTCGAAACGACCGTTGCTTCCGTGATGGAGCCGTCGTACGGTCGCCGCAATGCGTGCCGCGAGTGCTGTTCCGTCGCGCACGCGCGCGCCACATGTCGCGCTGTGGTGGCAGATCGCCCGACGCTCGTTCCTGCGCACGTCGACGTACCGCGCCGCCACCGCCGCGGGCGTGTTCACCAACACGGTCTTCGGCTTCCTGCGCGTGTACGTGCTGCTGGCCGTGATCGACGCGCGTCCCGGCCTCGCCGGCTACGACGCCGCTGACATCGCGACGTACACGTTCGTCACGCAGGGACTGCTGGCGACGGTGTACTCGTTCGGCGCCGACGAGATCGCCGAGCGCGTGCGCACCGGCGAGATCGTCGGTGACCTCTACCGGCCGGTCGACTTCCACGGCTACTGGTTCGCCACCGACGTCGGCCGCTTCGGCTTCCAGCTGCTGTTCCGCGGGATCCCGCCCGTGCTGCTGGGCTCACTCGTGTTCGATCTGGCGCTGCCGAACGACGCGAGCACGTGGGTCGCGTTCCTGCTGAGCGTGTGCCTGGCGTTGGCCGTGAGCTTCGGCGTGCGCTACCTC